>DATFXD010000198.1:0-7101 GCA_035258605.1 Hyphomicrobiaceae bacterium | reverse complement strand
CTCGGTCGCACCAGCGAGATCACCACCCGCGAGGGCCGCTACGCCGGCAACAGCAAAATGGCGGCCAAGCTCAAAGACCCTGGCGAGCTCGTGACCGAGGCCTGCCATCCGCTGGTGCGGACCCACCCCGAGACCGGTCGCCAGGCCCTCTATCTCAGCAACCACACGCAAACCCTCGACGGCTTCAAGCCGGGCGAGGCCAGGCCGATCATCGATTATCTGGCCGCCCATGCCGTCGAACCGGAGTTCACCTGCCGGTTCCGCTGGCAGGTGGGCTCGCTGGCGATCTGGGACAACCGCTGCACCCAGCACCGCGCGCTGAACGATTATCCGGGGCAGCGCCGGCGCATGCATCGCATCACCATCGCCGGCGACGCGCCATTCTGACCGGCACGCCTGGCCGCAAAACGCCGCCAGGCGCCGCTGGGCCCCTTAATGCTCCCTAAATGTCCCCTAAATGTCCCTTAGTGCCCCTGAATGGGCGCACCGCGCGGGGTTTGCCGCGGCGCCACAAGGGGGCGACGAGCCCCCACGCCCGTGTCAAGCATTCGCTGCGGCGGCCAGGTATCGCGGGTGCCTAAACCCCCGCGCTGTTCGTCAACTGCAGCCGCTGGTACCGCCGCAGGTGTCGCACTTGAGGCAGGTGCCGTTGCGAACCAGGGTGAAGTTGCCGCATTCGCGGCAACTCTCGCCCTCGTAGCCTTTGACCCGCGCTTCGGCGGCCCGTTCGACGGCAAGATGCGATTTGCCGGCGCCGCTGAGCGCCGGGCCGGCGCGGCCGACGCGCGACTTGGCGCGCAGCGCCAGCTGATCGTTGATCTGCTCGGCGAGCTCGGAGATCGACAACTTGCTGTCGCTCAGCGCCTGCGGCGCCGTCGCCACGCTCGCCGCCAGCTCCTGCTGCATGCTCGTCAACTGCTCGATCGCCGCCTCCATGCGCTGTTTGGGGGAGGCAAAAGCCGTGCTGACGCCGTGCTGCAATGCCGCCACCGGGCTGTCGGCCTCGGCGAGGTCGGCCACCGCCACGCTGCTCGTCGACCGCAACGCCAGCACGCGGTTTTCCTGGCCGCGCAACAGCCCGCGAGACAGGTACTTTGCCGCCGGCGGCGGTGGGCTTTGATCCAGCTCCAGCTCCGCCTCCGACGAGCCAAGCCCGGTATTGGCAACCTCGCTCAGGTCGACGTGGGCCAGGTCGTTGCGGCCGAGATAGGACACGGCCAATTCGCGGAAGATATAGTCGAGAATGGAGGTGGCATTCTTGATGGTGTCGTTGCCCTGCACCAGACCCGCCGGTTCGAAGCGGGTGAAGGTGAAGGCATCGACGTACTCCTCGAGCGGTACCCCGTATTGGAGGCCGAGTGAGATGGCGATGGCGAAGTTGTTCATCAGCGAGCGGAAGGCGGCGCCTTCCTTGTGCATATCGATAAAGATCTCGCCGAGCCGGCCGTCCTCGTATTCGCCGGTGTGCAGATAGACCTTGTGGCCGCCGACGGTGGCCTTCTGCGTATAGCTCTTGCGCCGATTGGGGAGCTTCTCGCGCTGGCGCTCGCGTTCGACGATCCGCTCGACGATGCGCTCGGCCGCCACCGTTGCACGCTGGGCCTGCGGCTTGTCGGCGGTGAGCTCGGCGATCACCTCCTCGGCCTCTTCTTCGTCATCGGCAATGAGCTGCGCATTGAGCGGTTGTGACAGCTTGGAGCCGTCGCGATAGAGCGCATTGGCTTTGAGCGCCAGCCGCCAGGACAGCATGTAGGCGTTCTTGCAGTCCTCGACCGTTGCCTCATTGGGCATGTTGATGGTCTTGGAGATGGCGCCCGAGATGAACGGCTGTGCCGCCGCCATCATGCGGATGTGGCTTTCCACCGACAGGAAGCGCTTGCCGCGGCGACCGCACGGACTGGCGCAATCGAACACGTTGAGGTGGGCTGCGGCAATGTGCGGGGCGCCTTCCAGGGTCATGGCGCCGCACACATGCTCGTTGGCGGCCTCGATTTCCTTCTTGGAAAAGCCGAGATGGCTCAACAGATCGAAGCCAATGTCGTTGAGCTTGTCGGCGCCGATCTTGAGCGCGCCGGTCAGGAAGTCCTCGCCCAAAGTCCAGCGGTTGAACGCGAACTTGATGTCGAAGGCGGATTTGAGCGCGCCGTCGAGCTTCATCAGCGCCGCCGGCGTGAAGCCGCGGGCCTTCAGGCTGGCGTGGTTGATGGCCGGGGCTTGCGCCAGCGAGCCGTGACCGACCGCATAGGCCTCGATCTCGGCGATCTCGGCCTCGCCGTAGCCGAGCGTGCGCAAGGCCTCCGGCACCGCCTGGTTGATGATCTTGAAATAGCCGCCGCCGGCCAGCTTCTTGAACTTCACCAGCGCAAAGTCCGGCTCGATGCCGGTGGTGTCGCAGTCCATCACCAAGCCAATGGTGCCGGTCGGCGCGATCACCGTGGCCTGGGCGTTGCGAAAGCCGTTGAGCTGCCCGAGCTCGATGGCGCGGTCCCAGGCACGCTGGGCGGCCTCGATCAGGCGCGGATCCGGGCAGGCGCTATGGTCGAGCGGCACCGGCGCGATGGCGACCTTTTCATAGCCGTCCTTCTGGCCGTAGGCGGCGCGGCGATGGTTGCGGACCACGCGCAGCATGTCGGCCTGGTTGCGCTCATAGCCCGGGAAGGCGCCGAGCGCGCCCGCCATTTCCGCCGAGGTGGCGTAGGCGGCGCCGGTCATGATCGCCGCCAGCGCGCCGCAGATCGCCCGCCCCTCGGCACTGTCGTAGGGGATGCCGGCGGCCATCAGGCAACCGCCGATGTTGGCGAAGCCGAGGCCCAAGGTGCGGTAGCGGTGGGAGAGCTCGGCGATCTTGCGCGAGGGAAACTGCGCCATCAGCACCGAGATCTCGAGCGCGATGGTCCACAGCCGGCAGGCATGCTCGTAAGCGGCAACGTCGAACAGCCGGTCGGGGCCGCGGAACATCATCAAGTTGAGCGATGCCAGGTTGCAGGCGGTGTCATCAAGAAACATGTACTCAGAGCACGGATTGGAGGCGCGGATCGGACCGGATCTCGGGCAGGTGTGCCAGTCGTTGATGGTGGTGTGGAACTGGATGCCGGGATCGGCCGAGGCCCAGGCGGCGTAGCCGATCTTTTCCCACAGCGCACGCGCCTTGACGGTCTTGACCGGATGGCCGCCGAGCCGCGCGGTCAGGCTCCAATCGTCATCGGCCATGACGCTGTTGAGGAACTGATCGGTGACGCGCACCGAATTGTTGGAGTTCTGGCCGGAGACGGTCAGATAGGCCTCGCTGTCCCAGTCGGTATCGTAGCTGGCAAACTCGATGTCCTTGTAGCCCTGGCGTGCGAACTGCACGACCCGGCGGATATAGGCGTCCGGCACCAGGTCGCGGCGCGCCTCCTTGATGGCCCGCTTGAGGGCTGGGTTTCTGGCGGCATCGAAGCAGGCCTCGCCCTCCGCCTCGCAATTGACGCAGGCCTTGAGGATCGCCTTCAGCCGCCGTTGACAGAGCTTGGACCCGGTGACGAGGGCGGCGACCTTTTGTTCCTCCCGCACCTTCCAGTCGATATAGGCCTCGATGTCGGGGTGATCGATGTCCACCACCACCATCTTGGCGGCGCGGCGGGTGGTGCCACCCGATTTGATGGCGCCGGCAGCGCGATCGCCGATCTTAAGAAAGCTCATCAGGCCCGAGGACTTGCCGCCGCCGGACAGTTTTTCGTTCTCGGCGCGCAGGCTGGAGAAGTTGGAGCCGGTGCCGGAGCCGTATTTGAAGAGCCGGGCCTCGCGCACCCACAGGTCCATGATCCCGCCCTCGTTGACAAGATCATCGGCGATCGACTGGATGAAGCAGGCGTGCGGCTGGGGATGCTCGTAGGCCGAGGTCGAGGCCAGCAATTCGCCGGTCTCGTGATCGACGTAGTAGTGGCCCTGGCCCGGGCCGTCGATACCGTAGGCCCAGAACAGGCCGGTGTTGAACCATTGCGGGCTGTTGGGAGCCCCCATCTGCATGGCCAGCATGTAGCGGTGCTCATCGAAGAAGGCGCGCGCATCGTCCTCGCCGGAGAAATAGCCGCCTTTCCAGCCCCAGTAGGTCCAGGTGCCGGCCAGGCGGTCGAACACCTGGCGCGCGTCGGCTTCACCGACAAAACGCTCCTGCGACGGCCGTTCCGCCAGCGCCCGTTCGTCGGCGCTGGAGCGCCACAGCCAGGAGGGAACTTGCGTCTCTTCGATGCGCTTGAGCCGGCTCGGCACGCCGGCCTTGCGGAAGTACTTTTGCGCCAGGATGTCGGCGGCGACTTGGCTCCAATGCTCGGGTACCGCGAAGTTCTCAAGCCGGAACACGATCGAACCGTCGGGGTTCTTGATTTCGGACGTGGCGCGTCGGAAGGCGATGGCCGCGTAGGGTGATTTGCCCTCCACCGTGAAGCGCCGCTTGATCAGCATGGTCTTGCCCCCGTTTGGCGTCGGCGCTCGCCAGCCCGTCGCGAGCCGCGCCCTCTTGTTGCTCGAATCGTGAAGACGCGGGAACGCAACCGGAGTGACACCGACCGTCGACACAACCGCCGCAACACACGAAAAAAACCCCGCGCGGCGAATTTCTTCGCCCCTCGCGCTCTCGCGCTTGCCCTTCACCCCGCAACCTTCGTGGCCAGGCGCGGCCGATGTTGGATAGGGCGGCACGGTCGGCTGACCGACGCCCGTAATGACCAAACTATGACGATTCGGCGGCTGTCGTCACGAGGTCTTGGGGGTGTAGATAAGACCGGACACTAAATGTAGTAGGTAGGAGGCATCGCCGGGCGGCGGTGGGGGAGCGGCCCAGACCGCTGACGCCGCAAGCAGTTAGGGAGGGTGGCCCCGCCTGCCCGAGGCCGCCTTGGCGGGCGCTGAATGAGCTATCCCCAGGCCAAGAACAGTATGCCGATTCCGGTATCGGCGGTGTGGCAGATGTGCCGCGGCCGAGCGTGGTGGACAGGCCGGCGAGCCTGATGCCATAAGCACCAGGCGCGGCGGTCGCGGGCAGCGCCCTGTTATGAAACTCAATCCCAACTGAAGCCACACGTCGATGGGCATCCTTTCGGAAATCTTCAGCTGGTGGGGCGGCAATACCTGGTCGAACCGCCTCTACACGGCCCTTCGCGGCACCTTCGTCGGCAGCGATGCCGCCGGTAACCGCTACTACGTGCAAAAGCGGGGGGTGGGTCCCTTGGGTGTGCCGCGGCGCTGGGTGATTTACAACCGCTTGGCCGAGGCCTCCCAGGTGCCGCCGGAATGGCATGGCTGGATGCACTATATGGTCGACACCCCGCCGACCGAGGAGACCTATCGGCCGCGGCCCTGGCAAAAACCGCACCGCATGAACATGACCGGCACCGCGGACGCCTATCGCCCGGCTGGCAGTATCCTCAAAAGCGGCCGCCGGCCGAAGGCGACGGGCGATTACAAACCCTGGCAGCCCGGCTAACAAGGCCACGCCGGCGCCACCTTTTCAAGGCGTCGTCTGTCGTCTGAGGCGTGCGCGCCAGCCGGCGCGGGCCAAACAGAACGCAAGAGGAGCGGGTCCACCATGCGCACCGGGGCGGCACTCCTGACGGCGGCGGCCTTGCTCGCGGCCGCGCCGGCCGCGGCACAGCGCATCGACAACGCGGTTGCGATCTTCGCGGCGCTCGACAAGGTGACGGCCAAGATTTCCCGGCTGGAGGTGCCGCTCAATCAGACCGCCACCTTTGGTGCGCTCAAGATCACCCCGCGCGCGTGCTATTCGCGCGCCCCCACCGAACCGCCCAAAACCACCTCGTTCGTCGAAGTCGACGAAACCCAGCTCGACGGCAAGCAAAAGCGCATCTTCACCGGCTGGATGTTTGCCGACAGCCCCGGCCTTAACGCCGTCGAGCACCCCGTATTCGACGTCTGGCTGACCGATTGCAGTCAGCCGCAGCGTACCGTCGGCCCGCGGCCGCCGCAGGGCGGGCCCAGCGCCAGCGAGCCGCCGCCGCCCAGCGACGCCGATCTGCCGCGTCGGCGGCGCGTGCCGCGCTGAGGGCTAGCGCGGGCGGCCGCCGGCGATGATCGCCAAAATCTCATCGGGTGGCGCGGTCGCTGGCAGCGCCTTGAAGTTGGCCTGATGCGCCAGTGCCTTTTCCAACAGCCGGTGAAACTCGTTGCGGTCGAGCTCCATGGTGCCGAACTGCCGCAAATGCTCGGTCACGAACTGGGTGTCGAGCAAGCTGAAGCCGCCGGCCACCAGCCGGGCGCACAGATAGATGAGCGCCACCTTGCTGGCATCGCGCGCGTTGGAAAACATGCTCTCGCCAAAGAAGGCGCCGTTGAGCGCCACGCCATAGAGCCCGCCGACCAGGCGCTGCTCCGCCCAGGCCTCGACCGTGTGGCAGTAGCCGGCATCGAACAGATCGCGGTAGAGGCCGCGAATGCGCCGGTTGATCCAGGTGGTGCGCCGGCCGGGACGCGACATGGCGCAGCCGTCGATGACGGCCTCGAAGTCATAATCGATGCGGATCTCGAAGGCCCCCTGCCGCACGGTTCGCGCCAAGCGGCGGGGAACGTGCATGTGCTCAAGTGGCAGGATGCCCCGCTGCTGCGGCTCGATCCAATAGAGCGCGGGATCATCGCAGCTCTCGGCCATGGGAAAGATGCCGCAGGCGTAGGCCTTGAGGAGGACCTGCGGGGTGATCTCGATGACGATGTCGTCGCGCGAAGCCATCACTCCAACCCTGGCACCGCCGTTTTGCTATTGAATTATGGTTTTTGCAGGAAGCTCTCAAGCCAGTGGATGTCGTAGAGACCATTGGCGATATCGGGATTGAGCACCAGCTGGCTGAACAGCGGTATCGTGGTCTCGATGCCATCGATCACGAATTCCGATAGGCAACGCCTCAGCCGCATCAAGCACTCGTTGCGGTTCTTGCCGTGCACGATCAGCTTGCCGATCAAGCTGTCGTAGTAGGGTGGGATGCGATAGCCCTGATAGGCGCCGCTGTCCACCCGCACCCCGAGTCCTCCCGGCGGGTGCCAATAGGTGATGGTGCCGGGCGAAGGCATGAAGGTCTTGGGGTTTTCCGCATTGATGCGGCATTCGATGGC
>DATFXD010000197.1:0-11936 GCA_035258605.1 Hyphomicrobiaceae bacterium | reverse complement strand
ATCTTGTCGATTTCGTCAAGAAACACGATGCCGTCGTTCTCGACGCTGCGCACCGCATCCTGCGTGATCTGGTCCTGATCGATGAGCTTGTCGCTTTCCTGTGCCACCAATAGCTCGTAGCTCTGGCCGACACTGGCACGGCGCGGTTTCATCCTCTGGCCGAAGGCCTTGCCCAGCATGTCGTTCAAGTTGAGCATGCCGACCTGGCCGCCGGGAATGTCGAAGGTCGGAAACTGCGGGCCGGTTTCCGCCACCTGGATCTCGATCTCCTTGTCGTTGAGCTCATTGTTGCGCAGGCGCTTGCGCCAGGCTTCGCGGGTGGCCATCGAGGCATTGGCCCCGACCAGGGCGTCGAGCACGCGCTCCTCGGCATTCTTCTCGGCCAGCACCTTGACTTCCTTGCGCTTCAGGTCGCGCACCAATCCGATGCCGACCTCGACCAGATCGCGCACGATCGAATCGACGTCGCGGCCGACGTAGCCGACCTCGGTGAATTTGGTGGCCTCGACCTTCAGGAACGGCGCGCCGGCGAGCTTGGCGAGACGGCGCGAGATCTCGGTCTTGCCGCAGCCGGTGGGTCCGATCATCAGGATGTTTTTCGGCAGCACTTCCTCGCGCAACTCACCGGTCAGTTGCTGCCGGCGCCAGCGGTTCCTGAGCGCGATGGCGACCGCGCGTTTGGCGTCGTTCTGGCCGACGATATAGCGATCGAGCTCGGAGACGATCTCGCGCGGAGAGAAACTGGTCATGCTCAAGTGTTCCGGTCGCTGTCGCGGGTCAGCAAAAGTCTCGGACCCTCCGAGGTCTCAAGCAGCCGCTCGCTCGCAAAGCCGGCCTTCCGATCGGCGCGGATGGCGCGCTCGTTCGCCGGATCGGGGTCGGTCAGCACCCGCGGGCAGCCGCCGGCAAACAAGCCATCGACGAAGCTGCGGATCAAGGCTGAGCCGTGGCCGCGCCCGACCATGTCCGGCACGGCGGTCAATTGATCGATGCCGCACGGAGCGGCGGGCTCGCTGCCCGCCGGCCCCTCGGCCGCGGCCGCCCGGTAGCACGGCAGGTAGGCGAATGGCTCGGCCGACAAAGTCACACCGAATTGGTCGATGGTCGGCTCGTTGCGATCGGCGGCACGCAACGCCAACTGACGCTCCGGCGTCCCCCACCGGGCGACGTAGGGTGCTGCCAGCCAGCGCTGCAGCAAGGCGAGATCGGCGGCGGCCAGGGGACGAAAAGCGTAGTCTGGGCGCGGCATCGATCAGGCGCTTTCAAGGCTTTCGATCACGATATTGCTGTTGGTGTAGACGCAAATCTCGGCGGCGATCGCCATCGCCTTGCGCACAATCGCCTCGGCGCCCAGCGGCGTGTCCATCAGCGCCTTCGCCGCCGCAAGCGCATAGTTGCCCCCCGAGCCAATTCCCATCACGCCGCCTTCGGGCTCGAGCACGTCGCCGGTGCCGGTCAGCGTCAGTGTACGCTCGCGATCGGCCACGATCATCATCGCCTCCAGCCGGCGCAGATAGCGATCCGTACGCCAATCCTTGGCGAGCTCGACACAGGCCCGGGTGAGCTGGCCCGGGTACTGCTCGAGTTTACCCTCCAGCCGCTCGAACAGGGTGAAGGCATCGGCAGTGGCACCGGCAAAGCCACCAATCACGTCGCCCTTGCCGACCACGCGCACCTTTTTGGCGTTGGCCTTGATGACCGTGGCACCAAGGCTCACTTGGCCGTCGCCGGCGATCACCACCTGGCCCGCCTTGCGGACCGTCAGGATGGTGGTGCCGTGCCAGCCTGCGGAGAATGTTGCCGGATCGTGCATCACTTAGGCCATGTCGGCGTGAACGAGACGTAAATCAAGTGGGCGCAGTATTCCTGTCGCACCTCTGGCAGGGCCGGGATCAAGCTGATAAAGGCTTAGGGTGACGCACGCAAGCAAGGCAAATACCTCCGTGAAGCGGCAAGCCAGCATCGAGCGCTCCACCAAGGAGACCAAGATCAAGGCGCATGTCGAGCTCGACGGCACCGGTGCCCACGATATCAGCACCGGGATCGGATTTCTGGACCACATGCTGGAACAGCTGGCGCGGCACTCGCTGATCGACATCAGTCTGAAAGCCAAGGGCGACCTGCACATCGATTTCCACCACACCACCGAGGACTGCGGCATCGTGCTCGGCCAGGCGGTGGCCAAGGCGCTGGGCGATAAGCACGGCATCAGCCGCTATGCCTGCGTGCATTTGCCGATGGACGAAACCTTGACCCGGGTGGCGCTCGATGTCTCGGGGCGTGCTTATTTGATCTGGCGGGTGAGTTTCAGCGCGCCAAAACTGGGCGAGATGGACACCGAGTTGTTCCGCGAGTTCTTCCAGGCCTTCGCCCAGCACGCCGGCGTCGCCCTGCACATCGAGACGCTTTACGGCGACAACAACCACCATATTGCCGAGACCTGCTTTAAGGGGCTGGCCCGCGCCCTGCGCGAGGCGGTGGCGATCGACCCGCGCCAGGCCGGCCGCGTGCCCTCGACCAAGGGCACCTTGAGCGTCTAGCCGGGCGGCTGGGTGGCGGCCGCGCCGAGGTGCAAAGGGCTCGCCAACGGCGGGGCGAACGCGTAAAAGGCGGGACACCGCTCCTCTCACGCCGGCAGCCTTGGGCCATGCAAACCTATACTGTGCACGAGCCGCCCAATCCGCCGCCCGACCGCGTCGATCGGGCGGAACGCTTGGTCTTCATCAAGGAGGGGTTCTCCTGGGGTGCGCTGCTGTTCGGCCCGTTGTGGCTGCTGGTGCACCGCCTGTGGTGGCCGTTGCTGGCCTATATCGTCGCCGACGCTGCCATCGAAGGCGCACGCATGGCGGCGATCGTCGACCCGCGTTGGCCCGCCCTCGGCCTGGTGGCCCTCAATCTCATGATCGCCTTCGAGGGCGACACGCTGCGGCGCTGGGCGTTGGAGCGGCGCGGCTGGCGCATGCTGGGCACCAGCAACGGTCGCAATCGCAGCGAATGCGAACGCCGCTTCTTTTCTGCCTGGATCCCCGCGCAGCCGATCATCGCGGCGCGGCCGGGATCGACACCCGGCGGCAGCGGTGGGCGTGACTGGCCCGTGATTGGCGGGTTGATCGGAACCAGCAACTAACCGGACCAGCCCCCGAAGCGCCATGCAGCGTGTCGTCATCGTCGATTACGGCTCCGGCAACCTGCATTCCGCCGCCAAGGCGTTCGAACGTGCGGCGCGCGAGAGCGGCACGGCGGCGCGCGTCACCGTCAGCGCCGAGCCGGGCGACGTGGTGGCAGCCGACCGTATCGTGTTGCCGGGGGTGGGGGCGTTCGCCGACTGCAAGCACGGCCTCGCCGCCGTACCGGGCATGATTGATGCCTTGCAAGAGAGCGTGCGTAACAAGGGCCGGCCATTTCTTGGCATCTGCGTTGGGGCGCAGTTGTTGGCCGACCGCGGCCTCGAATTCAAGGTGACCCCCGGGCTTGGCTGGATCGCCGGCGACGTCAAGGCGCTGGCGCCGAACACGCCGGGCCTCAAGGTTCCGCACATGGGCTGGAACACGCTCAAGGTGGTCAATGACCACCCCCTGCTGGCCGGCATCAGGACCGGGCCGGACGGGTGGCACGCCTACTTTGTCCACTCCTTCCACCTCGCCACCAGCACGCCCAGCGTGCTGGTGGCCGAGACGGACTATGGTGGACCGGTGACCGCGATGGTGGGGGCAGACAACATCGCTGGCACGCAATTCCACCCGGAAAAGAGCCAAACGCTTGGACTTCGGCTCATTGCCAACTTTCTGACCTGGCGCCCATGAGGCAGCGCCGCCCTCAACCGCTCAAGGGGGATCGCTGGGGATTGGCCGGACGACGCTGCCTCGGGCGTCAAGCCGCTTTGGCTTCCGACGACGCACGCAACGGGAACGCAACAACATTTGAGGGCTCGCCAGCGCCGGCCTGGCGCTTGCGGAACCAGCGCAACGAGGTGTTGAGCAGCACCGCCTCGGTGGCGACCTCCTGGATGAGCAGCCCGTCCTCGCTGCCCAGGTGAGCGCTGAGTCGGGCCTGCAGCGCCTGAGCGCGGTCCTTGGCTTGCACATACCAGGTGGTCTCGAGGGGGCGGGCCCAGGCCTCGCCCAATTGCATGATGGCGGCAGAGAGGGTGTGACCGGCGCTGCCGGCGTGGTCGTGGGCGGCGCGATCATGGGTGATGAGATAGGTGCGCATGGGGATCTCGACGGCTGGCGTGGGGTCGCGGCTGACGGGCGTACACGAGCGGCAACTGGTGGCGGCTGCTGATTGGCGGCTACTGACTGGCGGCTACTGACTGGCGGCAACTGGAACATAAGTAGAACCTGCCGTGATTCGCGGGTGCCGTCGAGCACCAAGTTCGCCGTTTGTTCCAAGGCACCGGCGACGCCAGCCGTGCGCGCCGGCGCTTGTCTCTGCGGCCCGCCTCGCGCACTGTGCGCATGAGCGTTAGGCTCGCCCCAGGAGGTCGATAGTTGTCCATGTCCGCTGCATCCTCGCTCTCCTCCCGTCCGCCCGCCTCGGCCGGGCTTATCCGCGCCGAACCGGAGGCCGTGGGCCTTTCCTCGCTCCGCCTGCGGCGCATCGGCGAGGCGCTCAGGCGTGAGGTCGAGGCGGCGCAACTTGCCGGTGCTGTCATCGGCATCATGCGCGCCGGCAAGCTCGCCCACTTCGAGGCGGTGGGGCATCGCGACCCGACAACGCAAGAGCCGCTCACGACCGATGCCATCTTCTCCATTGCGTCGATGACCAAGCCCATGACCTCCGCCGCGGTCATGCAGTTGGTCGAGGAAGGGCGAATTTTGCTCGCCGATCCGGTTGCCAAATATCTACCGGCGCTGGCAGGCCTTGCGGTCGCCGATGGCGCCGGCACGCGGCCGCCGAAGACGATGCCGACGGTACAGGATCTGCTGCGCCATACCTCGGGGCTCACCTATCGCGACCGCGGCACCACCGCGGCGCATGCCGCCTATCCCGGCTCATCGCTGCTGGCCGCCGAGCAGCTGTCGAAGGCGGAGACGATTGCGGCGCTCGCCAGGTCGCCGCTGCTGTTCGATCCGGGGAGCAACTGGGAATACGGGTTTTCCACCGACGTCTCGGGCTTCCTCGTCGAGGCGGTGAGCGGCACCACGCTCGGCGCGTTCTTGTCGGAGCGCCTGTGGGGGCCGCTCGGCATGGTCGACACCGGCTTCGCGCTCGCGGCCGACAAGCGGCAACGCTACGCCCTGTCGCTGGCCAACGATCCTGTGACCGGGGCGCCCAACGCGCCAATCCACCACGCCACCGGCAAACGCCAGAATTGGGAGAGTGGTGGCGGCGGCGCGATTGCAACGGCGTCCGACTATTTGCGCTTTGCCGAGGCCTTGCGCCTCGGCGGCACGGTCAATGGCGTGCAGGTGCTCGGGCGTGGCACGGTCGCGCTGATGACCTCCGATCACCTTCCTGCCACGCTCGGCACCCGGATCGCCGACAGCATGGATGCGGCGGCGATGGGCTACGGCTTTGGGCTGGGCGTCGCCGTGCGCCGGCAGAACGGCATCGCCGCCATGGCGGGCAGCGCCGGCGACTTTTATTGGTCGGGCGTCTATGGCACCTACTTCTGGGTCGATCCGAAAGAGGCCTTGAGCGTGGTCTTCATGGCCGCCGCCCCCGGGCTCATTCGCCTGCGCTATCGCCAGATGCTGCGCAACCTCGTCTACCAGGCGCTGACCTGAGGCCCGGTGGGTGCTGGTGGCGAGGCTTTGACAAAACCTTTTCCCCATCGGCTTGGCCCACGCCCGCTGCGGGTCTGCCCCAGGCGGCGCACAACGCCCCCCGCATGACAGGCGCCGGCACATCGGCTATTGCCTTTCGCCATGCTGCACATCAACGAGCTCAGCTATCGGATCGAGGGCCGCCCCCTGTTCGACAAGGCGACGGCGGGCATCCCGACCGGCCTCAAGGTCGGCGTGGTCGGGCGCAATGGCTCGGGCAAGACCACCTTGCTCAGGCTGATTGCCGGCGAGCTTGCGCCCGATGCCGGCAGCATCAACGTGCCGCGCGCCACCCGCATCGGCGCAGTGGCGCAGGAAGCTCCCGGCGGCCCCGATAGCCTGATCGAGTTCGTGTTGGCCGCCGACAAGGAACGCACACGGCTGTTGGCCGAGGCCGAAACCGTTGATGATCCGCACCGCATCGCCGAAATTCACGAGCGGCTGGGTGCCATCGAAGCGCACGCCGCGCCGGCGCGTGCCGCGCGCATTCTGGCCGGCCTTGGCTTTGATGAAGCGGCGCAGCAACGACCCTGCGCGGAGTTTTCCGGCGGCTGGCGCATGCGCGTGGCGCTGGCCGCTATGCTGTTTGCGCAACCGGACCTGCTGTTGCTCGACGAGCCGACCAATTACCTCGACCTTGAGGGCACGCTGTGGCTTGAGGACTATCTCGGCGACTATCCCTCGACCGTGCTGATCGTCAGTCACGATCGCGGCCTGCTCAACCGCTCGGTAACCGCGATCCTCAACCTGCAGCAAGGCAAGCTGACCCTTTATAGCGGCGGCTATGATGCCTTCGAGGACGCGCGCCGTGAAAAGCAGCGTCTCGACCTCAAACTCAAGCGCAGGCAGGACGACGAACGCCGACGCATCGAGGCGTTCATCATCCGCTTCAAAGCCAAGGCCTCGAAGGCACGCCAAGCGCAGAGCCGGGTCAAGGCGCTGGCGCGCATGCAGCCGATTGCCGAAGCGATCGAGGAGCGCGTGGTGCCGTTCGCCCTTCCCAATCCGGGCAAGGCCATGGCGAGCCCGCTGATCCGGCTCGAGGATGCCGCGGTCGGCTACGCGCCGGGCCAGCCGGTGCTGAAAGGCCTCAACCTTCGTCTCGACGCCGACGATCGGGTCGGGCTGTTGGGCGCCAACGGCAATGGCAAGAGCACGTTTGCCAAGCTTCTGGCCGGGCGGCTGCTGCCGATGAGGGGCCATCGCTACGCGTCCGACAAGATCGCGGTCGCTTACTTCGCGCAACATCAACTCGACGACCTGCCGGCGCGCAAGACCCCCTACGAGCACATGCGCGATCTGATGCCGGAGGCGACCGAGGCACAAAAGCGGGCGCGATTGGGCGTATGGGGCTTTGGCGTCGACAAGGCGGACACGCGCGCAGAAAATCTGTCGGGGGGAGAAAAGGCGCGCCTGCTGCTGGCGCTCGCCACCTTTAGCCGACCGCATTTGTTGATCCTGGATGAGCCGACCAATCATCTCGATGTCGACTCGCGGGAAGCCTTGATGCATGCCCTCAACGACTATGAGGGGGCGGTGATCCTGATCAGCCACGACCGCCACCTGATCGATGCCTGCGCCGATCGGCTGTGGATCGTGCGCAACGGCACGGTGCGCAGCTATGACGGTGATCTCGACGGCTACCGCACGGAGTGTCTGACCGAACGGCGCCTCGACGGTGCCAAGCCCAAGCCTGGCGCCGGCAGCATCGGCCGGCCGACGGCGCAAACCGTGCGCCGGCAAGCGGCCGAGCAACGCGCCCTGCTGGCGCCGCTCAAGCAGGACGTCGCCAAGGCCGAGGCGCGGGTCGAGGACCTGAGCCGCAAGATCGCCGCCATCGATGCGGCGTTGGCCGACGCCGATCTTTATGGCCGCGATCCGAACCGCGCCCAGGCGCTTGCCCGCGAGCGCGGCCAGCTACAACGGGCGCGGGCTGAGACCGAGGCAGCGTGGCTCGCCGCCAGTGAGGCCTTGGAGGCGGCGTCGGCCGAGGCCAAGGCCGGCGTGGCGTAGCCGGCAACGGCGCCTGTCCGCGGCGCCCAAGGCCTATTGCCGTCGCGGCCGCGAGGCAGCACTCTCGGGCGCCGCCAGCACCATCCCCGGGGGAAGCCAATGAAGGTGTCGCTATTCTACCTGCCCTCACTCGGCAACAAGGCCGATATCGAGGCCGGCATGGCCGGGACCCGGGCCGACCTTTATCAGCAGATGCTGCGCGAAGTTTCGGAGCAATGCCGCCTCGCCGACGATCTCGGCTACGATTCGGTCAGCTTCACCGAGCACCACTTCCATATTGAGGGCTTCGAGGTCTCCAACAATCCGGTGCTGCTCGATCTTTATATCGCCATGCAGACCAAGCGCATTCGGGTGGGCCAGCTCGGCATCGTGCTACCGGCTTCCAATCCAATCCGGGTGGCAGAAGACATCGCCATGCTTGACCATATGACGGGCGGACGCGCCTGCGCCGGTTTCGCCCGCGGATATCAGCGCCGCTGGGTCGACGTCATGGCGCAGCAGATGCACGGCATCCATGGCGCCCTGCCGCACCAGCACGACGCCATCGACGCCGCCAATCGCGCCGCGTTTGAGGAAAGCTTTCAGATCATCAAGAAGTGCTGGACCGAGGAGATGCTCACCTTCCAGGGCAAATTCTGGAAGATTCCCCCCGGCCAGACGCCGTGGCCGCTCGAGACCACGGCCAAGTGGGGCAAGGGGGTCGAAGACGGCATCCTGCGGGCGGTCGGCGTGGTGCCGAAGCCATTGCAAAAGCCGCACCCGCCGATCTTCCAGCCGTTCGCCTCATCGGAAAATTCGATCCGCTGGTGCGCCAGGAATGGGGTGACGGCGATCCTGCCGCCGATGCACGAGCGCCACGAGCAGCATCTGTTTCAGGTTTATGCCGCCGAGGCAAGCCGGCCGCTCGGCGACGGCATGGGCATGCTGCGCGACATCATCATCGCCGACAGCGATGAGGAAGCCCGTCAGCTGTGGCTCGACTCGGCGACCTTTGCCGGCAACGCCTGGTTTGTGCCGTTCGGGTTTCGCCGCGGCATGCTCGACCCTGACACCGGTGCCGCGCCGACCCCCGAGGAAGCGATCGCCAAGGGGTACGCGCTGGTTGGCACGCTCGACACGGTGACGCGCAGCCTGGAAGCGTTGCGGCGCAAGCTGCCGCTCAACTGGATCTTCGCCTGGACCCACAATACGCTGGTACCGCATGCCAAGCTGATGCGCTCGATCGAACGATTTTACACCGAGGTGCTACCACGGGTGAGCTGACGCGGTCGGCGGGCGGCCAATCTGCCGATTGGCGCGCGTTAGGGCGCGCTCGCCAAGCCGGTGCCCAGGCTGCCGCTGCGGGTCTGAGACTTTGAGGGATTGAAGGAGGACTGCCATGACCGACACGCCATCCCGCCGCGGCGCGCTCAAGCTGGGTGCCGGGGCCGTGGTCGCGGGGCTAGCGGCAGGGTTCTGGCCGGTTGCCGCCCGAGCGCAGGCCACCGGCGGTAGCGCCGAGCCGTTCATTTTGATGGATGGGCATGTGCACGTCACCAACCGCATCTATTGGGAGCAGATCGACCCCTGGCAACCGACCGAGCGCGGTTGGGACTACGCCCGGGCGCGCGCCGCCGGCGTCAATTGCATCATCGAAAACCTCGGCACCTACGGCTATTGGAACTACAACTATTCGCCCAAGCAGACCTTGCGCCTGATCGAAACCTTCCATCGCTTTGCCGAAACACATGCCGACAAGATGGGGGTGGCGCTGACCGTGCCGCAGGCGCGTGCCATCGTCGCCAGCGGGCGCATGGCGGTATTCCTCGGCATCGAATCGGGTTTCGACCATGAGGGCGACGCCGACGTGATGGCGGCTTTTTATCGGCTCGGCCTGCGCAGCATTCAGTTCGCGACCCAAAGCGGCTTTAATGCCTTCTCCGACAGCGCGCTGGCGGCCACGCAGGGTGGCCAGAAGCCCGATTTCTACAACGGCATCAATGCGCGCGGACGTGAGCTGGTGCGACGCATGAACGAGCTCGGCATCCTGATCGACATCACGCATGGCACCGAAGCCGTGCACTTGCAGCTGATCGAGGCGAGCCGGGCGCCGGTGGTCGCAAGCCACGACGTCATTCGCGCCGTCAGCGGGGTCGGCTTGTCCGACCCGGTGCTGAAGGCGCTGGCGGCCAAGGGTGGGCTCATCGGCATTCACGGTGGTGCGGCCGTGGTCGGTAAACGCTACCGCAAGTGGCTGGCAGACAACCCGCAAGCGGCCGCCAACGCCGCCAAGGCGGTGACGGCGATGGTGGGATTTCAGCCTTCGCAGCCGCGCTCGCCCGGCGACCGCGGCGATTACATCGGCAAGATGGATGAGGAGTTCAGGCAACGCTGGAAGGAGCTCGATGCCTGGCGCGAGGACCCGGGGGCGGGCGACGCGCTGCCGACGGTGGATGATTGGGCCGAACAAGTGGACTATGTGATCAAGACCGTCGGTGCCGATCACGTCGGGCTCGGTCTCGATCTGGTGGCGGGTCGCAGCGCGGTACCGGCGACGCCCGCCGGCTATCCCGATCTGTTGGCGGCGCTGAGACGCATCACCAGCGAAGCCAACGTGCGCAAAATCGCCGGCGAGAACTGGCTGCGCGTGCTGGCGCAGGCCAAGGCAGTCTGAACGCATCCCACCGCTGACAAGGGATGGGGTAATGGACCATCATGGGCCATTACGGGCGATTGGGCCCATGGCGGCGATGGTTTGGGCGCCGGTCACGCGCTGGCGCGGGTGTCGCCGGCGACGGCCAGGAGATTGGGAAACGCGCGTTGGCTAACGGGTCTCGGTGCTGCCCGTGGTGGCAGCCGGGGCAACATCCAAGGATCCGCACGATGGTTGCCAGCAACAGCTTTGCTGAGTTCCTGCGCGAACAGCTGGCGCCGCTCGGCCAGCTCCAAATGCGGCGGATGTTCGGTAAGACCGGCGTGTTCTGCGACGGGGTGATGCTGGGGATGGTGCTGGACGACACGCTCTATGTTCGGGTCGACGACCACAACCGCACCGTCTTCAAGGAAGCCCAGTCGTTGGCGCCCCTCAACTATACCAAGAAGGGCGCAACCATCGATCTCGCCTTTTGGCGCGTGCCGGAGCGGCTGTTCGACGAACCCGACGAGCTTGTGAGCTGGGCGCGCGCCGCGCTGGCGGCAGCGCGCCGCGTCGCGGCCAAGCGAGACCGCACCGTGTCACGGCAAAAATCGAGCTCGCGCCGGGCCTGACGGCATCGCATGGCGTTCGCAATCAAAGCCGAGGTTGGCAATGCGCGCGCGAAGCTGTTTGCCTTCACGGCGCAAAAGACCATGTATGGCGGCAAGCATATCGGCAAAGGCGACACGGTGTTCATCTTCGCGAGCGAGAACGCGGGTGGGCACGGCCTCATCGCGCGTGGCGTTGTCACCTTCGCTCAGGCGACCGCGCGGCGGCGCGGCATCGCGCGGCAAACGCCGCGCGTCAGCCTCGCCATCAGACGCACCGCGCTCGCCAAGCGGCGGCTCGGCCGCAGTGAACTCAAACCTTTCACCGACTGGGACGACGGCCAGCCGGCGACGGAACTCAATTTCAAATTCTATCGCCAAGCCACCAACAAGATCATTGCCATCTCCGATGCAGCGGCGGCGTTCCTCGCCGATTTCTTCTAGGCGCCAGCGGCCTGCCGCTCAGGCGGTGGTTCACCGGTGAGCCCGCCACTGGGCATTTTCGGCGGGCGCGCCAACGGGTCGGCATGCCTCAGTCGTTGCCGATTGGCGATCGGCCGAGCCGCCACGACCTTGCGGCCCAGCATGCGCGCGCGGCCCGTGACGCGAGCGGCACTCACCAGCGGCCGCGGCGCCGGTTCCAGGCATAGAGAAGGTCGGCAAAGCCATCATATCCTACGCCTGCGACCTGGCGCAGGATGGGCAGTCGCAACAGGTTGCCAAACCATTGATCGCCCGGCGTGCGCCGCCAGATGGCAATTGCACACTCGGCACCGACGTGCAGCCGTCCGTCGGCATCGACGCCGTGCAGGCGCCGGCGCACGTCCTCGAGCCCGGCGCCGAAGCGGATGAGGGCATCGGGTTCCCGGTTGATGTCGCGAAATTCGATCGCACCAGCGCCTGCCGCGCGCAATAGACGCCGGCGCTGCCGGC
>DATFXD010000196.1:0-13029 GCA_035258605.1 Hyphomicrobiaceae bacterium | reverse complement strand
TATCCCCGCCGCGGAGGCTTCGCGCTCGGCGCTGGGCAGGGGCGCGGCCAAATCTCCAAAGGGGGCAAGCTAAGGGGGCAGAAATGGGGAGCTGGAGAGCACCGGAGTAGGTACGGCGCCACCTGAAAAGGCCCAAGGCTGGCCTGAGGACCCCCTACGAAATCCAGGAGCCCAGCAGGACGGCCAGCGGGTGGAGGCTCCCGGCGGCCGGCTAAGCGGGGCCCCCGCGGCTTAGGCGCGCAGCAGCCGGCACCCCCCGTCGGTCAACCTCGCCGCAGCGCCGCGTTGCGGTCCAGGGTGCGCAAGATGTCATCGCGGCTCGCGTCCGGCACCTCAAACAGCACGCGCTCGATGCCTGCATCCTGGTAGGGCGCCAGCTTTTCGGCATCGGGCGGGGCGCCAAAGACGGTGATCGAAAGGCTGCGGGGGTCGCGGCCCGCCGCGCGTGCCGCATTCGCCAGCCGCTCTTTTGCGATCTTCGGCTCGAAGCCACGGCGGGTGCGGGGAAACCAGCCGTCACAAAACTCGACCACCCGATTCAAGGTATGGTCGCTCTCGCCGCCGAGCAGCAGCGGGGGATGCGGCTTCTGTTTGGGCTTGGGGTAGCTCCAGACCGGGTCGAAGTTCACGAACTCCCCGTGGTAGTGGGCCTCCTCCTTGGTCCACAGCTCCTTCATTGCCAGCACCCGTTCGCGCAACAGCTTGAAGCGGGTTTCGTACCGGGCGCCATGGTTCTCCATCTCGTCGACATTCCAGCCCCCGCCCATAGCGAGGATGAAGCGGCCGTTGGACAGCTGGTCGAGGCTTGCCACCGACTTGGCCGTGACGATTGGATCGCGCTGGGGAATGAGGGCGATGCCGGTTCCAAGTCTCAGGGTCTTGGTCGCCGCGGCGGCAAACGAAAGGGCCACGAACGGGTCGTGGGTATGTTTGTAGCGCTTCGGGAGCTCACCGCCGCCCGGAAACGGGGTCTTGCGCCCGACGGGAATGTGGGTGTGCTCACAGACGAACAGGGATTCAAAGCCCCGCTCCTCCAGGGCCCGCGCGAGCTCGTCGACAGCTATGCCGTAGTCGGTGGGAAAATAGAAGGCGCCATACTGCATGCTCTTCTCCCATGCCGTCGTGAACCAGGCACTCAGGTCCCGTAGCATATCGCGTTCGCGGGCGGCGTGGCGCGCTTTTCTGCGGGCCCAGCGGCTGGCGATCACGCAATAGGCATTTGCGCCTGGCTGTGGGCCGGGTGTAGCGTGCCGCCATTGATCGCGGGCGCGCGCGGGCAGGCGCGCCCCCTATGGATAACGCCTCCGGGCGGACAAGGCCTGCGGCGCTCACGCCGCCGCCGGTAGCGCTCAAAAACCGGCTCGGTTGCCGGTCGGCCACATCGGCAAAGCGCAAATGGTGTCAGCAACCCTTTCCAAATGACAGGGAGGACACATGCGAACTTCAGTCCTATTGGTGGCACTTTTGGCGGGGCTAATCCCCCTCGATCATGCGGTCGGTCAAAAGAGCTGCGAGGCGAGCTGCAGTGGCAATGCGAGCTGCGTGCAGCGCTGTGCCAGCGCGGCGAAGCGTGCCTCGCAAGCCAAGCAGCGGCACGCCGCGCCCAAGGCCGCGCCGACGTCTTCGAGCAACAGCGGAAATGCCTGGCGTGAACGTGCCTTCACCAACGACGGTGGTGGCGGTGGCGGCTACTGATTTGCGCCGCTGGTAGCGGCGGTCACGCCGCTGGGAGAGCGGCGTGCACTTCCTTTAGGCGGCTTTGACTTCCGCCTCTTCCGCCGTGACACGGCGACCCTTGGCGCTCTTTGCCAGCACCTCGGTGATGCGCTGCACGGCTCCGCGCTCGTCAAGCTTTTCCACGGCCGCCAGCTCGCGCGCCATCCGGTCGAGCGCGGCCTCATAGAGCTGGCGCTCGGAGTAGGACTGCTCGGGCTGGCTCTCCGAGCGATAAAGATCGCGCACCACCTCGGCAATTGAGATGAGGTCGCCAGAATTGATTTTGGCTTCGTATTCCTGGGCGCGGCGGCTCCACATGGTGCGCTTGACGCGCGCCTTGCCGCGCAGCGTCTCCATGGCCTTTTTGAGCGTGTGCTCTTCGGCCAGTTTGCGCATGCCGACGCTCTGCGATTTGCCGGTCGGCACCCTGAGCGTCATCTTATCCTTCTCGAAGGTGATGACGAACAGCTCAAGCGAGATGCCGGCGATTTCCTGCTCCTCGATGCCAACGATGCGGCCGACGCCGTGGGCCGGGTAGACGATCCACTCGTTGGTCTTGAAGCCATGGCGCTGGTTGACGGGCTTCTTGCTGGTTGCCTGCTGGCGGGCCGCGGCCGCGCGCTCGGCCACCGCCTTGGGTGTGGCGGGGGCAGCGGTCCGCTGCGCGGCACCCTTGCCGATGGCCGCGGCGGGCATGGCGCGCGTGGTCGCCGGCGGGGCGGCCGCCTGGGCCAACGGCGGCATCACCGCGGGCTTGGGCTCGGTGGCCGGCTTGACGGGATGCGGCGCTGCCGGTTTAGGCGCTGCCGGTTTAGGCGCTACGGTAGCGGCTGCAGGGGGCGCCTTGGTCGGCTTCTTGGCGGCAACCGGGGCCGGCGGCGTCGCTGGTTTCTTGCCGACCTGGCCGACCTGGCCCTTGCGCATCGCATCGGGCTTGGCCGCCTTCGGGGCGACCTTGACCGTGGCCTTTGCCGCGCCGGCCTTGCCGCTCACGACTTTGGCAGACGGACGGGGTGTGGTCTTGCGGTCTGGGGAAGATTTGGTTTTTTTTGCCACTGCCCTTGTTGCCGTCTTCTTGCGTGTCATATTGCTCGTCCCACTTGCTACTTTAGATTGCATTCTCGTTTCCTACACGAGCACTAGCTCGACATATCCATCCCGCCCACCGGCGGCAGCCGCCGCGCCCCCCATGGTGTCGACCGCGCGCTCCTCGTTGCAGGGCCTTCGCCCCGCAGACCGTCTTGCGCCCTCATTGTATGGTTTGGCTGTGTAGAAACTGCGGGTGCGCCTCCGCGCGCACACGTCGAGTCCGAGGCCGTCCTCAGTCGGAATATCCGCCTCACCCGTGAAACGATGTACCGACTTTGTTCACGCCACTACCATCTACAGGCACTATAACACAAACTTCACGCATTTTGAAGCGGGTGGATGTGGCTTAGCAGCTGCAACCGGACGCCCCGGCGCTTGGCAGCAGGGCGGGGGCGGCGCCCGTTTGGCCGCCGCTCAAGTTAAGTGCGAGGTCGAGTAAGGTAAGCGTGCGGCCGAGGTCCGCCTGGTGCCGCTTAGTCTCCGGATCCCGGCTCCGATGAGAAGTATTTCTTGAATTTTCCAGGTTCATCTCTGAAGTCGTCGGCGTCTGTGGGCGCCTCTTTTTTCGAGGTGATATTGGGCCACTTCTCGCAATACTCGCGGTTGAGCTCGAGCCATTGCTCGAGACCGGGTTCGGTATCTGGCTTGATTGCATCTACCGGGCATTCCGGCTCGCATACACCACAGTCGATGCACTCGTCCGGGTGAATGACGAGCATGTTTTCGCCTTCGTAGAAGCAGTCGACCGGACAGACCTCGACGCAGTCGGTGAACTTACACTTGATGCAATTCTCATTGACGATGTAGGTCATGCGCGTGGCTGCTCTGTTGCCTCAGGGGCGAATGGCCTCCGGCATTTATGGGGTGGCCTCTGTTGCCACACCAGGCCCGGTTGCCGCAAGGCTCATTTGCTTTAGATCCGTCCCGGTCGCGAAGGACCCCTCGCTCACGCCCCCGACCCCGATGCCGAGCCGAGGGGCGGCGACAGGAGTTCATAGAGTTGGCGGGCTTCGCTGGCCGGCCCGCGGCGATGGCCGGGTGAGAGCACTTTGAGCACCAGCACGCGGCCATGGACCGCGATCGTCACCACCTCTCCGGTGCGCAGCAGTTGGCTGGGCTTGCCGGCCCGGGCGCGGTTGATCCGGACCTTGCCCCCGAGGATCAAGTGGGCAGCCAACGTCCGCGACTTGGCGAGCCGTGCGAAATAGAGCCACTTGTCGAGCCGCTGGCCGTCGCCGACCGGATCATCGCCCCGGTCCTGATCATGTCGCGCCGTCGCCATGGCTAGTCTTGCGTGCGCTTATCCATTGCCGCCTTCAGGGAGTAGAGCGCCGCAAACGGTGAATTGGGATCGAAACCTGCCGTCTTTGTCTTCGGCGGCGACGCCTCGTACTGGTTGCGCGGGCGCTCCTCGTAGCGCTCCTTGGGGCGTTTGTCGCGCCGCCGCTGGCGCTGATCCGGCCGCTCCTTGCGTACCTCGCCAGCCGGTGCCCGGACCGGGGCGTCCGCACCCGGCCGCCGCCGGGCAGGCCGTCCGCGCTCCGGTCGTTGGTCGAGGTCCCGCCCACGCCGCCGCGGGCGCCAGATGTCTTCAAACATCTCCTCTTGCGCCTTGGCGGCCTCCGGCGCGGCCGCGGGCAGCTCTCCGATCGCCTCGGCGCTCGCGCCGGCGACCGCGGCGATCGCCTCAGGCTCCTCGGTTCCCCCAGCCGTGGCCTCGCCTGTCAGGTGGGCGGCAGCCTCGGCCGGGACTGTCGCTGGCATCTGGGCCTCGAGGGGGGCCAGCTCATCAGCCTGAGCCTCCGCCGGGGCAGCCTCCGCCGCCTCAGCCTCCGCCGGGGCGGTCTCCGTAGCCTCAGCCTGCGCCGGGGTCGGCTCCGCCGCCTGAGCCTCCGCCGCGGCCGGCTCACCATCCGCTGCGGTTTCAGCCATCACCGTCGTACTTGTGGCCGCCGTGGTCAGTGGTGTGGTCTCGGCTGGTGCCGGCAGGCTTGCGGGCGCTGCCGCGGCGGCATCGACGCGACGACGGTCGAGCCGAAAACCCAACACCTTGAGCACATTGCCGAGTTCGGTGGCCGAGCAGCCGAGAATCGACATCATTTCCGAGGTGGTGCGAAAACCGCCGTCACCAGTTGCACCCTTGGGAGGTGGTGCCGGGTTGTTGGGGTCAACCCGCCACGCCACCAGCGGCCGGATCAGGTCGCTCAGCCGCTCCAACATATCGATGCGGACCGCGCGCGGGCCGCACAAGTGATAGCCGGCGACGCGATAGAAGGCCTCCGGCAGCGCGGCATCGGCGATCAGCGAGGTCAGTCCGGGGCGCGGCGGCGGCGGCAGCCGGGCGATGTCGAGGCCGTGCGCGGTGCCGTGCTTCAAGGTCCACAGCACGGTGGCAAGGTCGGTTGAGGCCGGCTTCAAGAGCATGGGAAAATAGATATTGAAGGCGCCGAACCGCACCCCGTATTTGCGCAACTGGGCGCGCGCGGGCTGGTCGAGAAGGCGGATCTCGTCGCTGACGCTGTCGCGCCGCAACACGCCGAAGTCTTCCTTGAGGCGGAAGGCGATGCCGCGGGCGAGCCCCGAAATGTCCGGCGCCGCGGTGATTTCGAGCAATGGCTTTAACCGTTCGGCGCAGATCTCGCCCAGCCATGCCGTCAGGCGCTCGCGCACTTTTTCCCGGTCGGCCGCCGGCAGGTGATCGTCGGCCAGCACGGAAATGGTTGGTTTCAGCGCATCCTCGCCCGCCTCCAGCGCCGCGATCTCCTCATCGCGCCACATTACCTGGCCCTGGCGGGTCAGCTTGAAGGCCTCGTTCTTGGCGGCAACCACGCGCCGCACGCGCATGCCAAGTTCTTTCGCCAGCACATGGCTGGCGGCGTTGCGGGCAGCTTTGCCGTGAATGCCTTCGGCTTGCGTATCGGCATAAAAGCGGAAGCCTTTGAGCCGACCGACGAAGTGGCGTTCGACTTGAACTGTGCCGTCGTCGGCAATCTCGGCGTAAAGCTCGTCCTTTTCCTTGAGCCCGCGCATCAGCGCGCTGGTGCGCCGGTCGACGAAGCGCTGGGTCAAGCGCTCGTGCAGCGCATCCGACAGACTGTCCTCAATGGCGCGTGTGCGGCCCTGCCAATGCTCCGGATCGACCAGCCAATCGCTGCGATTGGATACGAAGGTCCAAGTACGAATGTGGGCAATGCGATTGGCGAGCGTGTCGATGTCGCCATCGGTGCGGTCGGCAAAGGCGACCTGGTTGGCGAACCAATCCTCGGGGATGCGCTCCGCCGGGGCCAACAAGAACTTGTAGAGCGTGGCCACCAGCTCGGCGTGATTCTGCGGCGAGATCTTGCGGTAGTCGGGGATCTGGCAGACTTCCCACAGCCGGCTGACGGCGGCAGGCGCAACCGCGAGGGCGGCAATCTCGTGGTCATGACACACGTTCTCGAGCGCGGTGACATCGTCGGCCATGCGCGCCCTGGTAAGGCGGCCTTCGCGCGGCACCTGTCTCAGACTGTCGCGCAGCCGGTCGAGCGAACCGAAATCGAGATCGCGGCTACGCCACTGCAGGATCCGGACCGTGTCGAAGGTGTGGGTCTCGAGCCGTTCGATCAGATCGGCGCCAAAGGCCTCAACCGTTCCGGTCACGCCGAAGGTGCCATCGTTCATATGCCGGCCGGCGCGGCCGGCGATCTGACCAAGCTCGGCTGGCGTCAGGCCACGATTGACCTGGCCATCGAACTTGCGCACGCCGGCAAACGCCACGTGCTCGACATTGAGGTTGAGGCCCATGCCAATGGCATCGGTGGCGACCAAAAAGTCGACGTCGCCGGACTGATAGAGCGCCACCTGGGCGTTGCGCGTGCGTGGCGACAGTGCGCCCAGCACCACGGCGGCGCCGCCGCGCTGGCGGCGGATCAACTCGGCAACCGCGTACACTTCGCCGGCGGAAAATGCGACCACTGCCGAGCGCGGCGGCAACCGCGTCAGCTTCTTTTCTCCCGCGTAGCTGAGCTTGGAAAGCCGCGGTCGCGAAATGAAGTTGGCACCGGGAATGAGATCGCTGATGGCTTCACGCATGGTCTGTGCGCCGAGCATCAGCGTTTCCTGCTTACCGCGGGCATGCAGCAGCCGGTCGGTGAACACGTGCCCGCGATCGGGGTCGGCGGCCAGCTGGATCTCGTCGATGGCGAGGAAGTCGGCGTCAATGGTGCGCGGCATCGCCTCGACCGTGCACACCCAATAGCGGGGGTGTTCCGGCTTGATCTTTTCCTCACCGGTGATGAGTGCGACGCGGTCGACGCCCACCCGCGCCGTGATCTTGTCGTACACCTCGCGTGCCAACAGGCGCAGCGGCAAACCAATGAGCCCGGTATCGTGACCCAGCATGCGCTCGATGGCGAGATGCGTCTTGCCGGTGTTGGTGGGCCCTAGGACCGCGGTTACGTTGCGAATGCGGTTTGCAATATCGAGGCTCATTCAGGGTGCCTTACCTGGTCGTCATGCCGGGAGGCATTGCAGAGTGGTGGGGCAAGATCAAGGGGCTCGGCCAAAAAACCCGCAGCAATTGCCGGCGCGCGACGGCTACGGCTCAGTGCGTCAAGGCGATCTGGGGCTTGCCCGGCGAATCGATCTCGATGCGCTTGACGAAGATCGCCGCCGATCCGGCCAAGGTCGGGATCGTCGCCTGATAGGGAATGAACACGTTGGCGCTGGGGATCGGGCGCAGGGCCACCTCAATGGCGTCATTGGCGACCATGAACTCGGTCTCCCGATCGAGCTTGTAGCCGGCAATCGGCTGGTATCGGACGCGGCAGACGTAGGCGACACCGGGTTGACCGCTCGGCGGCTGCTCGCTGACTTGCACCTCCCCCTTGCGGCTGAGGATGAGGTCGAAGCGTTCCTTGCCGTCGAAGATCGGCAGCCGCCGCTCGCAGGGATTGGTGGTGGAGCCGCGCGACAGCATCATGACAGCGCTGAGGGGGTCGAGCACGCCTCTAAGATGCTGCTCGCGCAAGGGGACGGTGCCGGGCTTGGGTGGCACGACCGGCTGTTGCTCGATGTCGGTCACGGCGCCGTCGGAAAACCCGATCTTGAGGGAGCCCGCCTTCAGGGTACTCTTGAAATCGAGGCTGAAGACGGCGGGCATTGGCGCCTTGCTGGTGAGCATGCCAAAGCTGCGGGTCTCACTGTCCCAAGTGAAGGCACCAAGCAGCACGGACAGGCGGGTATTGGCGACCAGGGTGTAGCTTTCCGACTCGGCTTCGGACTGAAAATCGAGCGTGCCGATGTTGAAGCCGTTGAAGGTAATCTGGTAGCTGGCCTTGACGCTTGCCGGCCAGCCATCGGCACGGCTGGCGCCGGTGCTGAGCGCCCATAGCCCGGGCATGAGCGCTAAAGCCGCGAGCCAGCCAGCATGCCGACGACAACCCGGCTTCAACAGCATGTTGCGGCCCAAGTACAACACCACGCAAACCTGCAAAAACCCCCAGATCATGAACACTAACCCCTTTTGCGACTATAATGTGGCCCGGCCTGCGCCGGCGAGGCCAGCCAACAGCCTACCGCGGCATCAGCTTACCGCAGCATCCTGGCGCGGGCAGAGGATCTTGACGTCCCCCAGCTAACGTATAGAACGGCGCCCGACCGGCCGGGCAACCGGGCTGGCCGGATCTCGAAGGAGCGAGTGTTATGACGCGGCGATGCGAGTTGACGGGCAAAGGACCCATGGCCGGCCAACTGCGCAGCCATGCCGAAAACAAGACCAAGCGCACGTTTCGCCCCAACCTGGTGGATGTGACGTTGATCAGCGATACCTTGCAACGAAAGGTGCGTCTGCGGATCAGCGCCCATGCCCTGAAGACGGTGGAGCGGCGCGGGGGCCTTGACGCCTTCCTGGCCAAGGCCAGCGAAACGGAGCTCTCGGAACGGTGCCGAAAGCTTAAGCGCGACATCAAGAAAGCGCAGACCGAGGCGGTCTCGCCCTGAGGCTTTGGGCGCGCCGGCGCGAGCTGAACCGCCGGCGGTGTGGCAGCGGGGCAAAGCTTCGATGACCCCCGCGCGCACCCTGCGGTGCCGGCCGCGAACAGCGGCGCGCCTTGGCCGCGACCCCGGCGGCACCCTGCTGAGCCCGAGCTGGGCATCCACGCAAGGGCTTGCCACCCAATCGCCTGGCAGCCGCCCCGACATCACTGCAGCAGGCGCCGCTTGGGTGCCCTGAGGACCGGCTGGCGGCCGCCATCGCCGTCTTCCTCGAACAGCTCGACCAGCTTGTCGGTCATGGCACCGGCGAGCTCACTGGGATCGGTGATGGTGACGGCGCGACGGTAGTAGCGGGTGACATCGTGGCCAATGCCGATGGCGATCAGCTCCACCGGGGAGCGGGTTTCGATTTCCTCGATCACCTGGCGCAAGTGCAACTCCAGATAGCTGCCGGTGTTGACCGAGAGCGTAGAGTCGTCGACCGGGGCGCCATCGGAGATCATCATCAGGATGCGGCGCCGTTCGGGGCGCGCCTGCAGGCGCCGGTGCGCCCAGGCCAGCGCCTCGCCGTCGATATTCTCCTTGAGCAGGCCCTCGCGCATCATCAGCGCCAGCGAACGCTTGGCGCGCCGCCAGGGGGCATCGGCTGGCTTATAGATGATGTGGCGCAGGTCGTTGAGCCGGCCCGGATTGGCGGGCTTGCCGGCCGCGAGCCAGGCCTCGCGCGCCTGGCCACCCTTCCAGGCGCGGGTCGTGAAGCCCAGAATCTCGACCTTGACGCCGCAGCGCTCGAGCGTCCGCGCCAGAATATCGGCGCAACACGCCGCCACCATGATCGGGCGGCCGCGCATGCTGCCGGAATTGTCGAGCAAGAGAGTGACGATGGTATCGCGGAAATCGGCGTCGCGCTCGTGCTTGAAGGAGAGCGGATGCAAGGGATCGGTGATCACGCGCGTCAGCCGCGCAGCATCGAGCGTGCCTTCCTCGAGGTCGAAATCCCAGGCACGGTTCTGCTGCGCCAGCAGCTTGCGCTGCAGCCGGTTCGCCAGCCGCGCCACGGCGCCCTGCAAGTTGCGCAACTCCTTGTCGAGGAAGCTTCGAAGCCGCTCCAGCTCGTCCGGCGTCGACAGGTTCTCGGCGGCAATTTCCTCGTCGTGCGCACGGCTGAAGACCTTGTAGCCGAAGGCTTCCGGGTTATCGAGGACGTTGAAGTTGGGGCGCCAGGGCTCGCGCGCATCCGCCATCTCGTCGCTGTCGGCGTCGGCGTCGAACTGATCCGCCTCGGCGTCCTGGGCCTCGTCCGTGGTCTCGCCTTCTTCACCCTCGCCGCGCTGGTCCTCGCTGTCCTGGTCTTGCGGGTCCTGGCCCTCGGAATTGTCCTGCGCCTCCTGCTCGCCGCTTTCGGGGTCCTGATCGTCGTCCTCGCCTTCCTCGCGTTCGCCGTCGGACAGCTCCTCGGCCACATTGAGCGAGCGCAACAGATCGCGCAGCGAACGGCCAAAGGTCGCTTGATCGTCGGCCAGCTTGTCGAGCTGTTGCAGCGTACGTCCGGCCCGTTCCTCGATCCACGGCCGCCACAGCTCGACCATGGCCTTGGCGCTGGCCGGCGGCGCGGCGCCCGTCAATCGCTCGCGCACCATCAGCGACAGGGCGTCCTCGAGCGGCGCGTCGGCCCGCTCGGTGATCTCCGCATAACGGCCGTGTCCGTACTGATCTTCCACGCGGGCTGAAAGGTTGGCCGCCATGCCGGCCATGCGATTGGCGCCGAGCGCCTCGATGCGCGCCCGCTCGACGGCTTCGAACACGGCGCGCGCCGGGCCCGACTTGGGCGCCAGGCGGGCATGCAGGCGCGGGTCATGGCAGGCCGCGGTCAGCGCCAAACTGTCGGCCCAGCCGCGCACTACGGCGACCTCGCGGGCCGAGGGGACGCGCGAGGGCTCCGGCAGCTGCACCAGCTTGCCGTCGATTTCCGGCTTGCCAGGCGCGTAACTCACCTGCACCTCGCCATCGCCGGCGATGGCGCGCACCGCCAGCCCGAGCACGCGCTTGAACGGCTCGGCGGGTGATTCCTTGCGGTTTGCCGGCCCGGCCATCGGCGGGACGTCCTAACTCAGCGCGACGTTGGCCGCGCTTTCGGGCAGCTCCTCGCCAAAGCAGCGCTGGTAGAACTCCGCCACCAGTGGCCGCTCCAGCTCGTCGCACTTGTTGAGGAAGGTCAGGCGGAAGGCGAAGCCGATGTCGCCGAAAATCTCCGTGTTCTCCGCCCAGGTGATGACCGTGCGCGGGCTCATGACCGTGGACAGGTCACCGTTCACAAACGCCGCGCGCGAGAGGTCGGCGACGCGAACCATGTTGGAGATCACCTTGCGCTTGGCATCGCTCTTGTTGAACGACTTGGCTTTGGCGAGCACGATCCTGGTTTCCTGGTCGTGCGGCAGATAGTTGAGCGTGGACACGATCGACCAGCGGTCCATCTGGCCCTGGTTGATCTGCTGGGTGCCGTGATAGAGGCCCGAGGTGTCGCCAAGGCCGATGGTGTTGGTGGTCGAGAACAGGCGAAACGCCGGGTGCGGCCGGATCACCTTGGATTGGTCGAGCAAGGTCAGCTTGCCCGACTGCTCCAGGATGCGCTGGATCACGAACATCACGTCGGGCCGGCCGGCGTCGTACTCATCGAAGCACAAGGCGGTGTTGGTCTGCAGGCAATAGGGCAGGATGCCCTCGCGGAATTCGGTGACCTGCTTTCCTTCCTTTAGAACGATCGCATCCTTGCCGATCAGGTCGATGCGGCTCACATGGCTGTCGAGATTGACACGGATGCACGGCCAGTTGAGCCGCGCCGCAATCTGCTCGATGTGCGTCGACTTGCCGGTGCCGTGATAGCCCTGGATCATGACGCGGCGGTTGTGCTTGAAGCCGGCCAGAATCGCCAGGGTCACTTCCTTGCTGAACACGTAGTCATTGTCGACGTCGGGCACGTGATCATCGGGCTGGGAATAGGCGGGGGCTTCGAAATCGGTATCGATGCCGAACAGTTGGCGGACAGACACCGTCATGTCCGGCATGCCGGGAACCCCGGCTTGGGCTTGGGCGGGCATAGCGCTTGGTTTCCGGATGTTCTTCCTGTTGCACGGCCGGGTAATGCCGCGCCGGATGGCTCTTCAAGGACTGCAGCCAGTCTCAGACGAGCCCAGCCTGCTTCAGATAGTTATAGGCTTGGATAATTTCGCGCAACTTATCCTCAGAGCGCGTATCGCCGCCGTTCAAGTCGGGGTGATGACGTTTCACCAGCTCCTTGAAGCGGGCCTTGATCTCCTGCTGGGAGGCGGCGGCGCTGAGGTTTAAGGCTTCTAGCGACTTCAATTCCAACGGCTTGAGCCGGCGGCGAGGGGCCGATGTCGCCCCCGATGCGCGCTCGCCACGCCACACAAAAAATGCATGGGGGTCATGCATTGGCTGAGCCGAACGGTCACCGAGACCGTAGCGCGTACCGTGTGCCCAGGCGTTGGCGCCTGCGCGCCAGGTTGGCCGGTGTCCGATCACGCTGTCCCTTTGATAGGCCTCGATGTCGGTGTCGCTCATGCCGGCAAAGTAATTGTAGGAGGCGTTGAACTCGCGCACGTGCTCGAGGCACAGATAATAGTACTGCCCCTCACGACCGCGGCCCTTGGGGGCACGGTGCAGGCCCGGCGATTGGCAACCGCGCCATTGGCACACCGGCCCGCGCGCTTGCGTCGGCTCCTCGTGGAGCGGCCTGACGCGGACGCAGTCGAAATATTTTGAGTCAAGTTTCATCGCTCTTAAGTATGGGCGTAAGCCGCGGCGTGCACAAGTGACCCGACCGGCGACACGTCGCAATCTTCTAGTCTGGCCAAAGCCGACAGACTCTGGCACAATATCGTGAGCAGAACTCTAATGTCCGTCGAACAAAAGATCCGGGAAAAGCTGGCCGCCGCATTCGCGCCCACGCAGCTCGAGGTCACCAACGAATCGCATTTGCACGCCGGCCACCGCGGCTCGCCAGGCACCGGCGAGAGCCACTTCCGTGTGCTGATCGTCTCGCCAGCGTTCGCGGGCAAGTCGCGGCTTGAGCGGCATCGCCTCGTCAATGCCACCTTGGCCGCGGAACTCGCCGGCACGGTGCATGCGCTGGCGCTCAGCACGCACGCACCCGGCGAAAAGCTGCCCCTGAGGGCGAGCGGCTCTTGAAAGAGCACGGCTGACCCAAGCATGGCCGCGCTTGGGGCGGAT
>DATFXD010000195.1:0-4948 GCA_035258605.1 Hyphomicrobiaceae bacterium | reverse complement strand
GATAGCGCGCCGAACATGTAGACCGGCCGTCGCCCAATCCGGTCCGAAAGCGCCGCGAATCCAAGAAGCGTGAACAGCTCGATAACGAAGGCGAGCATCAAAGCGCTGAGGGCATCCGCCCTCGGCACACCGACGGTGTTGATCACATAGCTGAGGCCGAACACCGGAAAGAAATAGCCAAGACCATTCTCCGCCATGCGTGCGCCCAATACGACGAAGAAATTGCGTGGGTGGCGGCGGAGCGCCTCCATCGCCGGGTTGGACTCGACCTTGCCGCGCGCCACGACAGCTTCTGTATAGACAGGCGTCTCCGACACTCGCACGCGGACGTAGATGCCTACAAGGATCAAGAGGAAGCTCGCCAGGAACGGAAGCCGCCAGCCCCAGCTCATCAGGTCTTCGCGCGGCAGCATCGTCACCAGCGCGAACGCGCCGGCGGCAAGCAGATTGCCGACGGAAACGCCCATCGGCGCGAATCCACCCCAAAAGCCGCGATGTTTCGGCGGCGCGTTCTCAACCAAATAGATCACCGCCCCACCATATTCGGCGCCGGCGCCCAGCCCCTGTACGACCCGCATGACTACCAGCAGAATCGGCGCCCAGATGCCAATTTGCGCATAGGTTGGCAGCACGCCGATCAGGGTGGTACCGATGCCGATCATCAGCAGCGTTGCCACCAGAACGGGCTTGCGGCCGTAGCGGTCGCCGAGGATGCCGAATAGGATGCCGCCCAGCGGCCGCACCGCAAAGCCAACACCGAAGGTCAGGAACGACAGCAGCGTTCCCACCACAGGATCGCTCTTCGGGAAGAACAGTTCTCCGAACACCAGCGCAGCGGCCGTGCCATAGAGAAAGAAATCATACCATTCGAGCGCGGATCCAACGCTCGCTGCCAAGATTACCCGTAGACGCGATTGGCCGGCATCGCCGGCTGCCATCTTGGTCATGCGCTTCCCCTGTATATCGTTGTTATGATTTTTAAGGCACGAGTGCCCGCAGTGCCGCCGCGGGCACCCGTCTCGTTACGCTGCGCGCGTGAAATACGACTTCTTGGACGCCGATTGCGTCTCATAGATCGAGCCCTGGCGCTTGGCCGGCGGCAGTGGCATGCGCACCGGTACATTCGCCAGCCGTGGCCCGATGACCGGAGGCCCGGCCAGGAGGCGGCTGTTGAACTCCTCGAAATCCTTGACGCCCAGTAGCGGCCAGGCGTCGCTGGCGGCCACTTCGTAGAGCAGCAGGTTGCGCGGGCGGTTCGAAGTATTCATCGCCGACCCGTGCAGCGCACGCACGTGGTGGAACGACATGCTACCTGCCTTGCCCAGGCAGGGCACTGCGCGGTCGATCTCGGCCTTGATCTGGTCGGGGTCGACGAGCCCGGCGAAGCAGCCGTCATCGCCATGGTGGTTCCAGATTGCCTCGCCCTTGTGAGTGCCCGGGGTCACCAACATGGGCCCGTTCTCAAGGTCACAGTCGTCGAGCAGCACGCCGATCGCCAACAGGTCGTCGTTGGTGTGCGGGTAAAATGCCCAATCCTGGTGCCATTCCACCGGCGAGCCATACTGCGCCGACTTCATGTTGAGCTTGGAGCCGTGCAGGCGCAGTCCGGACCCGAGTAATTGCGTGAGGGTCTCGATCACGGGCCGGCTGCGGACGATCTCGTCGAAGATCGGGTGCACCTTGTGCGGGGTCTTGATGCGACGGACGCGGGGGCTCTGCTGGCTGTGGCCCGGCTCAAGGTCGTAGACGTCGGTATGCGCGCTCACGGCAGCCGCGCCAGCGACCAGTTCGGCAATCACCCCGCGGACCTTCGCCAGGGTGTTCTTGTCCAACACCTCGGGCACGACGATGACGCCATCCCGCCTGTAAGCCTCGACCATATCGGGGGAAATCATCGGTTTCGGTCCCTGTTATGTCGCCAACGACTGGTTTATGGTAACGCTACCATCTCGGAATGTTAGCGCTACCATCGCCGATTGGCAACACGGACTAAGGCACCTTCGTGACCCCATGCAATCTGACCTGACCGTTGCTGCCGATGACGCCGCCAGGCTGGTGCCGACGCTTTCGGCCGTGGCCAAGCGCGCCGGCGTGTCGCCCATAACCGCCAGTCGCGTGGTCCGGACACCCGAGCGGGTCGCGCCAGCAACGCGCATCCGGGTCGAACAGGCCATGCGCGACTTGGGCTACGTGCCGAACCTCGTTGCGGGGGCCCTTGCGAGCGCCCGTACCAATTCCGTCGGGGTGCTGGTTCCAACCATCGCCAACTCGGTGTTCGCAGACACGGTCCAGGGGCTTTCCGACAAGCTCGAGCCGCTCGGCTTTTCCGTAATTCTGGCCCAATCAGGTTACGACCCCGCGCGCGAGGAGCGGATGCTTGCTGCGCTTCTATCGCGGCGGCCCGAAGCGATCATCATGGTGGGTTCACCCGCAACGGAAGGCGGGCGCCGTCTGCTGCGTCGCGCCCGCATTCCCGTCGTCGAGACCTGGGAATTGCCCGAGCATCCGATTGATGCGGTTGCGGGCTTCAACAATTGCGAGGCAGGTGTAACCGTAGCGAAGCACCTGATTGCGCAAGGCCGCCAGCGCCTCGCCTTTATCGGCGGCGATGACCCGAGGGCCACCCGCCGCTGGTCAGGTTTTCGCGACGAGATTCGTGCGCACGGCTTGCCGGAGCCGCGACGCTTGATCCTTCCTCACGACGCGACCAGCGGCGTCATGGCTCACGCGAGCCTGCCCGGCGTCGACGCGGTGTTCGCCGCCAGCGACGCCCACGCCATCGGGTTCATGGCCGGTTTGCGCACTGCGGGCCTGCTGCGGAGCGGCCCCGCGCACGAGCAGCCTGTGGCAGTCATCGGCCTGGGCGACCTCGAGATGGGTCGGCTGATTTCGCCAAGCCTCAGCACGATTGGCGTACATGGCCGTGAAATCGGCGGCACCGCCGCAACATTGACGCTGGAGCGCGACGGCGAGCGCTGTGTCGACATCGGCTTCGAGCTGCTGCTGCGCGAGAGCGGCTGACCTCGCTCGAAACCCGGATCAGGAGCACCTCCCTCATCGCGTCTGAATGCGGCACGGTTTGAATACACACACATTAGTGGATCACCAGCAGACATCGTTGCATGCACTCGGCCAGGCGGCACCGCACCTGCCGCATTCGTCTCGCGCCTGCTCTTTAGGCAGCAACTCGGGATGCCGCCATACTGGCAGACCGGTGTCGTTATCGGGACAAACGGTCGACAATGACGGTTTCAAGCACAACGCTCATCATTGGAAGCGTGCAGCACGAAATGACTGCTTGCGAGAGGGCATGCAGCAATTGCTAGGACCCGCGTGTGAGGTCGTCTGATAGTGTGGTCAATGGACGACATCCAAAATAGCCTTTGAGTTATTGCGTCGCGGGCTTTCGCGGGAGATCAGCGATGAAGATGGTGCTTGCCGTCCTCGTTGGCGGCGCATTGCTGTGCGCGGCCATACCGACCGCGCAAGCGGCTCCATGTCTCATGGTGACAGTGACGGGTTCAGGTGGCGGCCCGTCAACCTTCAATGGGTTGGCCGGCCCCGGAACGCTGGTGCGGTACGGCGATGACGGTAACAACTGCAATGCTCTCAAAATGCAGTTTGATGCTGGCCGTGGAACTAACATGCGGCTATCCCAGCTCGGCGTGTCGCCCGATCAGCTCGATGCGATCTTCTTCACGCACATGCACACCGATCACACCGAGGGATTTGCCGACATTCTTCAATTGCGTTGGCATTTCCACTCGACCGGTCCGAAGATCGACACGGTCTGTAGCTCCGACGTCGCGTCAGCGCTGGGGTTCACGATCAGCTGCAGGAAATTTGTATCGCATATTGCGGATGCATTCATCCAGTCCGGCGAGATCGCCCAGCGTCTCTCCGAAGTGAAGGAGCGTGTGGCAGGGGGACCAAAACGAACCCCAACTCGTCTGGTCGCCAGCTGACGTGAAGGTCAGCGCGATTCGATCAACCCATATAGCGGGCCACGCCTCCTCTCGCGTCGACACGCCGGCTGCCAGCGTGGTGATCGGCGGCGACGCGGGCAACGATACCTTCGCGCCGCCGCGTTCCTCGTCGACGTCCGCTCAGGTCGAAACCCTGGCCAAGGGTGTCGATGTGATCGTGCATTCGACCATCCATCCGGTGATGGGGCCCGACCGGAACAGTTTCATGCCGCCTCCGCTCTTCTACCGGCAGCCTTCGGCCGCCGACCTTGGCGCGATGGCGAAGCGACTGGGCGCCAGGTCTCTAGTGCTAACGCATCTGATCCCGATGATCGGCGCAGAGCGTCATGGCATTTGGAAAATCCAGACGGGGCTCTGTCGGAAGCGGAATACAGGAAAGTCGTTCAGGACAGCGGATTCGCGGGAAGCATCGTCGTGGCGACCGATCTCGCGACTATCCGCCTTCCCGCGAATTAGCATCCACCAGCTATTGCTGGTGTCGTCCTCACCATCGCTGCGGCCAGCCCTGCATGTAGCTGCCCATGCGTGGGATTAACCGTAATTACCACATAGGTGATTCCCGATTTCCCGGTTGCATGTGCCCAACTACTTTCTTGAACTGCATGCTGCAAGGGGCGCATGGCAGGGCACCTCGCAACCCGTTCGATCTGGATGAGCGCGACAGCAATCTCGAGTGCTGCATCGCCTGCGACGTAGTGGGACTGATCACGTCCTATCGTGGCTGACTCGACCAGGTGTGATCGGCAGCGCGGCTTCTCGAGGGGATATGCATGGCAAAGCCTGCCCAACCAGCCGTATCAAACGTGCTGATGAGCAAGCGCTTCGATGCATTGCTGCTCGCATCGGTCTCGATAGTCTGGTGGACAAATGCGGCGGGCGAGTTCGTCGAAGAGCAACCGCATTGGGAAGCCTATAGCGGACAGACTTGGGAAGAGTACCGGGGTTCGGGTTGGAGCTCCCGC
>DATFXD010000194.1:0-7851 GCA_035258605.1 Hyphomicrobiaceae bacterium | reverse complement strand
GTGCGCTCCTTCAGCTGCTTATCGACCACGGCGTCGGGCAATTTGGTGACCGCCTTGAACACCGCCTTGAGCTCCTCGTAGTTGGCCAGCGCCAGCTTGCGCGCCTCCTCGTAGGTGGCAAGCACGCGGCGCACCGCGTCGGGGTGCTCCTTGGCAAACTCCTCACGCACGTTGAGGATGCCCCAGGTGTTGGCCTCGGGCTTGCGGTAAAACAGCTTGGCGCCATCGAGGATCTCGGCCTGAGCCATCATCGGATCGAGCCCCGCCCAAGCGTCGACGTCACCGCGGATCAGGGCGGTCTTGCCGTCGGGATGCTGCAGCAGCACGGGCACGATGTCCTTCTCGGTCAACCCCGCCGATTGCAACGCCCGCACCAGGAAGATGTGGGGGTCGGTGCCGCGGGTGACGGCGACGCGCTTGCCCTTGAGGTCGGCGACGGCAGCAATCTTGCTGTCCTTGCCCGTCACCAGTGCGGTCCATTCGGGGCGCGAGTAGACGTAGACCGACTTGATGGGATTACCGTTGATCTTGGAAACCAGGGCGGCGGAGCCAGCGGTCGAGCCGAAGTCGATCGAGCCGGCGTTCAGGAATTCGAGCGCCTTGTTCGAGCCCAAGGTTTGCACCCACACCACCGATACCCCGTCCTTGGCAAAGGCCTGTTCCAGGAGCCCCTTGTTCTTCAAGAGCATGGAGACGGGATTGTAGGTCGCCCAGTCGATCCGGATCTCTTTCAAGCTGTCGGCGGCCGCGACCGGTGCTGTTAAGGCCAGCACGGCCAAGGGCGCCAGCAGCGCGGCGAGGGCAACGGATCGTCGAACTAGCCTCATGGAACCTCTCCGATGATGTCCTTGGACGGCGGCGCCGGCCAAGGCCGACTGCGGTCCGAGCCGGAAGGGCGTGCGACAGGTACGGGAGCGGACTCCAGCATCAGCACCGATCGGGGCTCGGGGATTGATGGATCGCGGCACGATTGGCGGGTGCCGCTTGACGCGGCACTATAGGAGAAAATTCTGCTCACGGCGCGGAGGCGCAAAGAAAAGAGGCATTTTGCGCATCGGCGAATCGCCGCGCAGTTTATTTTGCGTTGGCGCGCCTGCCGGCGAGAGGCATTTTTTATGCATGCTGCGAACGGGGAACAGCGCGCCCGATCGGATGCCACGCCGGTGCCGCCGCATGTTGGCTTTGGCACGCCAATTTATGGCGTCGATGCTCTGACACGACGCGGGTAGGCTGCTTTGGGCGCGCCTTCAGGAGAACGCCACCCGGTGCCGCGTCTGCCGGTAAAAGGTCAACAGCGTGACGATCAGGCTGGCGTTGACAAGATTGAAGGCGAGGCCGGTGGCGAATGCCGGCGCATAGAAGCCGAAGCTGTCATAAAGCCGGCCCGCGAGCCAGCTGCCGGCCGCCATCCCCGACATGCCCGTGAGCAGCAGCATTGGGATCCGCCAGCTGGCCTCGCGCGCCGGAAACAGCTGGCGCACGGTCAAGATGTAGGCGGGGATCAGACCGCTGAAGCCCAGGCCGAAGGCGGCTGCGACGGCAAAGAGGCCGATCTCGTCCTGGGTGACAATAAACCCCACGATCGCCGTCGCCTGCGCCAAGGTCCCCGCCAGCAAGGTGGTGAGCCCGCCGACGCGATCGGACATCCAGCCCCAGAACTGGCGACTGAGAAAGGCACACACCAGCAGCACGGTGAGCAGCGCAGGACCGCGCGCCGGCGCCAAGCCCAGATCGCTGCAAAGCGCGATCAGATGCGAGGATGGCATCGCCATCGGCACGCAGCACAGGAACGAGGCGCCGGCGAGGAGCGCGAAGGCCGATGCCGGCGACAACCCCAGCACCTTGTGGGGCGCCGCACGGGTGCCGCCGGCGGCGGCGGGAGCGGGTGTCGCGGCTGCGGGCGGCGGCCGCAAGAACATGAGCGCCAACGGCACCACCACGCTCGCCACCACCACGCCATAGCCCAGCATGGTCTGCCGCCAGCCGTAGGCGGCGACCGCCCGTTCAAACAGCGGCGGCAGGGTGGCGCCGGCGACGTATTGACCACCCGACAGCAGCGCCAAGGCGGCGCCGCGGCGAGCCTCGAACCAGCGTGTGATATAGACGTAGAGCGGAGCATTGATGCTGCCGTTGCCGAGGAGCCCGATCAGGAGCCCGTGCCCGACGTAGAGCTGCCACGCCTCGCCGCCTGACGACAGGGCGAGTCCGGCCGCGACCATGACGGCGCCGAACACCACCACCCAGCGCACGCCGACCCGTTCGGCGAGCCAGCCCATGCCGAGGCCGCCCACGCCGGTGCCAAGCATGGCGAGCGATGTTGCCGCCGACGGCGTCGAGCGATAACCCCCGAAATCGGCGGCGATGGCCTTGAGCGCCACGATGGCGACATAGGGCGCCCCCAGCGCCACGGACAGCGCGGTAAGGGCCGCAACGGTGATGATCCAGCCCTCGCGGCTATCGACCTGGCTCGGGATCTTGATTAAGCGTTGCAACGTTGAACTCGCGGGGGGCATGGGGCAGGGCAAGGCGCGAGGGCCGTGCGGCCTACTGTTCTATCCGCTCGCGGCGTCCTGGTCTAATGTCTGGCGCGGGTGGCTGGCACGAGGGGGAAACGGCCGAAGTGACGGCAAGTACGCCGCCAGAACCAGAAAACAGCGATCAAACGAAAAGCGAGCAACAAAGAACAGCGCACAAAGGAGCGACCCCCATGTCCGATCGGCTTGGCATCATCGTCTATTCCGACGTGATTTGCCCTTGGTGCTTCGTCGGCAAGCGTCGGCTCGAGGCCGCGCTCAATGCCGGGGCGCTGTCCCAACCCGTTGAGCTCGCCTGGCGGCCATTCGAGCTCAATCCCAGCATGCCAGCCGATGGCGTCGAACGCCACGTCTACCGCGATGCCAAATTCGGCGCCGCGCGCAGCGCCGAGCTCGACCGCACCATGGCCGCAACCGGCCGTGAGCTTGGGATTGGCTTTGCCTTCGACCGCATCGCGCGCACGCCCAATACCCGGCTCGCGCACCGGTTAATTTGGGAGGCCGGCCGGCAGGGTCGGCAGGACGCCATGGTGGAGCGCCTGTTCCACGCCTACTTCGAAGAGGGCCTCGATATCGGCGCGCGGCCGCAGCTTGAGAGCCTGGCGAGGGAATGCGGCCTTGCCGCCGGCGGTGTCGAGGCGGCACTGAGCGACACCGCCAGCCTCGACGCCGTCGTGAGCCTCGAGCAGCAGGGCCACAGCCTGGGCATCGAGGGCGTACCCTTCTTTATCGTCGCCCAGACCTACGCCGTGTCGGGCGCGCAGCCCGCCGACTTCTGGCGCGATGCCCTGCCGCGGATCGCGGCGGCTGCCGGTGCGGTGGCCGAGGCAGCCGCGCCCGGTGTCAGCTAACGCCCGTCGATTGGGGACGCCGGTCGCCGACGCTCCGGCGGCCGCGCCGGCTCCCGGCCACGGACGCCGTGCACCCGCGCGCGCCACGACATCTGTTGGTGCCGCACCAACACGGGCGCACGGCCCGCCCCCACCGCGGAGAGCGGCCCCGGTTCCCATCGTCCGCCTCGGGCCGCGGCCGGGCGGTGGCGCGACGTCAGCACAAAAAAGGCAACGGCGGCGGCCTCGGCGGCGACGATCACAGCCAGCGCCGAGCGATGCGCGGTGGCCGGCGCATGCGACCCCGTCGCCGGCCACTGGGCGATGATCACGCCGATCACCGACTGCACCAGGAAGGCGGCACTGACGTGCAGAATATTGAGCGCGGCATTGGCGCGGCCGGAGACTTCTTTGGGAAAGTTGTCAGCCAGCGTGGCGTAGCTCACCACCGTCGCCGCGCCCGCGGCCGCAATCGCGCTCCACAGCAGTGCCGGCGGCAGGGGGAGCTCGAGCACCAGGGCGGCCTGCGCCGCGAGCGATAGGCCGACGGTGCCAAGGAGAACGTGCTCGGTGGCGCCGCCACGGCGGCGCACCTGGTCGGCGACGAGCCCAAGCATCAGCCCGCTGGCGCTGACGACGATCGCCATCAGGCTCAAGATCTCGACCACGCCGCCGCGGTCGAGGCCATCGACATCGCCAAGCCACGGCGCCGCCCACAGCCCCTGCAGCGACCACGAGGTGCCGACGCCCAAGGCCGAGAGCGGCGCCAGCCGCCAAAAGCGCCGGTCGCGATAGATCATCAGAAACGTGACGGCTGGCGGTGGCCGCGCGCTGCGGCGCGGGCGCGGGGCGTTGGGCACGATCAGAACCATGAGCAAGGCCACCGCCGCGCTCAGCCCACCGAGGACGGCAAACAGGCCGCGCCAGCCAACGGCGCCGATCACGAGCTCGGCAGGCGCGGTCGCTGTCACCGCCCCGAGCGCTCCCAGCATCACGAACCAACCGTTGACGAGCGCCAGGCGCTCGGCCGGAAACCAGAGCACAATCGCCTTGAAGCCCGCCATCAACGCCAGGGCGGCGCCGATGCCGATCAGCGCTCGCCCGATGACGAGCAGCGCCAAGCTGTCGGCCAGCGCAAACAGCAGCGCCCCGGCGCTGGCGATCAGCAGCAGGCTGCTTTGGATCAGACAGGGGCCATGCCGGTCGAGCAGCAGGCCGAAGGGGATCTGGGCGCCGGCGAACATCAGGAAATAGACCGAGGTCAACATCCCAAGGTCGGCCGCCGTCAGCCCCACCTCACTCGCCAAGTCGGCGGCAATCAAGGCGTTGATGGTGCGAAAGAGATAGGAGAGGTAATAGCCGGCGGCGAACGGCAATAGGACGGCGGCGATGCGGCGTGATCGCGTCACGGGGTCCTCCAAGCGGATGAGGTCAGGGGGCGAGGCGCAGCCCGGGTGGTGCAGGCGGCAAAGCTGGGCCGCGCGCCGCTGCCGCGGGCCCGGTGTGGGCGGGCGCCGCCGCTGGCGGGTCGCGGCCTGGCGCGGGCGGGCTTGGGCCGCGCCGGTCCTCGTCACGCAACTTGCCTGGCATGGGTCCTCCTTTAGGGGCGCGCGGGTTGTGGGTAGGGGTCGAGGATGATGTCCTTGTTGACGATCACCCGAAGTGGCCAGCCGGGGCGGACCGTGAGGGTCGGTTGCACGGCGAGAGTGCGCTCGACCAGCCGCTGGCCGGCGCGATTGGTGGTCGATTGGGTCGCCTGTTTCAGTGCCTTGACGAGGTCGTTGTCGCTGGCGCCGAAGGCGAGCTCGCTGCCGACGCCGAGCAGGGTGGCGAGCGCCGCGCCCTCGATCAGCTTGCCGGTGTGGAGATCGACGGCATCGGCCAGCCCGGCATAGCCGCTGGTGTCGGTTGCCGGCAGGTTGTCGATCACCATCGAGCTGCCGTCGGGCCGGATGATGCGCTGCCACACGACGAGCGCGCGATCCTGGCCAAAGGCAACGACGTTGTCGTAGCGGCCGATGAGCCGCGAGCCCTGCGGGATCAAGAGGTGGCGCCCCGACACGCTGTCGTAGACGGGTTCGGTGACCTGAGCGATGACGATCCCGGGAAGGTCGGAGTTGAGCCCGCTGATGAGGCTCGCCGCAATGACGGTGCCGGCCAGCAGCTGATAGGGCGAGAGCGGCCGCGCCAGGACATGGGGATTGACGATGGCGGCGTCGGCGCCAGCCTTGAGGAGGGCAAGTTTGCGCAGCGGCTCGCTCGTCTCCGTCACGCCGAGCCCGGCCTCGGCCAGCGCCCGCCCGCGATCGAAGCTGAGGTTAGGCGCCAACTCCACCTCGCGGCTGCCAGCACCCGGCCGCGCCGTCGCCTCGGACCGCAAGCCAGCATCGCCGGCAGCGGCCTTGGCCTGCAGCCGAAACAGCACGGGGGAGCCCGCCGCCTGGCCCGCCAGGCGGGCGCGCTGCGCCCGCTCGGCGGCGCCGACATCCTCCCTGTCTGTCTTGCCGGGCTCGAGGCTCGGCACCCCCGAGGGCAGGCTCTGCTCGCTGCGCCGCGGCTCGGGCTCAATGCGATCGTAGCTCGCCGGCAGCTTGGCGAGCGCCTCGCTGATCGGCCGCGGCGCGACTGTGAACAGTTCCGGGCGCTCGGCGAGGGGTAAGCTCGGCGGCTTCAGGGCCACCAGCACCAGGGCGGAGAGCAGCATGAGGACGACCGCCGCCACCGCGATCAGGACGCGGCGGTTGATGCGCGTTACCGGTTGCGGTCGGGCGCGGAGCTCGAGGGTCTCGGGCGCGACCTTGCCGCCATCATCGCCGGGTAGGGGCGCCTCCGGGATCATGGCTGCGCCTCCCGCCACACCGCATCGGTACGGATGATGCGCACCACCCGTTGCGGCGCCGTGCCGAGGCGCAACTCGGCGGCGGCAAATAGCCGATCGACGATGTAGGTGCTGCCGCGGACCCGGTAGTTGACGAGCGCGCCACGACCGTCGGGTCCGACAATAAACAGCGGCGGCGCCTCGCCTTGCGCCAGACCGGACGGAAACAGGATGTAGACCTTGCTGCCGTCGTCGAACACCTGGCGCGGCTTCCAGGGCGCCTCGCCCTCGAGCCGATAGCGAAAGCGCAAGCGCTCGATGCTGACGCCAGTGTCGGTGACGGCGGCCGCCCAGCGTTCGGCCTCGGCGCGCTCTTGCTTGCGCGCGATCAGTTCGGTCGCCGGATAGGTCCAGGACAGCGACGCCATATAGGTCGCCGTCGTTGAATGAAGTTCGAGATGATAGGTGCGCCGGTCGGTGGTGATGACGAGGTTGGTGTCGAGTTCGCTCGACACCGGCTTGACAAGGATATGGACGATGGCGGTGGCGGCTTCGCCGCTGGTGGTGTCGCCCACGACCCAGCGCACGGTATCACCGGCGGAGACCGAGAGAAGCTTCTCGCCCCGCTCCAAGGCGATGTCGGTCACCTGATTGACGGCGGCATAGAGCTGATAGAGCGCGCCCTCGCTGAAGGGGTAGACCTGGATGGCATTGATGTAGCCGTCGGTGGCGGGCTCGACGCGGGCTTTTTGCTGCGCCCCCGCGATCCGCTCCTTGGGCGTGCCGCCGGCATTGGCCGCCGCCGGCGGCAGCGGCTTCAATTGGCCGGGTAGCGGCAACGGCTTCGGCAGCTCAACGTAGCGCACCTCGGGTTTGGGTTCCGGGGGCGGCTGCGGCGCCGTCACCGCGCTGTCGAGGACCGGGATCTCCGGCACCGGAAGCCGGCTGGCGCAGGCGGCGAGGACGAGGCCGACGGTGATCGGCAAGGCGCGGGCCGCCGTCATTGGGCGGCTCCGGTGCTGACGTCCTGGGCCCAGTTGAAGGCGTGGACGTAAATGCCGAGCGGGTTCTTGCGCACCGCCTCGACGGTGCGGGGCGGGCTGATGCGAATGGAAAAGAGGCCGGTGAGCCGGCGGGTCTCCTTGACCGCGCCACCCTCGAACTGGCGCTCGAGCCAGCGCACCTGGAATGAGCTTTCCGAGGCGCGCACGACGCTTGCCACCTCGACGGCCACGGTTTCGCGGCCGACGCGTTGGAAGGGATCGTTGTCGCGCGCGTAATCGTTGAGCGTGACTGCCGCGCGGTCGGTGACGTAGTCGTAGGCTTTGAGCCAGTTCTGGCGCACGACCACGGCATCGAGGGAGAGCGAGCGCACGTGGTCGACGAAGTTGGCGAGGTGAAAGGCGATCTGGGCGTCGTTGGGCTGATAGGCCTCGGCGGCGGGACCCACCGCCCGGGCGCCGCCGTGGGCGTCGACCTCGACAATATAGGGCGTGGCGGCGCCCGAGCGCGCCAGCCACAACAGGCCGGTTGCCAGCATCAGGGCGACGGCGAGCGACCCCAGCGCCATCAGCCGCCAGTTGTGGGCCTGCACCCGCGCGCTGCCGATGCGCTCGTCCCACACCTGGGCCGCCTTCTGGTAGGGCGTGATCGGCTGCGGCGTGTCGCC
>DATFXD010000193.1:0-40959 GCA_035258605.1 Hyphomicrobiaceae bacterium | reverse complement strand
TCATATACAAGTTGCGCCGCAACACGCCCGCCACGGCTAATATGGGTAACGCCGGATCCCAAGAAAAGATCGTGGCCAGCCTGAGGACTTATGGCCACAGGCGACGACCGCGGCGGAGCCCGTCGGGCGGCTTGTTGCGATGCAGCGATGGTGCATTGCGCACCAGCGTGGCCCGCGACGCGGTTGCGGTTGCACGTGGCGCCCCGCCTGGGCTATAAGCCGGCGTCTCAGCGCATTTTTCTTCGCCTGTTGGCCTGCACGGATCTGCCGTGCCGGTCCCCACGAGAGCCCTCACATGAGCGATCGCAAACCTCTGATGCCCAAGGCCACAGCCGTTTGGCTGGTGGAAAACACCTCGCTGTCCTTCGAGCAGATCGCGGAATTTTGCGGGCTGCACGCGCTTGAGGTGAAAGGCATTGCCGATGGCGACGTGGCCCACGGCATCAAGGGTATGGACCCGATTTCCAACGGCCAGCTTAGCCGCGAGGAAATTCGGCGCGGGGAGGAGGACCACACCCACAGCCTGCGACTGGCGGCCTCGAAGGTGGAAATCCCCGAGGTCAAGACCAAGAAGGGCCCACGCTACACGCCGGTGTCGCGCCGCCAGGACCGGCCCAACGCCGTCATTTGGCTGTTGCGCAACCACCCGGAGCTGAAGGACAGCCAGATCATGCGGCTGGTCGGGACCACCAAGCCGACGATCGCGGCGATCCGCGACCGCACGCACTGGAATTCCGCCAACCTGACCCCGCAGGACCCCGTCACCCTCGGCCTGTGCTCACAGACCGATCTCGACAACGAGGTGCGCAAGGCCGCGCGCCGGGTGGAGCGGGAGAAGAAGGACCAGCAGAAGGGCGGCGAGAAGGGCGGCACCTTGCTGCCGACCTCGGAGACCACCGCGGTGCCGGGGCTGGGGCCGCAGCCCGACGTCGAGATCATGCCGGCGACGCGGCCGGAGCTGCCGCGGGAAGAGACCGAGGCCGAGGAACAGGCGCGCGTGCTGGCCAAGCTACGCGAGCTGGGCGGCACCAAGACCGAAGAGCCCGACTAGCCGCGACGCGCCGCCGCGTGAGCTGGCGGCTGGACCGGGATCTCGAACCGGTCCATCCTCGCGCCACCCTGGCGGCTTTTCCTGCCCGCTTCTGCTGCCATCCAACCGGGGTTGGGAGAGACGCGCGCGACCATGGCGCAAGCCGATTTCGACTACATCGTCGTCGGTGCCGGCACCGCCGGCTGCCTATTGGCCAACCGCCTGTCGGCCGACAGGGGGGTGCGCGTGGCGCTGTTGGAGGCCGGCGGCAAGGACAACTACCACTGGATCCACATCCCCGTCGGCTACCTTTACCTGATGGGCAATCCCCGCACCGACTGGGGCTTTACCACGGTGGCCGAACCGGGGCTCAACGGCCGCAGTCTCGCCTACCCGCGCGGCCGCGTGCTCGGCGGCTGTTCGTCCATCAACGGCATGATCTACATGCGCGGACAGGCGCGCGACTACGACACCTGGCGGCAGCTGGGTAATCCCGGCTGGGCTTGGGAGGATGTGCTGCCCTACTTCAAACAGCACGAGGACCAGTGGGCGCTCGAGCCCGGCGCCTTCGAGCCGGGCGCGTTTGAACGCATGCATGCGCGCGGCGGCGAGTGGCGGGTGGAGCTGGCGCGCATCCGCTGGGAGATTCTCGATGCCTTCCGTGCGGCAGCGGCCGAAGCCGGCATCCCCGCAGTCGACGACTTCAACGGCGGCAACAACGAGGGCTGCGGCTATTTTCACGTCAACCAAAAAAGCGGCGTGCGCTGGAACACCTCCAAGGCCTTCCTGCGCCCCGTCAAGCATCGGCCCAATCTCAAGATCGAGACCCAGGCGGTGGTGGAGCGGCTGACCTTGGAGGGCAAGCGCGTCACCGGCCTGGAGCTGCGCCAGGGCGGCGTCAAGCGCAGCTTACGCGCCGCCGCCGAGGTGATCCTGTGCGCCGGCGCCATCGGCACGCCGCAGCTGTTGCAGCTCTCCGGCATCGCCGACGGCGAACTGTTGCACCCGCTCGGCATTCCGGTGCGCCATGAGCTGAAGGGGGTCGGCGAGAACCTGCAGGACCACCTGCAGATCCGCTGCGCCTACAAGGTGGTGGGTGCGCGCACCATGAACGAGCGCTTCCAGAGCCTGTTGCAGCGCGCCGGGTTTGCCGCGCAATACGCGCTGATGCGGCGCGGGCCGATGACGATGGCGCCGTCTCAGCTCGGCGCCTTTGTCAAGTCCGACCCAAGCCGCGACACGCCCGACCTGCAGTACCACATCCAGCCCTTGACCTTGCCCAAGTTCGGCGAGCCGCTCGATCCGTTTCCCGCCTTCACCGCCAGCGTCGCCAACATCCGCCCGACCAGCCGCGGTTCGGTGCGCATTGAAAGCCCCGATCCCGCACGGCAGCCGGCGATCAGCCCCAACTACCTCTCGACCGAGGCCGACCGGCAGGTGGCGGCCGTCTCGGTGCGCATTACGCGCAACATCGTGTCGATGCCGGCGCTGGCGCGCTATCGGCCACAGGAGTTTCGGCCCGGCCCGGAATTTGTCGACGATGCGGCACTGGCCAAGGCTGCGGGTGACATCTCCACCACCATCTTTCATCCGGTCGGCACCGCCAAGATGGGCACCGACCGGACCGCGGTCGTCGATCATCGGCTCAAGGTTCAGGGCCTCGCCGGATTGCGCGTGGCCGATGCCTCGGTGATGCCGACCATCACCTCGGGCAATACCAATGCGCCGACCTTGATGATTGCCGAAAAGGCCGCCGCCATGATCCTGGAAGATCGTCGCGGGAGAACGCCAGGGGTCACGGCATCGTGATGAGGCGCGCCCGCCCGCAGCAAGGCATGCTGCGCGGGCGCCCTCGTTAGAGCTTCGCCCCATGCGTGGACCCCCGCTCAAGCAGCTCCCCCGCGTCGCCGTTGAGCGCACCCACCGCCACCGTCCTGGCCTCGGCCTCGCGCTGGCGTGGCTGACGCTGGCGTGGCTCGGCAGCGGTGCGGCGCTGGCCGAGACGCCGTCGATCGACGCCATCGCCGCCGCCGTGGTTCGCCTCAAGACCTTGATCAATCCCGAGGGTCGCAGCGTGGCGACGCTCGGCAGCGAGCGCGAGGGCTCGGGCATCGTGATCGGGGCCGATGGTCTCATTGTCACCATCGGCTACCTGATGCTGGAGGCGCACGCCGCCGAGATCATCACCAATGACGACAAGAGCGTAGCCGCGGAGGTGGTGGGCTACGACCATGAGACCGGTTTCGGGCTGCTGAAAGCCGCCTCGCCCTTGAACCTCGCCCCGATCAGCCTTGGCAAATCCTCCGAGCTCAAGGAGAACGACCCGGTGCTGGTGGCGAGCTTTGGCGGGCCGGACATGGTCGGCACCGCCTTTGTGGTCGCCAAGCGTGAGTTCGCCGGCAGTTGGGAATACCTGCTCGAGGACGCCATTTTCACGGCGCCGCCGCATCCCGCCTGGAGCGGCGCCGCCCTCATCAATCGCGAGGGCAAGCTGGTGGGCGTCGGCTCGTTGATCGTCGGGGATGCGTCCGCCGGCACCCCCGGCAACATGTTCGTGCCGATCGATCGGCTGCCGCCGATCATGGCCGACCTGCTCGCCGAAGGCCGGGTGCAGGGTCCGGGCCGACCATGGCTCGGTCTCACCACCGAGGAAAGCGATGGTGAATTGCGCATCGCGCGCGTGGCACCGGCGGGGCCGGCGCACAAGGCCGGCGTCCAGAAGGGCGATGTGATCGTCGGCGTCGACGGCCGCCGCGCGACCGGGCTCGCCGATTTCTACCGCAAGGTGTGGGGACTGGGCAGGGCAGGGGTCGTCGTTCCCCTCGACGTCTTGCAAAACAACGAACGGCGCCGTCTCGATCTGAAGTCGATCGATCGCATGGACCACTTGCGCCTGAAATCGACCTTCTAACGTCGCGCACGCCGGCCCCCGCGACTTTGTTGCCGGGGTGTTGCCGCGCGGCCGGCTTCCCGCTATCTCGGCGCGGGCAACGTTGGTCCTGGGGTTTTCACTCGTGATGTCGTGGTTGTGGGCCGTGTTCACGGTCCTGGCTGCCGGTGGGCAGGTGTTGCGCAATGCGCAACAGAAGGAATTGACCGAAACCCTTGGCACGGTCGGCGCCACCCACGTGCGCTTCCTGTTCGGATTGCCGTTCGGCCTGATATTTTTGCTGCTGGTGCTGGCCGCCAACGGCCAAGGCCTGCCGCCGCTCAACGGCACCATGCTGGCGTGGAGCACGGCGGCGGCGCTGGCGCAGATCGGGGCCACCGCGCTGCTGCTCGCCGCCATGCGCGAGCGCTCGTTCGTCGTCACCACCGCCTACGCCAAGACCGAGCCGGTGCAGGTGGCCGTCTTTGGCCTGGCCTTTCTCGGCGATCGTCTGTCGCCGGGCCTGGCCGCCGCGATCCTGATCGCCACCGCCGGCGTGCTGATCATGTCCTGGCCGCGCAGCAACACAAGGGACGCCTTCACCTGGACGCCGGCCATCCTCGGGATCGCCTCGGGCGCCATGTTCGCGATCGCCGCCATTGGTTTTCGCGGCGGCATCCGGGCGTTGGCGGCGCCAAACTTCGTGCTGGCGGCGACCACCACCTTGGCCCTCGGCCTGATCATCCAGACCGCCATGCTTTCGAGTTATCTGTTTCTGTTCGACCGCGACAAGCTCATCGCCATCTGTCGCGAGTGGCGGCCATCCTTGCTGGCGGGCTTCACCGGCGCCTTTGCCTCGCAGATGTGGTTTTTGGCGTTCGCGCTGGAGACCGCGGCCAAGGTCAGAACCTTGGCCTTGGTCGAGGTGCTGTTTGCCCAGGTGTTGTCGCGCAACCTGTTTAAGCAGCAGCTGGCCTCCCGCGAGATGCTGGGCATCGGCCTGATCATCGCCGGCGTGGTGTTGTTGCTCAACCTGTAAAGCACTCGGGCTCAAAACCGGCGCGGTGCCATCGCCGCTGTCGCATCCGGGCGGAGCGGTAGCGGGCCGCCGGCAAGCGCTCGGGCAGCGCCCGACCGGGCCGCCCGGGGCCGCGATACCCCGAGCGGCGCTGGCTGGTGATGCCGATGCACCCGGTCTGTTACGGGCTACTTGATGAGCCCCTCTGCCTTCATCGCCGCCACCACCGCCGGGCGGGCCGCCACGCGCTTGCGGTAGGCGAGCACGTTTGCGAACGGCGACAGGTCGACATCGGTGTGGGCGGCCCAATTCGATACCGTAAACAGATAGGCGTCGGCAACCGAGAAGCTCGGCCCCAACAGGTAGTCGTTGTCGGCGAGGTGCTGGTCGAGATGCTGAAAGCGTGTCGCCAGCCGCTCCCGGAAGATTTTTTTGGCGTCCTGCGGCATCGCCGCATTGAACAGTGGCGAGAAGCCCTTGTGCAATTCGCTGCTGATGAAGTTCAGCCAGGATTGCAGCTGGGTCCGCGCCATGGTGCCGGCGGCGGGCGCCAGTTTCTTGGCCGGCACCTGGTCGGCGATCCATTGCACGATCGCCGGTCCTTCGGTGAGCTGGCTGCCATCATCGAGCGCCAGCACGGGGACGTAGCCCAAGGGATTGACCGATCGGAAGTCACCGCCGGGCATGGCCTTGGTCTTGGTGTCGACCCGGACCGTGTCGAATGGAAGGCCGGCCTCGTGCAGCACGATGTGGGGCGATAGCGAGCATGCACCCGGTGCATAATAAAGCTTCATCAGTTGGTCTCCTACTTGACGAATCCTGACAGCAAGTTATGCATGCAATTGCATTCAATTGCGCGATTACCCTGGACCCCATGCAAAAGCAAGCTGTTTCGGTTGAACCACGGCGGCGATGAAGGCGAGGCCTACGGCAGCGACGATGGCGGCCTGGGTCGGCCTGGTGCGCACGGAACGCACCTTGCTCGACAAGGTCGAGGCACGGTTAAAGCGCGGCGGGCTGCCGCCACTCGCCTGGTACCAGGTGCTCAATGAGGTCGAGGCGGCCCCCGACAGCAGGCTACGCCAAGCCGACGTGCAGGAGCGCACCAGGCTCGCCCAGTATAACGTCTGCCGCCTGGTCGACCGGCTGCAGCGCGACGGGCTGATCGAGCGCCGGCAATGCCGGCTCGACGGCCGCAACAACGTGTTGTGCATCACCAGCAAGGGGCGTGCGCTTCGCCGCAGCATGTGGCCCATCTATGCCGCCGCCATCGAGCAGCATCTCGGCAGCCGCCTGACCAGAGCTGAGGCTGAGCAATTGGCGGCGTTGCTGGCAAAGCTCTAAGCTCTGGTTCCACTTGTGTGCGCAACGGGGCGGGCAATTGGACCCCGATGGGCATTGGTGTAGGATGCGCTTTGGGCCGTCACGGCGCCCTACGGCGCGCTATTTAGAGGGACCTTGGGAGATGGCGGGATTTGCCGCCGAGGCCGAGATTCCGGCTGGCACGCTGATGCGGGGCAAACGCGGCCTCATCATGGGTGTCGCCAACAATCGCTCGATTGCCTGGGGCATCGCCAAGGCGACCGCGGCGCAGGGTGCCGCGCTTGCCTTCACCTACCAGGGCGACGCACTGAAGAAGCGGGTGGAACCGCTGGCCGCCGAGGTCGGCTCCCAGATCGTGCTGCCGTGCGACGTGGTCGATGCCGGCTCGATCGACCGGGTGTTCGCCGAGCTCGGCCGGCGCTGGGACAATCTCGATTTCCTGGTGCATGCCATTGCCTTCTCGGACAAGGCCGAACTCGACGGCCGCTACGTCGACACCAGCGAGAAGAACTTCACCCAGACGATGCTGATCTCCTGCTACTCGTTCACGGCGCTGGCGCAGCGGGCCGAGAAGTTGATGCGCAAGGGCGGCTCACTACTGACCTTGACCTACTACGGCGCCGAGAAGGTGATGCCGCACTACAACGTGATGGGTGTGGCCAAGGCGGCGTTGGAGGCCAGCGTGCGCTATCTGGCGGCCGATCTGGGCAAGGGCGCAATTCGCGTCAATGCCATTTCCGCCGGACCGATCAAGACCTTGGCGGCCTCCGGCATTGCCGACTTCCGCTACATCCTGAAGTGGAACGAGTATAATTCGGCGCTCCGCCGCACCGTCACCATCGAGGAAGTCGGCGCCGCCGGGCTCTATCTCTTGTCGGATCTGGCGCGCGGCGTCACCGGCGAGGTGCATCACGTCGATGCCGGCTATCATGTCCAGGGTATGAAGAACGAAGAGGCCCCGGACATCTCCGTACTTAAAGACAATACCTGAACCGGGACGCCGCGCGCCAAAGCTGGCACCGGCTAGCGCACATCCGGCGGCGTCGTGCGGGCATCGACGCACGCGCTGCCATTCCAATAGAAATACTCGCCGCAGCCGTTGCGCCGGGCCGGCGGCGTGCGCACGATCACCTCCGGGCTGTCATAGGCATAGGTGCTGGAATATCCGTAGGCATACGGACGCGTGCGATAGGCCGGCGACGCGTAGTCATATTCGTCGTAGTAGGCGGACGGGCCGACGTAGACCCCAATCCCCACCTGCGCAGCGGCCGGGCTGGCCTGGCCCAGCGATGCCAGCGCGGCGGCTGCCGCCGAAATGAATGCAAGACGCATGTGACCTCCTGAAGCAGGTTGGCTAATTGGTTGTCGTTTTGTCGAGAAGCCAAACCGGCGAGCTTGCGAATCGTTCCCAGGCTGAGATCGTGCCAGCGCCACAAAACCGCCACGCCCGGCGCTTCATCTCGCCGGTGCAGCCCGCGGGGGGAACGAGCGGGGCGCACGGGGATGTAACATGCGTGCCGTAACGGCCCTTATCATTGCGCTGACCGCGGTCGGCCTACCGGTCACGGCAGCGGCACCAACCAGCAAAGCGGCGGTGGCTCAGAAGAAGGGCGAATTCGCCTCGGCGGAAACCATCCTGCGCTGGATCAACGGCTATCGCGCCAAACCGGATCCGGCCAAGGTGCCGACGGCGGTGCGGGCCATGAGCGAGCTCAATCTGTTCCGCGACCTGGAGACGGCCGGCATCTATGTTGGTTTCATCGCCGGCGTGCTCGAGACCAATCCCAAGAAGGCCGAAACGCTCGTCAGCAAGATGTTTCCAATGCCACCAGAGGACCAGGTGGTGATCGTGCGGGCCATTGCCTATTCCAACCTGCCCGACTGGAAGGCGCTGCTCACCAAGTTCGCCGAGCGGATGCCGGCGCGACAGGGTTTGATCGATCGGTTCGTGCAAGACAAGATGCCGACCTTCAAGCAGATCCCGCTGGATTCTGGGCCGGCGCCGCTCGACATGCTGTGGGGCAAGTACTTCGCCACCGGCTCCATGGATCCGGTGGTGCGTATGGTGTCGATCCTCGAGTGGTCCAAGGACCAAAACAATGTCGATCGCCTGACGGTCGGCTCGATGGCGAAGTTGACGCTCGCCACCAACGCCTCACGCGACAAAGATCTGATGGACATGCTGAAGACGTCCTTAAAGCACGAGACCAAAGACAATCGTGCCGTGCTGCAGGAAGTGATCGACGCCGCCGAGACCTTCGAGTTCGGCAAGGTGCGCAAGGAGGCGATGGGCGCCATCGACCAGCTGAAGATCAAAGGCCCGCAATCCGCCCGCAACGTGCAATGGTGGGGCACCGCCGGCCAAACCGCACTGGCGCTCGGCTGTGTGGTTGCCGGGGCGCTGGGCCACGTCGAGATCGGCATCCCATGCGTCGTCGGCGGCGCGGCCTCGGGTGCGGCCCTCAAATTCATGACGCCGCAATAGCCACGCCGTTCGACTAGTCCTGTTCGGCCTTGGCTTCGGCGCTGGCCTGCTCGGTTGCGTCCTGGGCAAACAAGTCTTCCAGCTCCTGCGCCGCGGTGCGCGCCCGCGCCTGCAGCTTCTGGACATCGGTATAATGCCGGTAATCCTCGTACAGCCGGCGACGATCGTGGGTTTTGAAGGTGTCGACCAGAAAGCGCACCTCGCGCTCGGTCAGCCCCAGCCCACGCAGCAGGTCGCGCGTGAGCTCGATCGAGGACAGGAAAGTTTCCCGGCGGATGGCGGTGATGCCCGCATCCAACAGCCGATGCGTGTGCCGGCGGTCGCGGGCACGGGCGTAGATTGGCACGTGCGGATAGCGCTGGCGCACCAGCTGCGCGATACGAACCGAGGTCTCGACGTCGTCGACCGCCAGCACGAACGCGCGCGCCTTGCCGGTTTGCGCCGCTTCCAGGATCTCGGGCCGGCTGGCGTCGCCGTAGTAGACCGTGGCGCCGAATTTGCGCACCACCTCCACCTGCTGGGGGCTGGCATCGAGGGCGGTTATGGGGATCTTCCTCGCCGTCAGGATGCGGGCCACGATCTGGCCGACGCGGCCAATGCCGGCAATCACCACGTGGCCCTCCTTGTCGGGAAGGGTATCGAAGGCGCGGGCGATGACCGGCTTCGGCAACAAGGTCTCCTCCAACAGCAACAACAGCGGCGTCGCCGCCATCGATAGCGTGACCGCGACCGACAATAGCTCGGCGGTCGATTGCTCCATGACGCCGGCGGACAATCCGGAGCTGAACAGCACGAAGGCGAACTCGCCGCCCTGCGAGATGGCGAGCGCGAAACGTCGGGCGGCGCCGGCCCCGAGCCCCGCGCGCCGACCAAGCCCGAACAGGATGAGGCTTTTGACCACCAGCAAGCCAATCACCAGGGCGGCGACGCCCCACGGGTTTTGCGCAATCAGGCCGGGATTGAGCGACATGCCGATGGCGGTGAAAAACAGACCGAGCAGCAGACCCTCGAACGGCGCGATGTCGGCCTCGATCTCATGGCGATAGTTTGAATCCGCCAACAACACGCCGGCAATGAAGGCGCCGAGCGAGGCGGATAGCCCGGTCTGCTCCATCACCAAGGTGACGCCCACCACCGTCAGCAGCGCACTGGCGGTCATCGCCTCCTTGACACGGGTGCGGGCGACGAGACTGAACACGCCATCGAGCAGATAGCGACCGATGACGACGACCAGCACGATCACGCCGATCGCCTTCAGCGCTGCCAACACCTGCATCTGCTCGGTTGCGGTCTTGGCCGAAACCGCAAACAGCGGCGTCAGCGCGATCAAGGGAATCGCCGCCAGATCCTGAAACAACAACACCGCAAACGCGAGCCGTCCGTGGCGCAGCGCCAGTTCGCCCTTCTCCTCCAAGATCTGCAGCGCGAACGCGGTCGAGGACAGCGACAACGCAAGTCCGATGTAGATGGCGGCCGGCCAAGCCAAACCAAATGCCAGCGCCAGCAGCGCCAGCGCCGCGCCGGTGATCACTACCTGAGCGCCGCCCAGGCCGAAGATCGCCGCGCGCATCGCCCACAGCCGCCGGGGTCTCAGCTCGAGCCCGATCAGGAACAGGAGCAGCACCACGCCGAACTGCGCGAAATGCAAGACCGTATTGACCTCGTACACGCTGACGACAAAGCCGAGGCCGAAGGGACCGATCAATAGGCCGACCAGCAGGTAGCCCAGCACGTTGCCGATCTTAAGCAGCTTGGCCAGCGGCGCCGCCAGCACGGCGGCGGCAAGGAACAGGGCAACCTGGGTCAGGGTGACGTCGTACATGGGCGTGGGTATTGGCTGATGGCTGAAATTAGGGAACGAGGCTTGATAGGGAGCGCGGGTGGGGCGGCGCAACCGCAAAAAAACCGCAGGGGCGCGCGCCCCGTGTGCCCCGCCTGCCAGGGGCGGCGTCACTTTAAGGGGCCGTGACCCGCCTCTAGGACGGATACTTGATGGTGCAGCCGTAGGGCCGCGAGGTCCTGACCGAAACCGGCTTGGCTTGCGCCAGGTCGCTCAACGCCGCGTCGACGAAATTCTTGGCCGTCTTGAGGTCCTCCAGACGCGTGGTCGGTTTGTCGTCGATGCCACCCATATACACCAAGCTCCCGTCAGCGGTGATGACGTACATGTGCGGCGTCACCTGCGCGCCGTAGCTGCGCCCGACCTCCCCCTTGGGATCGAGCAGGACCGCCGTCGGGTGCGCGCCGCGCTCCTCGGTCAGCTTGTTGGCCTCAAGCCCGTGCACAAAGCCCTGCCCGCCGGGCCGCGAGGAGATCAAGGTCAGCCAGACCACGCCCTGGGCGGTCCATTTCTTCTGCAACGCCTGCATGTTGTCGCCGCCGTAGTGTTTGCGCACGTAGGGGCATTCGTGGTTGGTCCACTCCAATACCACCGTCTTGCCTTTGAAGTCGGCGAGGGACACCGCGCCGCCGTTGCTGTCGGTCAGGGTGAAGTTGGGCGCCGGCTGGCCGAGACGCGCCTGGGCGGGGATGGTCTCTGCCGCGGTCGGTGCCATCAGCGCCAGCAACAGGACGGCGGCAAGGCCGACCGGCAACGTAAAGCGGCAAGCAAGCGGCATGGCGTGGCTCCGGCAAATAGCTATGGCCTCACCCGGACGATAGCAGGCACGCGCCCGCTGACAAAGGAACCTTGCGCGGGCCCAACCGGGCGCCGCCCGGCTCGTCAGGGCTGCCGCGGCGCGCTCAGCATCGGGAACGGCCGCGCCGCCTCGAACGCGCGGCTGGCGCGCAGCACCAAGGCGTCGGCGCCGAGCCAGCCCACGAGCTGGACCGCGACCGGCAAGCCACTGGCGGTCACGCCGCAGGGCAACGACGCCGCCGGCTGCTGCGTCAGATTGAAGGGATAGCTGAAGGGTGCCCAGTTGGTCCAGGCGTCGCCCCAACGCCCGGTGGGCGGCAGCAAGCGACCCGCCGCAAACGCCGCCACGGCCACCGCCGGTGTCAGCAGCAGGTCGAAGCTTTGATGGAAGCGCGCCAGGGTAACATGGATCTCGGCGCGCTTGAGCGATGCCTGGATCAGCTCGGTGGCGGTGATGGCATATCCGCCCTTGGCACGCTCGATCAGCCCTGGATCGGCCTCGTGTTGCGCCCGGTCTTGGAACGGGGCGAGTTGCAGGGCCATGCCCGCCCACCACATCGTGTTCCAGGCGGCAATGGCGTCTTCACCAATCTCGGGGGTGGCCGGCTCGACCCGCGCGCCCAGGGTCTCAAACAGCTTGGCCGCGCCGGCAACGGCAGCGGCGACCTCGGGGTCGACGTCGCCCGCGCCGAGCCGCGGCGCGTAGGCGATGCGCACGCCGGCGAGACCGGCCTCGAGGCCGGTCCGGTAGTCGGGCGCCGGGTTGATCCAGGCATAGACGTCGCGGCTGTCGGGTGCGGCGATCACGCTCAGCATCAACGCCGCGTCGGCAACCGTGCGCGCCAGAGGCCCATGGTGCGCCAAGGTCCCGAGCGCGGCGGTGGGAAACACCGGCACCCGCGCCCGCGTCGGCTTGAGGCCGTAGCAGCCCGTGAACGCGGCCGGAATGCGGATCGAGCCGCCGCCGTCGGTCCCCAGCTGCAGGGCGCCGAGCCCGAGCACGGCGGCGGCGGCCGCACCCGCCGACGAACCGCCCGTTGTCAGGCGCGTGTCCCAGGGGTTGCGCGTGAGGCCGGTGAGCGGGCTGTCGCTGGTGGCCTTCCAGCCAAACTCCGGCATCGCCGTCTTGCCGAGCACAATGGCGCCCTCGGCCCGGAGCCGCGCCACCGCCGGCGCATCGAACGCCTGCGGCGCGCCATCGGTGAGCCGCGAGCCGAAGCGCGAGGGCATGCCGCGCACGGCGATATTGTCCTTGACGCCCAGCGGCACGCCATCGACGCGACCCTGAGGGGTACCGGACCGCCAGCGCGCTTCGGCGGCGCGCGCCGCGCGAAGCGCCCCGTCGGCATCCAAATGACAGTAGGCGTTGACCACCGGGTTCAAGCGCGCGATGCGCTCCAAGGTCGCCGTGACGACCTCGACCGGCGACAAGCTCTGGCGCCGGTAATGGGCTACCAGCTCGCTGGCCGACATCTGCGCGGGGTCGCTCGAGGCTGCGGTTGCCATGCTGGTTTTGCTCGGGTTCAGGCGCGGGCGTGCCGGTGATGTGGGCCGCGCGCGGCACCACGCACCCGCCGCGGCGCACCCCGTCGATAGCGCAGCTGCGCGAAAAAAAATACCCCGCCGGTGCCCCTGCTGGCCGCGGTGGCACTGGCCTCACAGGCCAGCGCCTCGGTCAAGCAACGGCACCTAGCGCTCCTCGTTGCTGCCGCAGCTTTGCTTGGTGGCCAGCACATCGATTTTCGCCAGCTTGCCAACGCCCATGATCGCACCGCGGACTGGATCCTTGTTTGTCGCGCCAGCGCCCGGCGAGCGACAGCAGCATCGGACTTTGCGCCCGTGTTGCTGGGGATCTCACCAGCCCGGACCTGGTCGTCGCGCGGAAAGGCGCGAAATCGACGAGGCGGTAGCACCGGCAACGCGTGTTGCTTAAGTTCGGTCAAGGCGGCCAAGTTGACGACAAAGTTGCCGGCCTCGGCACTGAACGGGCACGGCACCGGCCCCCCCGCAGGTCTCCGCGTTGCACCACCTTGAGAAAGCGCCACGGCCAGCCGCTGTCAGAGCACGGTTTGATAGCGCGCCACACACAGCTCGAGCACGTCCTCGGCCGGTCGTTGCCACCAGCGCTCGGAAAAGATCTCGACCTCCGCCGGTCCGGCGTAGCCGGCCGCCTCCAACCACTGCCGGATCTTTTTGAGCTCGATGATGCCATCCCCCATCATGCCGCGATCATTGACGAGATCGCGCGTCTCGAGCAGCCAGTCGCAGACGTGGTAGGCCAACAGCCGATCGCGGCCGGCGCGCGCAATCTGGCTCTCGAGCTTGGGGTCCCACCAGGTGTGATAGACGTCGACTGCGACGCCGAGGGCGCCGGTGCGGTCCTGGTCGAGGGCATCACACAGATCGAGCGCATGCTCGAGGGTGTTGACGCAGGCGCGATCGGCCGCCTGCATGGGGTGCAACGGCTCGATGGCGAGCGGCATCGCCACCGAGCGGGCATACTCGAGGGTGGCGGCGATGCCGGCCAACACCTGCGCGCGCGCCAGGCTGATATCGTTGTGCGTCGGTTGGCCGCCGAGCGCCCCCGGCAGCGAGCCCACCACCAGCACCAGGCAAGGCGCAGCCAGCTGCTTGGCTTCATCGACCGCCCTGCGGTTGTCGTCGAGTGCCCGGGCGAGGCCGGCCGCATCAACAGCCGGAAAGAAACCACCACGGCAATAGCCCGACAGCCCGAGGCCGGCGTCCTTCAGCTGCCGGGCGATCCGCGCCAACCCGGCGGCCGCGACTTGATCACGCCAGGGGCAGACCGTGCGGATGCCGCGGCGGGCGCAGGCCTCGAGGATTTCCGGCAGCCCGAGCTGCTTGCGCAGGGTGGCGGTATTGATGGACAGATGCGCGACATCTGAGGAAAAGTCACGCATCAGGCGATGCCGTGCACGGCCAGCACGCGCACCATGCGGCGCCGCGCCAGGTCTGGATCGCGCAACAGCCCGGCGCGGTCGGCCAGCCGGAACAGCTCGGCCAGGTGCGGCAGCGAGCGCGCGCTTTGCTGCCCGCCGACCATGACGAAATGCTCCTGCAGCCCGTTGAGGTAGGCCATGAACACGACCCCAGTCTTGTAGAAGCGCGTCGGCGCCATGAAGATATGCCGCGACAACGGCACGGTCGGCGCCAAGATCGCCGCGAACTGTTGGCGATCGCCGGCCGCCAAGGCCGTGAGCGCGACCGAGGCAGCAGGGGCGATGGCATCGAAGATGCCAAGCAGGGCATCGCTGTGGCCGTGCGCGTCGCCGGCGATCAGTTCGGCATAGTTGAAGTCGTCGCCAGTATACATGCGCACGCCGGCGGGGAGTTGCCGCCGCATGAGGATCTCCTTGTCCTTGTCGAGCAGGGAGATCTTGACGCCGTCGACCTTGCCGGCGTTGGCCTTGATGATGCCGACCGCGGTCTGCATCGCCAACCGATGGTCGCTGCTGCCCCAATAGCCGGCCAACGCCGGATCGAACATCTCGCCCAGCCAATGGAGGATCACCGGTTGCCGCGCCTGCGCCAGCACGCGGTCGTAGACGCGCTCGTAGTCGGCTGCCGACTTGGCGACCCGCGCCAGCGCCCGGCTCGCCATCACGATCAGACGGCCGCCGGCCGCCTCGATCGCGGCCATCTGCTGCTCGTAGCCGCGGATCACATCGGCGATGCCATTGACCTCGCCGGCATCGAGATGATCGGTGCCACAACCGCAAAAGGTGAGCGCCGGCCGGCCGTGGCGCGCCTCCCAGGCGCGGCCCGCGCTGACCGTGCGGCGGATCAGTTCCAGTGCGGTCGGCCAATCGAGGCCCATGCCGCGCTGGGCGGTATCCATGGCCTCAGCGACGCCAAGACCCAGGTCCCAAAGGTATTCGCGGTAAGCGATGGTACGGTCCCAATCGAGCGCGCAATCGAGCCAGGGATCGTGTGCGGCCACCGCATCGGCCACCACGTGCGCGGCGGCAAGGGCAACGCGATCGAAGGCGCCCGTCGCCTTGTCCGGATAGGCGCGGGGCTCGGACAGCACGAAGCTCTCGAGCTTGCCGGCAGCCGTGGGCAGGTTGATGCGCATGCCGGAGAGAATGGGTGCGTTCATGCGTTAGGCTCCGTTCTCATGTGGGGCTGGGCTCGGCGCCGTTGCCGGGCTCGTCCTCGCCTGCGGTCGCTTCGCGCATGGCACGCGGCGCGGGTGGCGGGGAGGCATGCGGTGTCTGTGGCGGTTTGCCATTTCAGAGTTTGAGCTCCGGCACGTCGACCCAGCGCCGCTGCTGCCAGCTTGTGAGCGCGCATTCGACAAGTTGCACGCCCTTCGCCCCCTCGAGCAGGTCCCAGCTGTAGGGGGCATCCTCGACGACGTGGCGAATGAAGGCCTCCCACTGCAACTTGAAGCCGTTGTCGAAGGTTTGCGTCTCCGGCACCGGCTGCCAGCCCTGGTAGAAGTTGATCGGCTGCTTGACGTCCGGGTTCCACACCGGCCTTGGCGTCGTGACCCGCGACTGGCAAACGACGTCCTGAAGGCCGGCCACGGCGGAACCCAAGGTGCCGTCCACGTGCAGGGTCAAAAGGTCATCGCGGCGCACGCGCGTCGCCCACGAACTGTTGAACTGCGCAATCACCCCGCCGGCCAGTTCAAACGTGGCATAGGCAGCGTCGTCGGCGGTGGCGCGGTAGCGGCAGCCGGCCTCGTCGATCCGCTCGGGGATGTGCGTGGCCCCGAGGCAGGACACGGACTTGATCTTGCCGAAGGTGTTGTCGATCAGGTAGCGCCAATGGCACAGCATGTCGAGAATGATGCCGCCGCCGGCTTCGGCCCGATAGTTCCAGGAGGGACGTTGCGCCGGTTGCAAATCGCCCTCAAACACCCAGTAGCCAAATTCGCCGCGCACCGACAGCAGCCGGCCGAAGAAGCCGGCATCGATCATGAGCTTGAGTTTGCGCAGCCCGGGCAGGAACAGTTTGTCCTGCACCACGCCGTGCTTGATACCGGCGGCCTTGGCCTTGCGCACCATGGCCATGGCGGCTTCGAGATTGGTCGCCACCGGCTTTTCGCAATAGACGTGTTTGCCGGCGTCGATCGCCCGCGCCAGCAAGGCCGGCCGCATCTGGGTGGTGGCGGCATCGAAGAAGACGCTGTCGGTGGCATCGGCCAGGCAGGCGTCGAGATCGGTGCTGACGCGTGAAAAGCCGTGCGCCCTGGCAAGGCTCGCGAGCTTGTCGGCGTCGCGGCCGACCAAAATTGGTTCTGGCATCACCCGCTCACCCGACGCCAGCCGCACACCGCCTTCGGCGCGAATGGCAACGATTGACCGGATCAGGTGCTGGTTGGTACCCATGCGCCCGGTCACACCGTGCATCACTATGCCGAGCCGCCGCACTGCCATGACCTGCCTCCCGCAAACATGTGCGAGCGGCCAGTTAGGGTGAGGGTCGCCGGCCTGTCAACGCCACCCAACCCGCTGCGCCGCGGCCAGATCACGGCGCCGGCGGGACCAATGCCGGGCGGGTGGTCGGGCGGCCACCGGGCAAAGTGGGGACACCGGGGCGCGCGATCCCGGTGAGGCGCTGGCCGGGATCGCCGCCGCTTGGCGCTCCGGCGTCTGACCATTGCCATCGTTGGCCCGCCTCGTGCCGGGAGACGCCGCCAGCGGGAGGTCATGACCTTTTCCGCGCCAGGGCGTAGCATTGACCGGTTGCTCCTGAGGCCCCGCCGGCAACCCGCAGTCAGCGCTTTTGCCTGGAGATTGGATCATGCTCAACTATCTGGCCGTGGTGCTGGCGGCGATCGCCAGCTTCGCCTTCGGCGCCGCCTGGTATGGCGCGCTGGCCAAGCCGTGGCTCGCCGCGCGTGGTCTTGCGCCCACCGCCGCCCCGCCGCCGGCGGCGGTTGGTTTGTTGCCGATCTCCTATGTCGTTGCCTTCATTGCCGAGTTGATCATGGCCTGGATGCTGGCCGGCGTGTTGTTGCATCTGGCGCGTGGCGGGCTCAGCCCGAGCCTACGCACCGGTGCCATCTCCGCGGCCTTCCTGTGGTTTGGGTTGGTGGCGACCACGTTGGTGGTGAACCATACCTTCCAGGGTGCCAAGAAGACCTTGACCTTGATCGACGGCGGCCATTGGCTGGGCGTGCTCCTGATCCAGGGTGCAATCCTCGGCGGCTGGGGCGTGCGCTGAAGCGTGTCAGGGTCCGCCGTTGCCGTCCCGGCCGGCATCGGCCGCGACCGCATTCGACCAAGGAGCCAGTTGCTCAACCGGTGCTGGTGCCGATAATAGGGCCAAATGCAGGCCCTCCCGGGAGGAACCCCCATGTCCGATAAGACCTACAACGTACCCGCCGAGTGGACGAGCCGCGCCTGGGTGGACAACGCCAAATATCAGGAGCTCTACAAGCGATCGGTCGAGGATGCGAACCAGTTCTGGGGCGAAGCCGGCAAGCGCCTCGACTGGATCAAGCCCTATACGCGGGTCAAGAACACGTCCTTTGCATCCGACAACGTCGCCATCAAATGGTACGAAGACGGCACCCTCAACGTCTCGGCCAACTGTATCGATCGGCATTTGAAGACCCGGGCCGAACAGGTGGCCATCATCTGGGAGGGCGATGACCCCACGCACGATGAAAAGGTCACCTATCGCCAGTTGCACGAGCGCGTCTCGAAGTTCGCCAACGTGCTCAAAGCCAATGGGGTCAAGAAGGGTGACCGGGTCACCATCTACTTGCCGATGATCCCCGAGGCGGCCTACGCCATGCTCGCCTGCAGCCGCATTGGTGCCGTGCATTCGGTGGTGTTTGGCGGGTTCTCTCCCGACAGCTTGGCCGGCCGCATCGTCGATGCCGATTCCAAGTTCATCATCACCGCCGACGAAGGCGTCCGTGGCGGCCGCAGCATTCCGCTCAAGAAGAATTGCGATGAGGCGCTGAAGAAGTGCCAGGGCGACGAAAAGGTGCTGATCGTCCGCCGTACCGGCAATCCGGTGCCGCTGACCCCCGGGCGCGATATCTGGCTGCACGACGAGTTGGTGAAGGTGAGCGCCGACTGCCCGCCCGAGCCGATGAACGCCGAGGACCCACTGTTCATCCTCTACACCTCGGGGTCGACCGGCAAGCCGAAGGGGGTTTTGCACACCACCGGCGGCTATCTGGTGTTCGTCTCGCTGACCCACCAGATGGTGTTCGACTACCACGACGGCGACATCTACTGGTGCACCGCCGACGTCGGCTGGGTGACGGGGCACAGCTACATACTGTACGGCCCGCTGGCGAACGGGGCCACCACCTTGATGTTCGAGGGCGTGCCCAACTACCCCACCGCCTCGCGCTTCTGGCACGTGATCGACAAATGGGCGGTCAACACCTTCTATACCGCGCCGACCGCGATCCGCGCCTTGATGGGTGCCGGCGACGACTTTGTGAAACGCACCGACCGTTCCTCGCTCAAACTGTTGGGCAGTGTCGGCGAGCCGATCAATCCGGAGGCCTGGGAGTGGTACTACCACGTGGTCGGCGACGGCCGGTGCCCGATTGTCGACACCTGGTGGCAGACCGAAACCGGCGGCATTCTCATCACCCCACTGCCCGGTGCCACCAAACTCAAGCCGGGATCGGCGACGCGACCGTTCTTCGGCATCAAGCCGGCGCTGGTCGACGACCAGGGCACGCTGCTTGAGGGCGCAGCCTCGGGCAACCTCGTGATCCTCGACAGCTGGCCGGGGCAGATGCGCACCGTGTTCGGCGACCACGAGCGCTTCGTGCAGACCTATTTCTCCACCTACAAGGGCATGTACTTTACTGGCGACGGCTGCCGGCGGGACCAGGACGGCTACTACTGGGTCACGGGTCGCGTCGACGACGTCATCAATGTGTCGGGGCACCGGTTGGGGACGGCCGAGGTGGAATCGGCGCTGGTTTCGCATGCCAAGGTGGCCGAAGCCGCCGTCGTCGGCTATCCGCACGACATCAAAGGCCAGGGCATCTACTGCTATGTCACCCTGATCGCCGGCAACCAGCCCAGCGAAGAGCTCAAGAAGGAGCTGATCCAACACGTGCGCAAGGAAATCGGCCCGCTCGCCACGCCCGACCAGATCCAGTTCGCGCCGGGATTGCCGAAAACCCGGTCCGGCAAGATCATGCGGCGCATTCTGCGCAAGATTGCCGAAGACGACTTCTCCAATCTCGGCGACACCTCCACGCTGGCGGAACCCGCCGTGGTCGACGACCTCGTCGGCAATCGTCAGAACCGACGGCAGGCGGCCGCTGGCTGAACCCGTCGAGGGCTTTGGTGCACAGCCTGGAGCCCTCGTGGTGGGCTCCCTTGACCGTGGCTTTTCTGCCAACGCCCGAAATAATTTTCACGGTGAGGCCGGCCGCCTGCAGAGGCCGGGCGTGGCCGAGCTAAGCTGAGGCGGGGTCCTTTGTGCGGGAGTTACGGGACCGATGCTTCAGACTGCGCCGCAGGTTACGGCCGTGCAATTGCTGGATGCGGGCCGCCGCGCCGAAGCCGACGGCCACGTCGAGGTCGCCTATCAATTCTACCGGCAAACCGCCGATCGCTACGCCCATAGCGCCGAGGCAGCGGCAGCGCGCGAGGCGCTGGCGCGCCTGAGCGCCGGCTGGCAGCCAAAGATCTGGCATGTCAACGGCCGCAGTCAGGTGACTGCGACCAGCGTGCGCACCCCAGCGCCGGCACGCCGCGGCCGGCGCGCCAGACCTCACCTGCGCCTCGGCCATTCACCGCTGACCCATGCCCTCGCCCTATTGGTCACCGGGCTCGGCCTGTTGATGCTGATCGCGGGTAGCGTGGCTGCCCCGCTGCTCCTTTGGTTGGAGCGCTCGGAGCTTGCCCTGCAGGCGCCTGGGCTCGCGAGCCTGGGCATCGCTCCAATGCTGAGGGATCAGGCGAGCCTCATCGCCGGCGCGCTGGCGCTTGCCCTCTTGGGCCTTGTCACCCTAGCGCTCGGGCTCGCCACCCGGGCAGTGCTCGACCAGGCCAGCGCCACGCGCGAACTCATTGCGCTGGAGCGGGCCAAGGCAGGGCGAGACCAGGACTGACTGTGGGCGCCGAGCGACGCGGCGAAGCCGCTATGGCGCCAGAAGCAGCGCCATAGCTGAGGGTTGCGATTAAGAGAGCGCGATCCCTGGCTGGGCATGGGCAGTGGGGCACCCCCGCGCACAGACCACGCCCGCCAGGTCCCTCAACCCGCCTCAGTAATAGCCGTAGCCGTTGACGCAGTTATAGTAGCGGTTCCACCAATAGCCGCTGCCGGTGTAGAGCGCCCGGCGCTTCAGCCAGTAGCAGCCATCGCCATAGTAGCCATAGTCGGCGTACAACGGCACGAACGCAAAGCCGCGATGGTGCCGATGATGACGGAAAGCAAAGGGGCGGCCAAAACCTTGGGCACGGAAAGCATGCCCAGGCATGCCACCGCCATGCCAGTGGCCTCCGCCGCCGCCATGCCAGTGACCACCGCCACCACCACCCCAACCACCGCCACCGTGTCGGGCTTCCGCCGAGACAGTTGCTGTCATCATCGCCGCCGCGACAAGGCTCGCCAGCAGCGCAGTCTTTTTCTTGATTGTCATGCTACAACCTCCATGGTGCCCAGCGTGATCCTTGGGGGTCAACGCGGAGTGTGCCATGCTGGCGGCCAATCGTCCTTTCAAAAAATCGCGACGAACGCCATTCAATTCGGCAAGACGCAAATCGTGCCGCGGTTTCCCGAACCGTGCAGGGAGACGACCTGATGCAAGAGAAAATGTCACAGCGACAGGAGGCGGCGTTTGCCTGGGACGATCCCTTCCTGTTCGATGACCAGCTGAATGAAGACGAGCGTGCGATCCGCGACACTGCGCGCGACTACGCCCAGGAGCGCCTGCTGCCGCGCGTGATCGACGCCTATTTGAACGAGACCACCGATCGCGACATCTTTCGCGAGATGGGCGCCTTGGGCTTGCTCGGCATCACCTTGCCGGAGCAGTACGGCTGCGCGGGTACCAGTTACGTCGCCTACGGGCTGGTGGCGCGCGAGATTGAGCGCGTCGACAGCGGCTATCGCTCCCTCAACAGCGTGCAATCATCGCTGGTGATGTATCCCATCTATGCCTACGGCTCGGAGGCGCAGCGGGCAAAGTACCTGCCGAAGCTGGCGACCGGCGACTGGGTCGGCTGCTTCGGTCTCACCGAACCCGATGCCGGGTCCGACCCCGGCAGCATGCGGACGCGGGCCGAGAAGGTGTCCGACGGCTACCGCCTCACGGGCAGCAAGACCTGGATTTCCAACGCGCCGATGGCCGACGTATTCGTGATCTGGGCCAAGTCGAGCGCGCATGACGATGCCATTCGTGGTTTTGTGCTCGAAAAGGGCATGCCGGGTTTGAGCGCACCCAAGATCGCGGGCAAACTTAGCCTGCGCTGCTCGATCACCGGCGAGGTCGTGATGGACGGCGTCGTGGTCCCCGAGGCCAACCTGTTGCCGGACGTGTCCGGCTTGAAGGGTCCGTTCGGCTGCCTCAACCGGGCGCGTTATGGCATTGCCTGGGGGGCCATGGGTGCCGCGGAAGACTGCTGGCAGCGGGCCCGCGCCTACACGCTTGAGCGCAAGCAGTTCGGCCGGCCGCTCGCCGCCACCCAGCTCGTCCAAAAGAAGCTTGCCGACATGCAGACCGAAATCGCGCTGGGCCTGCAAGGTGCGCTCCGGGTCGGCCGCCTGTTCGACGCCGGCAAGATGGCCCCGGAAATGATCTCTCTGGTCAAGCGCAACAATTGCGGCAAGGCACTCGAAATCGCCCGCAGCGCACGCGACATGCACGGGGGCAATGGCATCCAGATCGGCTACCACGTCATGCGGCACGCCGCCAACTTGGAAACCGTCAACACCTACGAAGGCACCCACGACGTCCACGCCTTGATCCTTGGACGAGCACAGACCGGGCTGCAGGCGTTCTTCTAACTTGCCGTTCGCGTTTGCGCACCCGACCCATCATCGGACCTGATGGTTCGCCTCAGGGCCGGCGGATCTCGTGCGCGGTGATGGCAGCGGCGATCACCGCTTCCTCATCGGCTGGGGACAAGGGATGCAGCGGAGGTGGGACGGAGGTCTGAGCGGAGGTGGGACCTTGGCGGATGTCGGCAGCGGGGGAGAGCTGCAGCGGCAGGCGGTCGGCCGCGGCGGTCTCAACAGGGTGCGTGCTGGCGCAACCGCCCACCAGCAGCGTGGCCGCGCACACTCCGATCGCGGCCACGCGCGATGGCACCACAACAATTAGACGCAACAGATGCATGACAACGCTTCTCACGACGCGGCTTACAACGGGCGGCAGCAAACCACGGCTTGGTTAATGCTGAGATAACGCTTGCCTCGGTTCGCACCGAAGCCAGAGCTTGAGGGCTTTGCGAGGGCCATGCCGGCGGTGCCAACGGCAAATTAACGCCCGTTGTGTCAGCGGCTTGCCATCAGTGGGCACCGCCGTGTGGCAGGTGTGAACGGGTCATGAATGCCCCGTTCAGAGTGAGTTCAAGTAGCCAGTCCTAGGCTTGCAACTACCCTGAGAAATCTATCTTCCCCGGCGTGATCCAAGGGGGCGCGGTGTTCAGGGTCGCCGCGCCCTTTTTTGCGCCCGTCGTCACGGGGAAGCCGCCGCGGACAACGGCGCTGGTTGTGAGAGACGCTGCCGCCGCGCGCGATCGAACGCTCCTCAACACACCGCGCCCAGGGTCTCGAGCAGTTGGCTCTCGCTGAACGGCTTGCTCAGAAAGGCGATCTTGCGGTCGCTGTCGAAGCGCTGGCGCAGGTGCGCCTCCTCATAGCCGCTGGCGATCACGATCGGCAGGCCCGGGTAGAGGGCGCGCAGCTCGCTCACCAGCACATCGCCCTTCCGGTCCGGCAAGCCGACATCGATGATGGCCGCGTCGATCGCACCTTGCATCAGCCGCACCTTGCCCAGGGCGTCGGTGACATTGGCCGCCGGCTCGACCCGATAGCCCGCGCTTTCGAGGTATTCGGTCGCCAGCATCCGCACCAGGGCCTCGTCCTCGACCAACAGAACCGACGGCGGCCGCGAGCGGGCATCGAGAATGTCTCGCAGCTTTTGGCCGACGGCGGCGTAGGTGAACGGCTTGGTGACGAGTTGCACGCCGGGATCGAGGCGGCCCTCATGCACGATGGCATTGCGTGCATAGCCGGTGGTGAACAGGATCTTGAGGTCCGGTCGCCGCCGCCGTGCCTCATCGGCCAGTTGCCGGCCGTTCATGCCGCCGGGAAGCCCGACATCGGTGAACAGCAGGTCGATTTCCGGGTGCGCCTCGAGCACGCGCAAGGCGGCGAGGCCGGTCGCCGCCTCGAGGATTGAATAGCCGAGTTCGCGCAGAATCTCCTTGGTATAGGCGCGCACGTCGTCGTCATCCTCCACCACCAGAATGGTCTCGGCGTCGGCATTGCGCGGCGCCGGGCGCTGATGATCCGGCTCGCTCAAGCTGTCAACGTCGCAGTGCAGCCGCGGCAGGTAGAGCTTGACCGTGGTGCCCTGTTGCAGTTCGGAGTAGATCTTGATGTGTCCGCCCGATTGCTTGATGAAGCCATAGACCTGCGACAGGCCGAGGCCCGTGCCCTGGCCGACGTCCTTGGTGGTGAAGAACGGCTCAAACACCCGTTCCAGCACCTGCTTGCTCATGCCGCAACCGGTGTCGGTGATGCAGATCACCACGTATTGTCCCGGCGCCACGTCGGCTTGCACCGCAACGTAGCTTTCGTCGAGATAGGCATTGGCGGTCTCGATCGTAAGCTTGCCGCCATTGGGCATGGCGTCGCGCGCATTGACGGCGAGATTGAGGATCGCGACCTCGAGCTGGTTGGGGTCGACGTGGGCTCGCCACAAGCCACCGGCCAGCACGGCCTCAATGCCGATCTGTTCGCCGATCGTGCGCCGCAACAGGTCGGACATGCCGCTGACCAAACGACCGATGTCGACGGGCTTGGGATCCAATGGCTGCCGGCGGGAGAAGGCCAGCAGCCGCTGCGTGAGGGCCGCGGCCCGCTGGGCACCCCGCAGCGCATTGTCCGCCGATCGTCCCAGACGGCTGGCATCGAGGCTCGGCGCCTTGAGGCCGCGCTGCAGGGTTTCTAGATTGCCCATGATGATGGTGAGCAGGTTATTGAAGTCGTGGGCGACGCCGCCCGTGAGCTGACCGATGCCCTCCATTTTTTGCGCCTGGGCGAGCTGCTCTTGGGCCTTTTGCAGCGCGATCTGCGCCTCGCGGCGCTCGCTCACGTCGCGCGTCACCTTGGCGAAGCCAATCAGCTCGCCGCGGCGATTGATGATGCGATTGATGACCACGCTGGCCCAGAAGCGCGAGCCGTCCTTGCGCACGCGCCAGCCTTCGGTCTCGAACTTGCCGCTGCTGGCCGCGGTTGCAAGCGCGCGCTCAGGGGTGCCGGCGTTGCGATCCTCCTCGGTGTAAAAGCGGCTGTAGTGCTGGCCGATGATCTCGTCGGCGGGATACCCCTTGATGCGCTCGGCCCCGGTGTTCCAGTTGCTGATGATGCCGTGCCGGTCGAGCATGAACAGCGCGTAGTCGGTGACCCCATCGACCAACAACTGGAAGCGACCCTCGGCCTTTGCCCGTTCCTCGGCCTCCGCCAACAGCCTGGCATTGCTGGCGGCAAGCTCCGTGGTGCGCTCGCCGATCTTGCGCTCGAGGCCTTGCTCGCTTTCGCGCAGCTGCGCCTCGATCAGGCGCCGGCGCCGAATTTCCTCTTGCGCGGCGCGGTACACGCGGGCCTTGTCGATGGCGATGGCCGCCTGGCTGGCGATGGCGGCGACGATGCGTTCGGCACGCTCGCCGAACACCCCCGGCTCGGAGTGGCCAAAGAACAGGCCGCCCAACACCTCGCCGGAGCGCGTCACCACCGGCACCGCCAGATAGCTGCGGACCGGCAAATGGCCGGGCGGCATGCCGTGATAGGGCGCGTTCTTGCCGTAGCGGGGGTCTTGGGTAATGTCGCAGGCGCGCACGACGCCCTCGCCGCGAAAGGTGGCGGCAAACACCTCGGTGTTGCGCGGCATGGGAAAGCCCGCAAACGCCTCGCGCGGCGCCCCGGACAGGGTATAGAGGGTGTAGGACTCACCTGCCGCGTCGATGACGTTGTAAAAGAACGAGCCAAACGCCGCGCCGGACAGCTTGGTGCCGGCATCGGTCACGATCTGGACCGCGCGCTCGAGGTCGGTTTCGGCCGCCAAGGTGGTGCCAACCTGATTGATGAGCTCGAGGATCTCCGCCTCCTCGCGCAGGATACGCGCCGATTGGCGGCGCATGCCGGCGAGCTTGAGATTGGTCTCGACGCGCGCCAGCAGCTCGCGGGCCGAGAACGGCTTGACGAGATAGTCATCGGCGCCGGCGCGCAGCCCCTCGATTTTTGCCTCCTCGCCAGCACGCGCCGACAGCAGGATGACCGGAATATCTGCGAGGTTGGGCTGCGGGCGCATCTGCGCCAGCAGCTCGAAGCCGTCGAGGACGGGCATCATCACGTCGGAAATGATGAGATCGGGTTTGAGCCGGCGCGCCTCGGCCAAGGCGCTGTCGCCATCGACCACGGCGGCGACGCGGTAACCGGAATTGGCGAGCAGGCGTTCGATGTAACCGCGCATGTCGGCATTGTCGTCGGCGACCAGCACCAACTGACCCGGGCTTTGCGCCACCGGCGGCGGCGCCAGGTCGTCGCTGCCCGATGCCGCCGGCGCCTCCTGCGCCTCTTCGCTGAGCCAGCCCAGCGCTTCCTGCACGTAGGCCTCGGCGCGCCGACGCGTTGGCGCGGGCGCGCCGCCACTGACGATTTTGTCCGCCGGCAGGTGCGCCCTGCCGGTCGGCACGCGAACCGTGAAGGTGGTCCCCGCGTCGACCTGGCTCGCCACCGCAATGCTACCGCCGTGCAGCTTGACCAGCTCCTGCACCAGGGCAAGGCCAATACCGCTGCCTTCGATGCTGCGGCCGCGCGCACCCTCCACGCGCCGGAAGCGCTCAAACAGATGCGGCAGCTCCTGGGCGGGAATGCCGGTGCCGGTATCGCTGATTTGCATTTCGGCGGCCCGCCCGTCGCTGGCAAGCCGCACCGCGATGCCGATCTTGCCGGCGAACGTGAACTTGAAGGCGTTGGAGATCAAATTCAGCACCACCTTTTCCCACATGTCGCGATCGACGTAGATCGGCTCCGGCAGGGGTGGGCATGCGAGCTCGAGCCGAAGGCCGGCGCGAACCGTGGCGGAGCGGAAATTCGATGCCAGCTCGTGCACGAATTCGGACAAATCGACCGGCTCGAAGCGGGCCTGCCCGCGCCCGGCCTCGAGCCGCGAAAAATCCAACAGCGCATTGACGAGCTTGAGCAGACGCAAGCCGTTGCGCTGCGCCAAGGCAACCAGCGGCCGATGCGCCGAGAGGCGATCGCCATCGGCGCGCGACAATACCTCCTCGAGCGGTCCCAACATCAAGGTCAGCGGCGTGCGGAACTCGTGGCTGACATTGGAAAAGAAGGCGGTCTTGGCGTGATCGAGTGCGGCCAACGCCTCGGCGCGTCGACGCTCTTCCTCGTAGGCCTCGGCGTTGGCGAGCGCGGCGGCGATCTGGCCGGCGACCAGGCCGAGGAAACCCTTGTAGCTTTCGTCGAACACGCGAAAGCGATTGAGGCCGACGATCAGCACCCCGGCGCGGCCGGTTTCCCCCGAGGCCACAATCGGCAGGGCAACGGCGGCCTTGGGCGGCTGCTGCCAGGCACCGGTCGGCAGAGCGCCGCTAATGGTCGCGGCCAAATCCGCAATCAACCGGGGCTGCTGATCGGCAAGCACCTCGGCAAGCGGCCATTGGGACGGCGTGGTGATGACAGCGGCAGGCGTGGTTGCCGCCGGATCGCTGGCGATGCCGGCGGCGCCAGCCAAGGCCATCTCGCTGCCGCCGGGTTCGGCCAGATAAATCAGCGCAAACGGCAGGTCGCGCGGATTGGCGGCCAGCGCCTTGACGCTTTGCGCGCAGGCTTGCTGCCAGCTACGGGCCTCGGCGGTCTTGGTGGCGAGCTCGCGCAACAGCGACAGCTGACGCTCGCCGATCACGCGCTGGGTGTCATCGGTGTTGGCGCAGATGATGCCGGCAGCATTGCCATCGGCGTCGGGAATCGGGCTGTAGGAAAAGGTGTAATAGGTCTCCTCGGCGTAGCCATGCCGCTCCATGATCAGGAGCTGCTTCTCGACGTAGGTGCCCTCGTCGCCCTCTATGGCCTGCGCCAGCATCGGCCCAATATCGTCCCAGATCTCGCGCCACACCTCGGAGGCCGGCTGTCCCAACGCCCAGGCGTCCTTGCCGCCGATGATCGACTTGTAGGGATCGTTGTAGAAGTAGAGCAGATCCTTGCCCCAGCCGATCCAGATCGGCTGCCGCGACGTCAGCATGATGCGCACCGCGATGCGCAGGCTCTGTGGCCAGGTGCTCGACGGCCCGATCGAGGTCGCGCCCCAATCGAACTGGCGCATGCGCCGCGCCATGTCGCTGTTGCCGATGAAAAGACGGTCATCCTCGGAGGCTTGCGGCCTGGCGCCAGGCTCGCCCACCTGCTCACTCATTGATTGCCCACCTGAGCCTCACGCGATTGCGCCCATGCCCCGTCGCTGGCCCCGCACCCCGCGGCGCATGGCCAGCCATTGCGCGCGCGCCAAGCAAGTTCAAAGAGTTTGCGACGCAGGGAAATGGATGTGTGCCCCAAACGCAAGGCCCATACGCGAGGAAAGAGACGTGTGCCCCAGCGATAACAACGTTGCCGGCAGATCTTGGTTCCGGCGGCAAGCGGCAGCTGGGCTGGAACTTTCTCGTGGTTAAAAAATTATTGGGGGCGGTATCGCCGACGCCGCGCCTCGGCCGCAGTGACGTCGGGCAAGTGCGGCACCGGTTGAGGGAGATCGTCCAAACAACCCATGACTACCCCGAGCCACCTCGTCCCGAAAGCGAACAGCGACATTGCCGGTTTGGATCATGTTCTCAACGGCGGCTGGGCCCACAACCGCCTGCACTTGCTGGAAGGCAGCCCGGGCACCGGCAAGACCACGATTGCGCTGCAGTTCCTGATGGCCGGCGCCAATCAGGGCGAAACCGGCATTTACGTCAGCCTGGCCGAGCCCGAGCAGGAGTTGCGCGAGGGCGCCAAGTCGCACGGCTGGGTGCTCGGGCCAGCAATCGAGGTGTTTGAGTTGGTGCCGCCCGAGAGCGCGCTCGATCCCGATCAGCAGCAAAGCCTGCTTTATGCCTCCGATCTCGAAGTGGGCGAGACCATCAAGCGGATTTCGCAGGCGATCGAGCGCATTGAGCCGACGCGGGTGGTGATCGACGGCCTCTCGGAAATCCGGCTGCTGGCGCAGGGCTCGCTGCGCTATCGGCGGCAGATCCTAGCCCTCAAGCACTACCCCGCCACCGCTCGACCGTGATCATGCTCGACGACCTTACCACCGAGAGCACTGATCGCGCCGTGCACAGCATCGCCCACAGCGTCATCCATCTCGACCAACTGGCGCCGATCTACGGCGGCGAGCGCCGTCGGTTGCGCATCGTCAAATGCCGCGGCCAATCGTTCCGCGGCGGCTATCATGACTTCATCATCCGCCGCGGCGGTATCGCGCTGTTCCCGCGCCTGGTGGCGGCAGAACACCGGGCAGGCTCTGCCAGCGAGCTGGTGCGCAGCGGCGTTGGCGCCCTCGATGGGCTACTCGGCGGCGGCCTGGCGGCTGGCTCGAGCACGCTGATCATCGGACCGGCCGGCACCGGCACGTCGCTGTTGGTTCTGCAGTATATTGCGGCGGCGATCGGCCGCGGCGCAAAAGCCGCGCTGTTCGACGAGGAGCTCGGCCTGCTCACTGCGCGCGCCAAGGGACTTGGCATCGACCTCGCCGCCATGCAGGCCGACCAGCAGTTGATTCTGAAGCAAATGGATGCTGCCGAACTGTCACCGGGGAAGTTTCCGCACCGGATCAGGGCCAGCGTCGATGGCCGCAACTGTCGCCTGGTCGCCATCGATAGCTTCAATGGCTATCAGGCGGCGATGCCGGAGGAGCAGTATCTCACCCTGCATCTGCACGAATTGCTGCAATATTGGAACCGCCGAGGCGCGGCAACATTCCTCACCATCGCCCAGCACGGCATGATGGGGGAGATGCGGCAGTCGGTCGACGTCACCTATCTCGCCGACAGCGTGATCATGCTGCGCTATTTCGAGGCGTTCGGCCGGGTGCGCCGCGCCATCTCGGTGGTCAAGCAGCGCACCGGGCCGCATGAGGACACCATCCGCGAGCTCAAAATCGAAAGTCGCGGGCTGGCGCTTGGCGAACCGCTGCACGAGTTCCAGGGGGTGCTGCGGAGGCGTCCTACCTATGTCGGAGCATCGAGCCCGCTGTTGGAACGAACGTGAGCGCGCTGCCTGCAACTCTGAGCGAGCGTGCCTTGATCCTGGCGCCGCGTGGTCGCGACGCCGTGGTCGCCAAGGGCATTCTGCGCGAGGCCGGCATCCAGGCCGAAATTTGCGCCGATCTGGCGCGCCTGCTGCGCGAGATTATTCGCGGCGCCGACCTCGTCGTGGCCACCGAAGAGGCCCTCGGCCGGATCGATACGCGTGGATTGAGGGACTGGGTGGCGGCGCAACCCGCCTGGTCGGACTTCCCATTCATCGTCTTGACCCGCCATGGCGGCGGGCTCGAGCGCAATCCGGCGGCGGCGCTGTTGACGCGCATTCTGGGCAACGTCAGCTTCCGCGAGCGGCCGTTTCATCCCACCACGCTCGTCAGCATGGTGGAGACCAGCCTGCGCGGCCGCCGCCGGCAGCAGGAGTGCCGGCGGCTCAACGAAGAGCTTCAATCACGGGTGCGCGAACGGACCGCCGAGTTGGCCGCCGCCAACCGCCAATTGCTGGCCCAGATCGAAGAGCGCGAACGGGTCGAATTGACCCTGCGGCAGCTGCAGCGGCTGGAGGCGGTAGGGCAACTCACCTCCGGCGTGGCGCACGACTTCAACAACCTGCTCACCGTCGTGCTCGGCAACATCGCCTTTCTCGACAAAGCCATGAGCAAGGCCGGCATCGACGGCAAGCTGGCCCAGCGGCTGGGCTACATGCGGTTCGCTGCCGAGCGGGGTGCCAGGCTGACCGACCAGTTGCTGTCGTTCTCGCGGCGGCAGCGCCTGGAGCCGAAGGTGATCGACCTCAACCAGACCGTCAGCGGCATGCGCGACCTGTTGCAAAGCACGATGGGCGGCAGCATCCGCATCGAGACGCGGCTCACCACCGAGTTGTGGCCGGCACTCGTCGACTTGACCCAGCTCGAGCTGGCGGTGCTCAATCTTTCCATCAACGCCCGCGACGCCATGGAGATGGGTGGGACGCTGAGCGTCTCGACCGGCAACGTTTCGCTCGGGCTGCCGTTCTATCCGGAGGAGCCGCCGGCCGGTGACTACGTCGCCGTCAGCGTGATCGATACCGGCGCTGGCATGACCAGCGACGTGCGCAGCAAGGCCTTCGAGCCGTTTTTCACCACCAAGGATGTCGGCAAGGGATCGGGGCTTGGCCTCAGTCAGGTGCTGGGCTTCGCCAAGCAGTCGGGTGGCGGCGTGCGCATTCGATCGATGATCGGCACCGGTACGGCCGTCGATATCTTCGTGCCGCGCGCCGACGCCCAGCCGCTGCGGCCTGAGCCGCCGGCATCGTTCCCCGGCTCGGTGGTCAAGGCCAGCGCCCGCCTGATCCTGGTCGATGACGACAATGCCGTGCGCGAGTCACCGCCGCGACTTTGCGCGAGCTGGGCTACACGGTGCTGGAGGCGGGGAGCGGTGGAGCCGCGCTCGAATTGTTGGAGCACAGCACCAATATCGACCTGATGCTGGTCGATTTCGCCATGCCCGGAATGAGCGGTGCCGAGGTCGCCCGACGCGTGCAAACGACCCGTCCGGCGTTGCCGGTTCTGTTCGTCACCGGCTACGCCGATCGGGCGGCACTGGAGGGCGTGAGCGAGACCCAAATCATCGGCAAACCATTCCTCAACCAGGAACTGCACGACAAGGTGCGCGCCGCGTTGGCCGCGCGCACACCGGCGGCGCCAAGGCGTTCCGCCTAAGCCGGGGGGAGAGGGTTGGCCACGGCCGCGCCGGTCGGCGGCGCCGCCGCTGGCGACGGCGGAACAATCGCCGCCGATCCGACGTTACCCCGAGCCTCGTCTCGGCGGCCACGCGCCGCCACGCCATGGCCCAGGCAACGGCGCGCAAGCCAACACCGGATCCGCCGGTGGCGCCCGGGCCGAGAGCGAGGCGAGCACCGTCGGCGGACACCCGACAGCGGCGAAAGGGGCAGACCGGCCGGGCGGACAAGGCGGCGGCGGACTGGGGCTCGGCGACTGGGGGTTGGCAGACCGAGGGGTGGGCGACCGGGGTTGGCGGACGGGCCGTCGGCGGACAACTAGGGGGGTGGTGTCGGCCCTGGCCGCGCCGCAGCAACGACCGCCTCGTGTTCGCAACGGGTTGTCGATGGTCGCCTCCATGCGGCGCCGCCCGCGATTGAGATTGTGGTGTTGATGAGATGGAGCGATGACCCGGTTGCGCACTGTCGAGCGTTTGGCGCTCATTGTTTTGTGCCTCGTTGCCGCCGGCGCCAGCGCGGCACGCGCGCAAGCACCGCCGGCCTTCTCGCACGAGACGGTCAAAGCCATGGCGCAAGAGCTGGCCAAGCAGGCCTACACGGCGCCGCCGGAAGACGCCGCCAAGGCCACCAAGGACCTCACCTATGATCAATTTCGCCAGATCAGGTTTCGCCGCGAGCGCACGATCTGGCGGGGCGAAGGCTTAAATTTCGAACTGCAGGTGCTGCCAACGGGCTGGCTTTTTAAGACCCCGATCGACATCAACCTGGTCGACGGCGGCAATGTTCGCCCGCTGTCGCCCGACAATTCCTACTTCGACCTCGGCCCGCTGGCCGGCAAATTGCCGCCGGAGGCGCGGCTGGGCTTTTCCGGGTTTCGCCTCACCGGCCCGCTCAACCGACTGGACCTGTTCGACGAGATCATCGTGTTCCAGGGGGCGAGCTACTTTCGCGCGCTCTCGCGCGGCCAGATCTACGGACTATCGGCGCGGGGATTGGCGCTCAACGTCGGCAAGCCCGAGGGCGAGGAGTTTCCGATGTTTCGCCGCTTCTGGATCGAGAAGCCAGCCGCTGGCGCCGGCAAAATCTCGATCCATGCCTTGCTCGACAGTCCATCCGTCGCCGGCGCCTATCGCTTCGAGGTCACGCCGGGATGGCCGACCACCATCGCCGTCGAAAGTACGCTTTATCCGCGCCGTGACCTCAGCGACGTCGGCATTGCGCCGATGACCAGCATGTATCTGTTTTCCAGCAGCAATCGGGCCCGCATCAACGATTTCCGGCCGGCGGTGCACGATTCCGACGGTCTCGCCGTCCACAATGGCTGGAACGAGCGGCTTTGGCGGCCGCTCAACAATCCACGCCGCCTTGAGACCAGCGATTTCCTGGACCAGAACCCGAAGGGCTTTGGCCTCATCCAACGGCTGAGATCGTTTGCCGGTTTCCAAGATCTGGAGGCGGACTACGAGCGCCGGCCGAGCGCCTGGGTGGTGCCGCGCGAGGAGTGGGGCGCCGGTGCCGTTGAGCTAATCGAGATTCCGTCGGAGGAAGAGATTCACGACAACATCGTTGCCTACTGGAAACCGGTGCAGCCGCTGGCCACCGGCAAAGCGCACAGCTTCAACTACACGCTGTCTTGGCCCAACGATGTGCCGCGCGGCTGGCCGGGCGCCTTCGTCTATGCGACGCGCGCCGGCCTGATCGCCGGCCCGCAACGCAAGGCCGGCACCATGCAGTTTGTGGTCGATTTCAAGACCTTTGTCCCCCCCTCGCAGACCGAATTGCCGTTCGCCAAGGTCGAGGCGAGCAGCGGCGCCATCGGCGCCCCGGTGGTGCAGCTCAACCCCGAGATCGACGGACTGCGGGTGGCCTTCAGCTTCGATCCCAAGGGCGCTGCCACCAGCGAGCTCAGGTTGGTGCTGCAGGCCAACGATAACCCGATCTCGGAAACCTGGCTCTACCGATGGACCAAGGATTGACCGCGGCGGCGGTGAAGCGGCCACCGTTGTCCGACGCGTTCCTGCCCCAAGAGAGCCCACAGCCGATGCCGGAGCAGAGGTTGTGGAGCGAGTTGCCGCGGCAGCCGACCAGCGCCGGCCGCGTGCGGGTGGCGCGCGCGGCGCTGATCGTGCTGTGGGTATCGGCCTCGGCTGGCTTCGCCTGGACCCTCTACCGGGTTTTGTCGGTCGAAGCGCCGACCTTGCTGCAGCTGGTGTTTTTGGCCCTGAGCACGCTGTGCTTCGCCTGGGTAGCGGTGGGGTCGGCTAGCGCTCTCGTCGGCTTTGTTGGGCTAATGCTGCGGCGCCACACCGATAGCTTGGAGCTGCCGACGGCGCCGGCGACGAGCCTGGGGCGCACGGCGCTGTTGTTTCCCGTCTACCGCGAGGACGCTGCGGCCGTTGCCGCCACCATCGACGCCATGTGCCGGGAGATCAGGGCGGCGGATGCCGCGGGCCGGTTCGATGTCTTCATCCTGAGCGACACACAGGACGCGGCCGAACGCCGATCGGAGCAGGCGATCTATGCGGCACTCAGGGCCGAAGCGGCAGCACCGGTTTATGTGCGCTGGCGCACGCCCAACCTGGGCAAGAAGGCGGGCAACATCCAAGACTGGGTGGAGAAGTTCGGCGCCGCTTATGCCTATTTCATCATTCTCGATGCCGACAGCATCATGTCGGCCGACGTCCTGCTGCGCCTGGTGGGGGGCATGGAGGCAAACCCGCGCGCCGGTCTCATTCAAACCGTGCCCCGTCTCGTCGGCGGCCGCTCGAGTTTCGCACGCCTGCAGCAGTTCGCCGCCGCCACCTATGGTCCAATCGTCGCCGCCGGCCTCGCCGCCTGGCACGGGCACGGCGGCAACTACTGGGGACACAACGCCATCATCCGCACCCAGGCCTTCGCCCATTCGGCGGGGCTGCCGCGGCTCGCCGGTGCACCACCGCTCGGCGGCCATATTCTGAGCCACGACTTCGTCGAAGCCGCCTTGCTGCGTCGGGCCGGATGGGAGGTGCATTTGGTGCCGTCGCTGGCCGGCTCCTGGGAGGGTTGCCCACCCACTCTCGGCGAACTCGTCATCCGCGATCGGCGGTGGGCGCAGGGCAACCTGCAGCACTTGCGCCTGCTTGGCGTCACCGGTTTGCCGCTGTTGAGCCGCGTGCACTTGGCGATGGGGGCCGTGGCCTATCTGGCGTCACCGGTCTGGGCCATGACCCTGCTGGTGGGCGTCGTGCTCGCCGTGCAGGCCAAATATGCAACGCCAGCCTACTTCGGCAGCGAGGTCACCCTGTTTCCGAAGTGGCCGGTGTTCGACGCCCAAAAGGCGTTGGCCCTGTTCCTGGCCACGGTTCTGATCGTGCATTTGCCGAAGCTGCTGGGAGCGATCTGGGCCCTGCGCAATGCCCGCGAGCGCCGCCGCCACGGCGGCGTCGGTCGCATCGCTGCCGGCGTGCTCATCGAATCGGTACTGTCGACCTTGATTGCACCGGTGCTGATGCTGACGCAGACCAGCGCCGTCGCCAGCATCCTTTTTGGCCGCGATGCCGGCTGGGGGGCGCAGCGTCGGGTCGGTGCCGACGACGGACTGAGCCATTACCTGTGGCAACACCGCTGGCACACGGCATGGGGCATCGCCGGCGCCGCGGTGTCGTGGAGCATTTCGCCGGCCGTGTTCGCCTGGCTGAGCCCGATCGCGCTGGGGCTGCTGCTGGCAGCGCCGATGGCGCGGCTGACGGCCAGACCGGCGGCACGCGCGCTGGCACAGGTCTTGGCGACGACCGAGGAGCGCAGCCCTCCGGCGCTGATCGAGAGCCGGGCCGCGACCCGGCGGCTCTGGCACCGGTTTCCGCGGATAGCTCCGACGACGCCGGGCCGGCCGGCGGCAGCAGCGGGCCGGGATCGCGAGCCCTCCTCACCCGCCTCCGATGGCGAACCGCCCGAGGCTTGAACCCCCGCCACCATCGCCGTCCCTGTCACCGCCGTAGCGCCGGGGCGTCGCCACCGAAGCGGCCGCCGCCGCCCCGGCAGGGCAAGCATCGGCTCGCCGACAGCGGCTAGCTGAGGTGGGCGGCCCACTCGGGCCGCGCCTTCAGCGCCGTGGCGTATTTGAGGGCGATCCGGCGCAGGCGCTCGGGTTCGAAGGCCTGCTGTGCCAGGGCCATGCCGCGATCGAAAACCTCCGCATAGCGCCGGATGCGGTCGCCCTCGAGGTCGAAACGGCCGATGCCGTCAAAGGTGACCCGGCCGCTGGCCTCGGGCCGCGTCGATTCGAAACTGAAGCGATAGCTGGCATAGCCAATGCTGCCGGAGATCGCCGGGTCATAGAACTCCCAGCGAAAGTTGCGCCCGCCCTCGGCGAAATGCACCAGCATCGCCTTGATCGCGGCGCGACCGCTGCACGGTCCAAAGAAGTAGTCGTCGTAGGTGCCCTCCGGCGTGAAGAGGTCGGCCAGGGCATCGCCGTCCCCGGCCGCGGCGGCGGCGGCAAAGCGGCGAATGAGGTCGTCAAACTGCTCAAACTGCATGGGGTCGCTCTCCTTGTCACCGCGCGCCGACGGTTCGTGCTCTGGCGCGTCCGTCACCGTTCTAAGACCTCGCCAGTCGGTGCCGGTTGGCTTGACCGAGCCCGCCGGCCGCAAGGCAACCAGCCCCGCTAGCGCGCCTCGGCACCGATCACGCGCCCGGCGACGGCATCGAGCTTTTTCAGCACGGCGGGGTCGCGCATGGCGGGAGGCGTGATAATGGCAACGTCGAGGGCGCGATCGGAACCGATTGGGCAGGGCGGGTGCTCGCGCGGAAAACTGTGCGCCACGCGCGCAATCAGGGCGTGCGCCTTATCGACGTTGGCGTTGAGCACCTTGATCACCGCGGCGACGTCGACGTGGGCGTGCTCATCATGCCAGCAGTCATAATCCGTCACCATCGCCACCGTGGCGTAGCAGATCTCCGCCTCACGCGCGAGTTTCGCCTCAGGCATGTTGGTCATGCCGATCACCGCGCATCCCCAGCTGCGATAGAGATTGCTTTCGGCGCGGGTCGAGAACTGCGGCCCCTCCATCACCAGGTAGGTACCGCCGCGCGTGTAGGCGATGGCCGCCGCCTTTGCCGCCACTTCGATGCTGTCGACCAGGCCTGGGCTCACCGGATCGGCCATCGACACGTGCGCCACGCAACCTGGGCCAAAGAAGCTCTTTTCGCGCGCAAAGGTGCGATCGATGAACTGGTCGACGAGCACGAAGTGGCCGGGCGGCAACTCCTCCTTGAGCGAGCCGCAGGCCGAGATCGAGATCAGGTCGGTGACCCCCGCGCGTTTCAAGGCATCGATGTTGGCGCGGAAATTAATGGCCGATGGCGGCAGCTTGTGGCCGCGCCCGTGGCGCGGCAGGAAGCGCACCGGCAGCCCATCGATCTCGGCAAACAGGATCTGGTCGGACGGCTCGCCCCAGGGCGAGCTTACGGCTTGCCAGTGCACGCTGCGCAGCGACGGCATGTCGTAGAGCCCGCTGCCACCGATGATCCCAAGCACGGTTTTGGTCATGGCTTGCCCTTGCTGCTGTCGGCGTTCACCCTATGCGGCATCCAGCATGTTAGGGCTGCGCCCTGCCGCCGCAAGAGCCCCGCGCACAATTGAAGCCCCATCTTGTGCTCGGGCAAGGACCCGTGAAAAAATTGCCCCCGCGCCGTAAAACAAGGGCGTGCGCGACAGCGAGCAAGAGAGAGGCCGACATGATCTACGAACTGCGCGTCTATAGCTGCCTTCCGGGTCGCCTGCCGGCGCTGCTGAAGCGCTTCGAGACGCAAACCCTCAAGATCTGGGACAAGCACGGCATCAGGCAGGCCGGCTTCTGGACCGTGCTGATCGGCGACGGCAACAATGACCTATACTACCTGTTGGCCTGGGAATCGATGGCCGAGCGCGAGCAGAAATGGACCACCTTTCAGGCCGACCCGGCGTGGATCGCCGCCCGCAGCGATAGCGAGCGCGATGGCCCAATCCTGACCAACGTCAAAAGCATGTTCCTGCAGCCGACGGCGTTTTCGTCGGTCAAGTAGGCGGCATGATTTTGCCGTTCAGCGCTGGGGTTGTGAGCGGCTCGGCCCCAGCCAAGCTCAATGCGTGCCGCGCCAGATGCGGCGCTTGGCGAGGCCGAGGAGGAGGGCGGTGAGCACGATATAGGCCACCACCAGCAGCCCCATGCGCTTGCGTTCCTCGAGCTTGGGATCGGCGGCCCAGGCCAGGAATGCCGTGACGTCACGGGCGTAGTTGTCGACCGTGGCCGGGGTATTGTCGTCGTAGCCCACCATGCCATCGCCGCCGAGGAAGGGGTTGGGCATCGCCGTCTGATGACCGGGGAAGGTGTCGTTGTAATTCATGAATTCTTGCAGCTTGGTGCCGGCCGGCGGCTCCTTATAGCCGGTGAGGTAGGCGTAAACGTAGTCGGCGCCGCTCTCCTGGTAGGCGGCCAGCACATCGCGCAGCATATGGTCGGGCACCCGGTAGAAGGGGGTCGCTTCCTCGACGGCGCGGGCACGGACGATCAGCGAGAGATCGGGAGGTAAGGCGCCGTTGAGGGTAAATCGGGCCTCCTGGTCGTTGCGGAAGGGCGGCGGGATGTGGTCGGCCAAGGTGGCTGGCCGCTTGACGATCTTGCCTTCTTCATTGGGCTCGGCGTCCACCTCGTGGGTGGCGGCCAGCGACTTGACGCCGGCCTCGGGAAAATTCGGGCCGCCCGGCTGTGCCAGATTGCGGAAGGCAAGGCGCCGCACGCCGTGGCAGCGCGAGCAGACCTCCGAATAGACCTTAAAGCCACGCTGCAATTGTGCGTCGTCGAAGTGCCCGGTGAGGCCGCTGAAAGTCCAGTGCTGGCGGGCAACCTCGCCATGCGCCGGGTCAGCGGCGGCGGCGGGAAGGACCAAATAGGGCAAGGTGGCGCCGAGCAGGATGGCAGCCAGGCCTGGTCGAAAGGCGAACCTGTGGCTCATGTCGTTCCCCGGCCTAGCGCTTCTCTGGGGCGCTTGCCGCCCCGACGGTGACATGGCCGCCCGACCCTAGCACCGCCTCGCTGATTGAGCGTGGCAGCGGCGCCGGTGTCTCGATCACCCCGACGATGGGCAGCACGAGCAACAGATGGATAAAGTAGTAGGCGGTGAAGATCCGCGCCCAGAACACATAAGCCCCCTCCGGTGGCTTCGAGCCCAGATAGCCGAGCGCGATCACGGTCAGGATGAACAGCCAGAAGAACCACTTGTAGAGCGGACGGTATTTGGTCGAGCGCACCGGCGAGGTATCGAGCCAGGGCACGAAGCACAACAGGATGATCGACGAGAACATCGCGATCACGCCCAACAGCTTGTTCGGGATCGCGCGCAGGATGGCGTAGTAGGGCAGGAAATACCACTCGGGCACGATGTGCGGCGGTGTCGAGAGCGGATTGGCCTCGATGTAATTGTCGGCATGGCCCAGGTAATCGGGCAGGAAGAACACGAACCAGGTGAACAGCACCATGAACACGGCCAAGCCAAACAGGTCCTTCATCACCGCGTGCGGCGACATCGGCACCGAATCCGACTTGGTCTTGATCTCAAGGCCGGTCGGGTTGTTCTGGCCGACCGTGTGCAGCGCCCAGACGTGCAGCATCACCACGCCAACGATGGCGAACGGCAGCACGTAGTGCAGGCTGAAGAAGCGGGTGAGCGTCGTGCCTGACACGGAAAAGCCGCCCCACAGCCATTGCACGATGCGGGTGCCGAGGCCGGGAATGATGGAATCGATCGAGGAGAACAGGTTGGTGATGACGGTGACCGCCCAGAAGCTCATCTGCCCCCAGGGCAAGGAATAGCCCATGAACGCCGTGGCCATCATCAGCAGCAGGATGATGACGCCCAGGATCCATAGCACCTCGCGCGGCGCCTTGTAGGAGCCATAGTAGAGGCCGCGGGCAATGTGAATGTAGACGGCAAGGAAGAACATCGAGGCGCCGACGGCGTGCAGATTGCGGATCAGCCAACCGTAGTTGACGTCGCGGCGGATGGCTTCGACGCTGTTGAAGGCATCGTGAGCGGAGGGCAGGTAGTGCATCGCCAGCACGATGCCGGTGAGGAGCTGCACGCCGAGAAAGAACGCCAGCATGCCGCCCGTGGTCCACAGGTAGTTGATGTTGCGCGGCGTGGGAAAGTCCACGAACTGCGCGTGCATCATGCGCGCGATCGGAAGTCGCTCGTCGAGCCAGCGCTCAAAGCGCGATTTCGGCTGGTAGGTCGATTCGTGGCCTGCCATCTGGCACTCCGTCAGCCGATTTTGACCTTGGTGTCCGACACGAAATCGTAGTTCGGCACCTCCAAATTGCGTGGCGCCGGCCCTTTGCGGATGCGTCCGGCGGTGTCGTAGTGAGAACCGTGGCAGGGACAGAACCAGCCGCCGAAGTCACCCCGACTATCGTTCAGGCTCTGGCCCTTGGGGATGCAGCCCAGGTGGGTGCAGATGCCAACCAGGATGATCCAGTTCTCCTTGCCCTTCTTGGTGCGGTTGAGGTCGGTCGCCGGCGTGCTTTCGGGCAAGGCGTCGTTGCGTGCCGAGCGGTCGACCAGGTCGGCGAGCTTGACCTCTTTTGCCGATTGCACCTCCTGCGCCGTGCGGTGGCGCACGAACACCGGCTTACCGCGCCAGGACACGGTAATCGCCTGGCCTTCCTTCACCGGCGTCAGATCGACCTCGATCGAGGCCAGCGCCTGGGTGGAGGCGTCGGGGTTCATCTGATGAATGAAGGGCCAAAGCGCCACCGCGGCGCCGACCCCGACAAAGGCCTGAGCGGCAATGACGATGAAGTCGCGCCGATTGGGCTCGTCCACGGTTCCAGTCGCCAAGTCGGCCTCCCTTTACACTGCCTAATGCGTCGCCCATCCGCCGGTCGCAGTGCTGGCCGACACGCGCGCACCGCAGGCAGCATGCCGCCAACGCTTCCGGTCGACACCCCGAAGCCCCGGAGCCGCCTCAATAGCCGCGGCAAACTGTCGGTGATCGCCCCGGCACTCCCAACAGGACGTATTGACGCGCGTTCTTTTTGCATTCTTCCCGCTGATGCACAATGGCTGTTGCACAGCCTCGCCGAGGGCAATTTGGCGCACATCGATCGCGCTTGCTCGAGGCCAGCGGAGGGATCGCCTCGCCCCATGCGCCTCGCCCTCTACCAGCCCGACATTCCACAGAATACGGGCGCGATCCTGCGCCTGGCGGCGTGCTTGGGGACGCCGGTCGACGTGATCGGTCCGACCGGCTTCGACATGACGGCGAAGAGGCTGCGGCGGGCCGGCCTCGACTATCTCGTGCACGTCGAAATTTCGCGCCACCCGAGCTTTGCTGCGTTCGAGGCCGCCCGGCAATCGCGCGGTTCGCGGCTGATCGTGCTGACGACGCAGGCGGGCCTGGCCTACGTCGATT
>DATFXD010000192.1:0-12150 GCA_035258605.1 Hyphomicrobiaceae bacterium | reverse complement strand
CAACGCCGGCGAGTGCCTGGTTCTGGACGGACCCTCCGGCAGCGGCAAGTCGTCGATTCTCAAAATGATCTTCGGCAACTACCGGGTCGATGCCGGCAGCATCCTGGTGCGCGATGGCGACGGCTGGAGCGATGTTGCGCGTGCCTCGCCGCGTGACGTGTTGCGCCTGCGCCGCTCGGTGATCGGCTACGTCAGCCAGTTCCTGCGCACCATTCCGCGGGTCGGCGCGCTCGATGTGGTGGCGGCATCGGCGCGCGACAACGGCCTCGAAGTGGCAACCGCACGCGCACGCGCGGCCGAGCTGCTGGCGCGGTTGGGCATCCCGGAGCGGCTTTGGCAGCTGCCGCCCGCCACCTTCTCCGGCGGCGAACAGCAGCGCATCAATATCGCACGCGGCTTCGTCGCCACCCATCCTGTGCTGCTGCTCGATGAGCCGACCGCTTCCCTCGATAAGAAGAACCGCGCCGCCGTCATCGACTTCATACGCCAGCGCAAGCGCTCGGGCGCGGCGCTGATCGGTATCTTTCATGATGACGACGTCAAGCGGCAGGTCGCGGATAACAGTATCGACGTTAGTCGTTTTCGAGCTTGAGAGATCGCCAGTGCAGAGCACCAAGATCTTCGAGAACGCCAGGATCGTGCTGCCGGCGGCAGTGATCGAAGGCTGGGTTGCCATTGGCGGCGAGCATATCCTCGAGGTCGGCGAAGGCCGAGCGCCGGAACGCGGCATCGATTGCAGCGGCGATCTCATCGTTGCCGGTCTGATTGAACTGCATACCGATCATCTGGAGAATCACCTGCGGCCGCGCCCGAAGGTAGCGTGGCCACCGGTGGCGGCCGTGGTCGCCTACGATGCGCAAATTGCGGCATCGGGCATTACCACCGTGTTCGACTCGGTGCGGGTCGGCTCCGATGCCGGCTACCATTCCGTTGCCGCCGAGCTGACGTCGGTGCTCGGTGCCATCGACACCGCCAGAACCGAGGGTCTGCTGCGCGCCGATCATCGTCTGCACCTGCGCTGCGAAATCTGTGCCGACGACGTGGTCGAGCAGACCGCCTGGCTGCTCGACAGCTACGATACCGATCTCATTTCGTTGATGGACCACACCCCGGGCGCGCGCCAGTTCTGCGATGTCGGTGCCTGGAAGACCTACTACGGCGGCAAATTGAGCCTGCCCGACGCCGAGCTCGAGCGGATCATGGTCAGCAGGCGGGAGCAATTCACGGCCAACTACCAGCGCCATCGCGTCCGGCTGGTGGCGCTGGCCAAGGCGAGCGCGGTGGTGACCGCCAGTCACGACGATGCCACGCCGGCGCACGTTGCGGAATCGATCGCCGACGGTGCCGCCATCGCCGAATTCCCGACCACCGTCGAGGCCGCCGCCGCGTCGCACCGGGCCGGGATTGCCGTGCTGATGGGGGCGCCCAACGTGGTGCGCGGCGGGTCGCATTCGGGCAATGTCGCCGCCGAGGCGCTGGCACGAGAGGGCGTGCTCGATATCCTGTCCTCCGACTACGTCCCGGCCAGCCTGTTGATGGGGGCCTTCGATCTTGCCCGCCGCATCGACGGCTATGGCTTGCCGGCGGCGCTGCGCACGGTCACGCTGCACCCGGCCGCGGCCACCGGGCTCCACGACCGCGGGCAGATCGCCGCGGGGCTGCGCGCGGATCTGGCGCGCGTTCATGTTGTGGGCGACCTTCCCGTGGTTCGTGAGGTCTACCGTGGCGGACGACGCATCATCTGATGGGGAGGTGACCGCCGATCTCGGGCCGGGGCGGGTCGCCTTGATCGTCGGCCCGAGCGGCGCCGGCAAGGATGCGATCTTGGCCGAGGTGAGGCGCCGACTGGGCGACAGTGGTGAGTTCACTTTTCCACGGCGGGTGGTGACGCGTCGACCAGGCAGCGCCGAGGAGCACGACGGCGTGAGCCAAAGTGAATTTGCCGCCGAGCTTGCTGCCGGCCGTTATGCGCTGCACTGGCAGGCGCATGGGCTCAGCTACGGCATTCCAATCGAGATCGACGCGGCGGTTGGCGCCGGCGGCTGCGTCGTTTTCAATGCCTCGCGCAGTGTCGCTGCCAGCGCCCGCCGGCGCTATCGGCACGCCGCGGTGGTGCTGATCGATGCGCCGGCTGCGACCCGCGCCGCCAGACTGGCGCACCGCGGCCGCGAGGACGGAAAGGAGCAGGCGGCGCGGCTGAGGCGCGCCAGCGACTTTTCAGCGGCCGATGCCGAGCTCGTCATCGACAATGCCGGTGCATTGACGGCAGCGGTCGAGACCCTGGCCGCCTGGCTCATGCGATGGCAGTGCGGGTCGCAAGCGCCCAACGCCGGCGTCGAGCGCGGTTGCCTTTAGGTGAGAAAGGGCGGCTAGCGCTCTCGCCACGGCTGCCGAGCAGATCCCGGGTGTCCAAAATCCCGCGGCGCCAGCCCGGCATGGAACCACAGCATGAAACTATAGATGTCGTAGACCGGGATGCCCAGCCGATCGCGCAGGGCGCGCGCATAGGGCACCATGTTAGTGCACTCGAGCACGATCGCGCCGACCGCCGGCTCCTGGCGCAGCAGGGCATCGCCGGCCGCAAGGATGTCCTGTTCGGCGGCCGCCACGTCGAGCCGCTCTTCGTTGCCGATCAGCACGCGCGTGAACTCCCGGCCGGCCTCGGTGCCAACGATCGGCAAGCCGGGGTTCAATCCGATCGCGAGCAGGTGCTCGCGTGTCAGGCTGGCGGCGCTGACGGTGACAATGCCAACCGTCTTGCCGGCCGGCAAGGTGCTGGCAATCATCGGCACCTGCATCAGGCTCGAGGTCGCCACCGGTACCCTCACCGCAGCCGCCAGCTCGCGCTGATAGAGCGAGAGAAAACCGCAGTTGGTGGTGATGCCATCGGCGCCGAGCGACTCGAGTTCCCGCGCCGCCTCGATGAAACTGGAGAGCAGCCCGCTCGCCGCATCGATGACGACGCGCCGCGGGGAAGCGCCTGTCACCACCTTGTAGAGCACCGGAAACGGCCAAGTGCCGGCGTGGCCCATGTCGCCGGGTATGCGGGGAAAGCGCGCTTCGAGCATCAAAATGCCGAGCCGCGCGCCGTAGACGGCCTTGCCGCCGTAAGCGATGCGTTCATGGCCGGTATCATTGCCCATCGGTTGCTCCGCACACGGCTTTGCAAACTTGGCCCTTGGCGGGACGGCCGCCGTCCCGACAGCGGGCCGCGCCGCCACCAGGGCGTGCCCGATGGCGACCATCGGCATGTTGGTGCCAGAAGGCAACCATCTTTGCGGCAGGTGTGCGCCGCGGCCGGTGCGGATCGGCCTGCTCGGGGGAGGGCATCGACCGCATCCTGGCCGATCTGGCGGGCACTCAAGGGTAAGGTGCGGCGACTTTATCTTCCCGCCGGCGCTCCTTAAGATCCGGGCGCTGGTTGGGCGGTCACGCGGTCGAGGGGGAGATGGGGCAGGCGGCAGCGCCAAAGAGGGTGGCGGTCATTGGCGCCGGCATGATCGGGGTCACCACGGCGAGCTTCTTGCTGCGCAAGGGCCATGAGGTCGTGCTGTTCGATCCGGCAGGCCCCGGCGAAGGCACCTCGTTCGGCAATGCCGGCTGCTTCAACGGCTCATCGGTGGTGCCGATGGCCATGCCGGGGACGATCCGCAATCTGCCGCGGTGGCTCAACGATCCGCTTGGCCCGCTGTCGGTGCGGCTCAGCTATCTGCCGAGGCTGACGCGCTGGCTGATCGGCTTCGTGCGCGCCGGCACCCCGGCCAAGGTGGCTCTACAGGCGCGCGCGTTGCGCAGCCTGCTGGAGCACGGGATCGAGACCTTGATGCCGCTCATCGAGGATGCCGGAGCCAGCGGGCTGATCGAACGTGTCGGGCACCTGTTCGTCTATCGAACGCTCGACGGCTGGCAGCGCGAGCGGGCGGCGTGGAAGCTGCGCGCCGACAACGGCATCACCTGGGACGAGTTCGACGCCCAACAAATCCGCCAGCTCGACCCCAACCTCTCACCGGCCTACGTCAAGGGTGTGCTGGTGCGCGAGAACGGCCACACCACCAACCCGCATCGCCTGGTGACGAGCTTGGCTTCGGCGTTCCAGCGCGACGGCGGTCGTTTCGTGCAGCAGCCGGTCATCGGCTTCGAGGTGCGCGATGGTCGGCTCAAGGCCGTGCGCTTAGAGGATACCACCATGGCGGTCGATGCGGCCGTGATCGCCGCCGGCATCTGGTCGAAGCCATTGGCGGCGCAGCTTTCAGACCGCCTACCGCTCGAGAGCGAGCGGGGCTATCACATCATGATCCGGGATCCCGAGGTCACGCCGCGGATTCCCGTTGCCGACGCCGAGGGCAAGTTCGTCGCCACGCCGATGCAACAGGGTCTGCGGCTTGCCGGCACGGTCGAGCTGGCAGGCGTTGCGGCGCCGCCCAACTGGCAGCGGGCCACCGTGCTGCTCACGCTGGCGCGACGGATGTATCCGGCTCTGGTGAGCGATTATGGCGAAGGCCGCCTCAGCACCTGGATGGGGCATCGGCCGAGCCTGCCCGATTCGCTGCCGGTGATCGGCCCCGCGCGCAAGACCAGTGACGTTGTCTACGCCTTTGGGCATGGCCACGTCGGCATGGCGTGCGCCGCCAAGACCGGCAGGACCGTGGCCGAGATCGTTTCGGGTGAGACGCCGCGTATCGATGTCGCAGCGTTTAGTCCCCGCCGCTTTGCCTAAAGCGGCCGATCGCGGGCGGAGGCCGCCGGCGGACCCCGGCCGAACCTTGACCTCAGCCGGGGGGCCGGGCGAGAGAGCGCATTGCCCTGCGCACCGCCCACGTTTGACAGGCGCCCGCCGCGCCAGGCCACAAGGCGGGACGCACCGATCCGGGCCCCCGTTGGTTGCGCGGCGCGTCGGTGCGATCGGCGTTTTTCCGGATATCGCGCCACAACAGAAACGATACAAGCTCGGCGTCGCCCATGTCTGGCGTGGAGCGAGCGATGGCCTCCCAAGTATTGCCGGCGAGCAGTCCGCCGACGCCCCTTCTCAGCAAATTTACCGATCTGGTGAGTGGGGCCAAGACGCCCGATGAGATCCTCGAAGCCCTCGACGATTTTGCCTCGACGCTGTTGCCCATCAACGTGCTTGGCGTCGGGCGCATGCCATCGTTGACCTCCGACTGGCCGTCGATCGAGATTGGAAAAGACGTCTTCCTGCACTCCTCGGTGCCGGTCGAATGGTGGAAGGAGTACGCCGCCATGGCCGCTGGGGGCTACGATCCGGGGATCATGATGGCGAAGACCAGCCTGGTGGCCTACACCTGGACCGAAACCATGCAGAGGCTGGAACCAATCGGGATCGATCGCTGGCCCTATGAGCTCGCCCTCAAATACGGTATCCGCGATGCGCTTACCTGTTGCGTCGGACAAAGATGGCTGGTGGCCTACTGGTCGCGGCACGCACTGGGCAAGGTGTTGACGCAGCCGCTGCGCATTCTGCTGATTGCGGCCGCGCAATTTTCCGCTCTGCGGCTCGAAGAGATCACGCCCGACGATGGGGACCGATTCGGAAGCCGGGCCTGCATCACCGCCCGCGAACTCGCCGTGTTGCGGCTGGTGTCGCTGGGCCGCGGCACCAACGAGATTGCCAAACTGCTGGGCATTGGCGAGGAGACGGTTCGCAGTCACCTCAAGAAGGCGAAAGTCAAGCTTGGCGCCCGCAACCGGGCGCATGCCGCTTCCGAAGCCGTTCGCCAACAGCTGATCCCCTAACGGCGTGGTGCTCCGCCGCTGGCGCCACCGCCGCGAGGATTGTGGTCTTGCACCCGATGCCGCGCACCCTTGCTCGTCCCGAACAATTGTGTTCGGGGGGTGACCGCGGGTCGGGACTGTGATCCGTCGGCACTTGACCGCAAGGCGCCGTCCACACATGACACGAAAGTGGCAGTGGCGTGACCTCGGCTTGAGTGTCGCCACAGTGTCCGCTTACGCCCAATCGCGTCTTCAGAAAGCTTCGGCCCGTTCTTGATGGAAGCCATTACTTGCAAGCGGACTGCGATCACACCGACGGAGCTACGATGCGTGCTTTGAGAATTGCGCTCGGTCTGGCTCTTGGCCTCACGGCCACGACGGCATACGCAGCCGGACTTCAGCTATTCGAAATCCCCGCCAATGGAGGCGCAAGACTGCTGGCTGGAGCAATCTGGTACCCTTGCAAGGCACCTAGTGAGGAGATCGTGGTCAGAGATTTCGCTTTGTATGGCGCAAGAGACTGTCCCCTCGACGCGAGCCGCGTTCCGCTCGTTGTCATGTCTCACGGTCGAGGCGGATGGTTCGGGGTCCATCACGCACTCGCGGCTTCAATCGCCGACGCGGGGTTTGTTGTCGCCGCGGTCGACCATCCGGACCACAACTCTCAAGATCGCGCTCATAGAGACGCACTCTCGACGCTTGTCGAGCGGCCAGTCGATCTCAAGCGTCTTGTCGATTTCATGCATCGAGATTGGGCTGGCGCGGCGCAGCTTGATCGCAATCGCGTGGGTGTTTTTGGCTTTTCTTTGGGTGGCTACACGGCAGTAGTGGCCATAGGTGGTGATCCTGACTTTCGCCGTGATCTACCCGGCTGCGAGAAATCAGATTTCCTCGCTTGTGAACAACTACGCAATGGCGAAGCGCCCGCTCGCACAGCGAGTGTCGACCAACGTATACGTGCGGCCATCGTCGTTGACCCGGGGCCAGGCATATTCTTTTCGTCCGACAGATTGAAGTCGATCAAGGTGCCGGTTCAGTTGTGGAGTTCTGATCCGAAGCTTTCTTCGAGCTACGATTCCGGATGTTGTGCTCTCGGCCTACGGTCGCGGCTGCCTGCCGTGCCGGAATTCCACTTGGTCTCGAACGGCATCCACTTCTCTTTCCTTCCGCCCTGCACCGACACCATGCGAAGGAACCTTCCAAGCAGACTCTGTGAAGATGCGCCAGGCTTCGATCGATCCGCGTTCCACGAAGACTTCAAGAATGAAGTGATCGGCTTCCTGCGCAAACATCTATCAACCCCATAGGGCTTGCACAGGCCAACCATGTCGATCCTACTTCCTGGCACAGACCGATCATCCATGCTGCTGCGGCAGCTGCGTCAGAAATCGGAGGGGTCATCTGACGGGCTAGAACGTTTTTGGGATCCGCTCTCGACATGGCTATGGCGGTGCGGCGATTGCTATCGGAGGCCTCGCGCGAGATCATCTGAAATTCGCGACGATGATGGTCGAGCACCGAAGACAGATTGCAGTAGCGAAGTTTGCATCGACTAGAAAAGCGCAAGGGTGCCGAGGCAAGGTTCAATGGCCTGGGATCGAGTATACACGGTGAATAAGTACTACGATGGGCCGCGCCTTGGCATCGCAGATTTGAATGGCGTGCCTCACATCTACGAGGCTGAGTTCGACGACAGTTCAGATGAATACGGAGACACGTATCTTGTCTCGCCCGTCGATGAAAAGCTTCTGGCGTTCGTCCTCGAAGACTGGGAAATTTGGCTACGCTGGGACTCGGCGTTTAAGCGAGGCGAAGTGTCTGTCGAAACACATCCAGCCTTGGCTCAAGATCACGAGAGGCATGAGGCTCTTAAGATGGCCGTTGGGGATCGCCTAAGGGTTGATCGTGCGCACGCCAAGTGTGTGAAGGGCCGCTTTAAAACGACAACTAATGGCGACACAATCGTAGAATGGCGTACTGCCGCCGCCTGAGCTGATGTTCTGACTCCTCGCTGATAAGCCGCCTTTTGCTGCGACGCGTGAGTCCGGAGTTGCACTTCTCTGCCATCGTTTTCATGGTATTGCTCAGGCCTTGATTACAATCCGGACAAAAAAGCCCAAGCCGGTTAGGACGACGTGGCCACCGGCATTGAGCATCTTCACCTGAGCCGGCGTTATGGGGAAAGATGGCGCCTCCACTCCCCTAGAAGTCCAACGGATAAAGTGACATCCATTGCGCCGTTCCTAATGGCTCCGACAAACTTACCGTCAAGTTCGAACTCGATTTCCAGCCCCGCACGATGTGAAAAATCGCAGAGTCTAGTCACCAGCGTCTCCACTTCGAGCAGGTGTAGAATATCAACCTCACGCGCTAGGTTCCAAGGGGGCAATGCCGTGTAAATCTTCAGATATCCTCCCACGGTCTCGACCGGCACGTCTCCCTTTGACGTATCCCGTGGCTTCTCGCGGTGTCTAACGAAAGTGGGTGGACCAAGAGCCCAACTCCTGACGTCCGCGAGCCCATAAACGAAATTTCTCATCTCGGTCCGGATGGTCTGGTCCAGATCCGAAACGACAAAGAAGAGCAGCGTCTGCTTCGGATGGCCCGGAGGCACTGCTGCAATCAATAGACGTTCTCCTGGGGGCGAAGTAGTTCCGGCTGCTCCCGTTCTTGAACACCGATGCGAGGGTGCCAGTGGCGGCAACCTATCTCGGTTTTGACCGCGCTGCCACCGCGGCTGCGTCCGGCTAGGCTTCATCTGACGCGCCAGGAAGCCGCTGGAATCAGCTTGCGGCGGCGGACCGGAATTGGTTGCCCTTCACACTGAAATGCGGCGGCACCGGCCTGATGTGTCGCGGATGGCGTTTTTCGCCTTCGACCTGTTGTTTCAAAACAGTGTCGATTTGCGCAGTCTGTCGTTGACCGAGCGCCAGCGCGATTTGCGCCGGCTTTGCGCCAACCGGCGCGTGCCCTGCCTTTACCTGGTGGAAACCTTCCGGGAGGGCGACCCACTGCTCGAAGGTGCTCAACCTATGGTCGAAGCGCCGAGGTTCAGGCTATGCCAGCGGCCCGAGCCGGCACTGGGTCAACACAAATGCGCAAAACTGGAGGCCGTGAATGCCGAGCGGCATCGGCTGTTTGCGGACAACAAGATTGCTGACCCACATCCTGGAAATTTGCTGGCGCGTCAATTTCGTCGCGATGTTTGGAAACGTACTGGTAAAGCAATGTCGTGAGGTCGTTCGGATAGCGGAAGAAAGCTTGCGTATGAATGCGGAGTTCGTCTTTAACCACGTCCGGTAATGCCTCGAGCCTTTCGCGACGTGCCTCGTCATCGCGCCAGGGTAGGGTTCTGCCAACAGCCACGATGGCATCATTCACAATGGCTGCCGTTGATGTCGCGCCAATCGCCTGCAATGCCTGCCAGATGCCTGGGATCGTCCATGCGCTGGTATTCCAAAAATATTAATAGAAACCTCCGAAATCTGTTGGCGGTAAAGCAAGCTAGCTGTATGCCCCGAGATTCGTGTCGGACCGGCAACATTAACCCTTAGAGCCAGCGGGTATTGCTGATCATCCCATGTTCGACCGGCGTCGCGGCCCTTGGCCGGCGTCGTACTAGACTGAGGGTGTAAGAACGCGTAGTTGGCCTTGGCGGCGCGGGGCGGGATGCCCTGGCCACGACCACGGTTGGACGCTCCATGCGAACGCAAGTGGGAATTATCGGCGGCGGGCCATCTGGTTTGCTGTTGGCACGGCTGTTGCGATTGGGCGGTATTGACAGCATCGTCCTGGAGAAGCGGACACCGGCGTATTTGCGCGCGCGGGTGCGCGCTGGTCTGCTTGAGCAAGGGACCGTCGATCTGTTGCAAGCGGCGGGGGTCGGTCAGCGACTAGCCCGCGAGCGGCTCACCCACACTGGTGTCGAGATCGCCTTCGATGGCCGGCGCCATCGCATCGACCTCAAAGGCCTGACCGCCCAAGTCGTCAGCATCTATGGCCAGGCCGAAATTCAGAAGGATCTGATGGCCGCGCACGAGGCGGCGCGCAGCCACATCGTCTATGAGGCCGCTGATGTCAGCCTCGACGGCATCACCAACGACAAGCCCCGCCTGCGCTATCAAAAGGGCGGCCGGGTACACGAGATCAGGTGTGACTTCATCGCCGGCTGCGATGGTTTCCACGGCATCAGTCGGCAGGCGATTCCGCAGGAGGTGATCCGCATTTACGAGCGTGCCTATCCCTTTGGCTGGCTCGGCATCCTGAGCGACACCCGCCCGGTCAGCCATGAGCTCATCTATTGCAATCACGAGCGCGGCTTTGCGCTGTGCACCATGCGCTCGATGACACGGAGCCGGTACTATCTGCAGGTGTCGACCGATGAGGATGTCGCCGACTGGTCCGACGAGCGATTCTGGAGCGAGCTCCGACGTCGCATTCCCGCCGATGCGGCAGCGGTGCTCGAGACCGGTCCAGCAATCGAGAAGAGCGTGGCGCAACTGCGCTCGTTCGTCGCCGAGCCGATGCGGCACGGTCGGCTGTTCCTCGCCGGCGATGCCGCCCATATCGTGCCGCCAACGGGGGCAAAGGGTCTCAACTTGGCGGCTGCCGACGTGCGCTTTCTGTCCGAGGCGTTGATTGCCCATTACAAGTCGAACCGCAGCGATGCCCTCGACGACTATTCCCGGCGCTGCCTGGCGCGGGTGTGGAAGGCGCAACGGTTCTCCTGGTGGATGACGGCGCTGACCCACCGCTTCCCCGAGGCGAGTGGCTTCGAGCGCCGGGCACAGGCGGCCGAACTGAGCTACCTTGCAAGTTCGAAGGCGGCGCAGACGGCGCTCGCGGAAAACTACGTCGGGCTTGCCATCGCCTAGGACCAAAGCGCCACGCACGCTTGGGGGCTCCTCGAGGTAGCCCGGGTCCCCAGCAGAAATGCCTTGACCGCAAGTTTTACCCGGGTAAAAAGACGCGCATGCCCACGCCAACACCCGGCCGCTCCTGCACGGCCTTCGATCACCACCGCCGGGTCGCCTCTGGCTCCTATGTTGCGGTTGCGATCGCCGTCAGAGAGCTTCTGCGCACCAGCACCGAGGCCTCGGTTCTGATCTTTGACGATAACTCCGGCGAACAAATCGATTTCGATTGCCGCGGCAGCGATCATGAGATTGCCGAGCGCATTGGCGCGCAGTTCCCCGATGCGGCCCAGAACACCCGCCCGGTCGGTCGCCCGCGGCTTGGTGTCATCAGCCGCGAGGTGACGTTGCTGCCGCGGCATTGGCAGTGGCTCGCCGAACAGCCGGGCGGTGCTTCGGTCACGTTGCGTCGACTGGTTGAGGAGGCGCGACGCGCCGGCCCCAGTCCGGCGGCCGAGCAGCGACGGCGCCACGAGCGCAGCTATCGTTTCATGTCGGCAATTGCCGGCAATCTTGACAACTTCGAGGAGGCAGCGCGAGCGCTCTTTGCCAACAACCTGCCGGCGCTGACGGCATTGATCGCCGGCTGGCCGCCGGACATTCGCGGCCACATCCTTGAGCTTGCAACGGCCAGCGTGTGACGGCACCCGCGCCAAAGCCTTCGACCTAGAGCCATGGCGATGCGACGACCCCTGCTGTCACTGGCCCACCTCACCGTGCTCGACGCGGCTCCCGATGCGCTGCTCGAAGCGGCTGCCGAGACCGGCTTTGATGCCATCGGCCTCCGCATCGTGCCGCCGCTGCCGACGGACACCATTGTCCCAGTCCTCGACGATCGGCCGCTGCAACGGCGCCTCAAGGCCATCATGCGCGACACCGGGGTGGCTGTTCTCGACGTCGAAGCCATTTGGCTGATGCCTCATACCCAGGTGAGCGCGCTCGGCCCGGCGCTCGATCTTGCGGCCGATCTTGGCGCGCGTCACGTCTTGACGGTCGGCCACGATCCGGACTGGCAGCGCATGGGTGACAATTTTGCCAGCCTGTGTGAGGCGGCGCACGCCAGGGGCCTGCGGCCCATGCTCGAGTTCATCCCCTATGCCGTCTGCGCCTCACTTCCCGACGCCGATCGACTGCTGGCGGCGGCCGCACCAGGTCGCGCCGGGCTGCTGGTCGATGCTTTGCATCTGAGCCGCGCCGGCGGAACGCCGCAGGACATCAAGCGCTACGATGCAACGCTCTTTTCCTATCTGCATTTGAGCGATGCGCCGGCGGCAGCGCCAGCCGCCGATGACCTGCGCAACGAGGCGCGCGGCGGGCGCCTCTATCCGGGCGAGGGTGGCCTTTGGCTTAAGGACTTTGTTGCGGCCTTTCCGCCGCTTACTCCGATCGCCATTGAGGCGCCCTGCAGCGCGCGCCGACATTTGCCACCCAAGGAGCGGGCACAATTGGCCATGGCCGCGACCCTGCGCTTGCTTTCGGATTCGGCGACCGGGGGTTGAGCCTTCGC
>DATFXD010000191.1:0-2907 GCA_035258605.1 Hyphomicrobiaceae bacterium | reverse complement strand
TGGAGATGATGCCTTCGTTGATGCCGATGATGCCGCACTCGAGCGCCTCGGCAACGCGCCATACGCGGCCCACATCGCGCGCATAGAAGTAGGCGGCAAGCCCGAAGGGCGTATCGTTGGCCATGGCAATGACGTCCGCCTCGGTCTTGAACTTGAAGAGCGGTGCGACGGGACCAAACGTCTCCTCGCGCGCCACCATCATCTGCTGAGTGACATTGGCGAGGATGGTGGGTTCGTAGAAGTTGCCACCGCGGCTGTGACGTCTGCCTCCCAGCACGATCATCGCCCCGTGCTTGAGCGCATCCGCCACGTGCTCCTCGACTTTCTCGACGGCAGCCTTGTTGATCAGCGGACCAGTGGTGACGCCATCCTCGGTGCCGCCACCGACCTTCATCTTCTTGACCTCGGCGGCAAGCTTTTCGGCGAAGCGCTCATAGACGCCATCCTGCACATAGATGCGATTGGCGCATACGCAGGTCTGACCGGCATTGCGATATTTGGAGGCCATCGCGCCGGCTACCGCTCGGTCGAGGTCGGCGTCATCGAACACGATGAAGGGGGCATTGCCGCCGAGCTCCAACCCGAGTTTCTTGATGGTGGGCGCACACTGCGCCATCAAAACGCGGCCGATCTCGGTCGAGCCCGTGAAGGTAAGCATGCGCACGAGCGGATTACCGGTCAGTTCCTTGCCGATCACGCTCGCCTTGCCGGTGATGACGTTGAACACGCCCCTCGGCATGCCGGCCCTGTGACCAAGCTCCGCCAGCGCCAGCGCGGTGAGCGGCGTCTCGGAGGCCGGCTTACACACCACCGTGCAACCCACGGCCAGTGCGGGCGCCACCTTGCGCGTGATCATGGCTGCCGGGAAGTTCCATGGCGTGATCGCCGCCACCACCCCAACCGGCTGCTTGATGCAGACGATGCGGGCATCCGCTTTGAAGGTCGGGATGGTTTCGCCGTAGACCCGCTTGGCCTCCTCGGCGAAGAACTCCACGAAGCCCGCGGCGTAGAGGATCTCACCCTTGGCTTCGGCCAGCGGCTTGCCCTGCTCGCTGGTCAACAGCAAAGCAAGCTCGTCCGCGTGCTCGACCATGAGGTCGAACCACCGGCGCACGATCTTCGAGCGTTCCTTGGCCAACAGCTTGGACCAGCCGGGCAGCGCATCGTGGGCGGCCGCGATGGCGGACCGCGTCTCAGCCTCGCCGAAGCTTGGCACCTTGGCGATGGTGTCGCCGGTAGCCTTGTTGGTGACGGGCAGCGTCGGCTCGCCAATCCAGCGACCGTCGACATAGCACTGGTTTCTGATCAGGCTAATTGTGGGCTTATCCATGGACGCCTCCACTCTGATGCACCCTGGACCGGGCGATGGAACACTGCGGCTTGTGTAGGCCTGTGATGTGCCGCAAGCAAGTCGCAGCGACAGCTGCGTGCGCCGCGCGGCTCCAGCGACCCAGGCCTGGCCTCAGATTTGGGGTGGCCCTCGTGGCGGTCAGCGCGCAACATGCGCTGTGAGAGGCAGTGGCGGCAGCCCAAGCGCCGGCGTTGCCCTTTCCAGCTGTGGTAAAGGCGAATAGTTTGCCGCGCCGCAACTGAGCACCGCCCATGCCCCTCGATCTCACTGACACCACCGTCGTCTTCGACCTCGACGGCACCCTCGTCGATACCGCGCCGGACCTGGCGGCCGCCACCAACCATGTTCTAGGCCTTCTTGGGCTTTCGCCCATCAGCGTCACCCGGCTGCACCCGTTTATTGGCCACGGTTCGAAAGCGATGATCGATGCTGGGTTGCGGCTGCACGACGTGACCGTGACAGGCGACGAGCTGACGCGGCTGCACGATCAATTCCTCGCCTTCTATGCCGCCAACGTTGCCGTTGGTAGCCGGCCGTTCGAAGGGGTGCCGACACTTCTCGACGAATTGCTGCTGGCCGGCGCCCGCCTGGCGGTATGCACCAACAAAGTCGAAGACCTCTCCAAGCTGCTACTGGCCAAGCTCGGGCTCGCGGCCAAGTTCGCTGCCATTGCCGGCCGCGATACGTTTAGCGTGTGCAAGCCCGCACCGGACCATCTCATCGGCGCCATCGCCATGGCCGGCGGGCAAGTGGACCGAGCGGTCATGGTGGGCGACAGCGAGGTCGACATCGCCACGGCGGCGGCGGCCAAGGTTCCCTCCATTGCCGTGACCTTCGGCTACACCCCGCGCCCTGTCGCCGAATTTGGGCCCGACGCCCTCATCGATCACTACCGCGAGTTCCCCGCCGCATTAAAGTGCGTGCTTTCCCGCCGGCACGGCAAGGCCACCTCGGGTTAGCCGCTCGTTTGGCCCAGCATCGAGCCCAGCTGCCGAGGGCGTTTTATCATGCGCTCGCCCGGCGTAAGATGGCGGGGTCGGCCAGAGGTCGACCAGAGGTCGACCAGAGGTCGGCGAGAGGTCGATCTGGGGGGGTCGACCTGGGGGTCGACCAGGGTTTGACCCAAACCAGCGCCATCTCTCTGGCTCCAGGGTTCCGATTGCATCGGGGATTGGATCACGAGGATTGGATTTCATGAGTGCCACAGTGGCGACAGCCAGCCCCGACCAAGACCGTGCCCGCACCGTCGAGGAACTGCGGCGCGAGCTCAACGCAGCGCATCGGCGGGAAGCAGCCACCGCGGAAGTGCTGCGCATCATCAGCCGCTCCGCCTTCGACCTGCAATCCGTGCTCGACGCGCTCGTCGCCTCGGCCGCACACCTGTGCGATGCGCCAATGGTTGCAATCCACGTGCAGCGCGATGCTCAGCTGCCGGGCCGGGCGCGCTACGGCTTTCCGCCAGAGATGGTTGAGGCCCTGAGCAAGATTGGTCAGGTGCTGGACCGTGGCTCGCTCGCCGGACGCACCATCGCGCAAGGGCAGGCGGTGCACATTGC
>DATFXD010000190.1:0-58493 GCA_035258605.1 Hyphomicrobiaceae bacterium | reverse complement strand
AACAGCAGTCCCCCGCTCAGCGGCCGATCGATGAAGGTCATGAAGCTGCCGCGGGAGATGACCAACGCCTGCCGCAGCTTTTCCTCCATCAACCGGCCGAGCACGAAGCCGAGCAGGAGCGGCGCCGGTTCGAATCCGAGCTTCATGACGGCGTAGCCGAACAGGCCGAAGCCCGCGGTCATCAGCACCTCGACCGGCGAATTGTTGATCGAATAGATGCCGATGCAGCACAACAGGATGATCGCCGGAAACATCAGCCGGTAGGGTACCTTCAAGAACCGCACCCACAGCCCGATCAGCGGCAGATTGATGACGAGCAGCATCAGATTGCCGATCCACATCGATGTGATCATGCCCCAGAACAGGTTGGGCTGCTTGGTCATGATCTGCGGGCCCGGCACGATGCCGTGGATGGTCATGGCCCCCACCATCAGCGCCATCACCGCATTGGGGGGGATGCCGAGGGCAAGCAACGGGATGAACGCCGTCTGCGCGCCGGCATTGTTGGCCGACTCGGGCCCGGCTACGCCCTCGATGGCGCCGCGCCCGAAGCGCATCGGGTCGTCGGCCAATTTTTTCTCCACCGTGTAGGACGCAAAGGGGCCGAGCACCGCGCCATTGCCCGGCAACAGGCCCAGCACCGCGCCGATCAGGGTGCCGCGCGCGATCGGCGCCGCCGACTGCGCAAAGTCGTTGCGGTCGGGCAACAGCTTGCCGATCGCTCCCATCACCACGTCCCTGGCCTGGGTTTGCTCAAGGTTGCGCAGGATCTCGGCAAAGCCGAACAACCCCATGGCCAGCACGGCGACGTCAAGGCCATCGGAAATCTCGTTCCAGCCAAAGGTTAAGCGCTCTTCGCCGCTTTCAAGGTCGGTGCCCACCGTCGACAGCAAGATGCCGACCAAAATGATGGCGATCGCCTTCGGCACCGAGCCACGCGCCAGCACCACGGCGAACATCAGCCCAAGCACCATCAGGGCGAAGTAGTCGGCCGGCCCGAACAGCAGCGCCATCGCGGTCAGCGGCGCCGCCAGCGCCGCAATGATGACGGTGGCGATGCAGCCGGCGATGAACGAGCCGATGGCGGCGATGCCGAGCGCGACCCCGGCGCGTCCCTGCTTGGCCATTTGGTGGCCATCGAGGGTGGTGACGACCGAGGTGGCCTCGCCGGGGATGTTGACCAGGATCGCCGTGGTGGAGCCGCCGTACTGGGCACCATAGTAGATGCCGGCGAGCATGATCAGCGCCCCCACCGGGTCGATGCCAAAGGTGATCGGCAGCAGCATGGTGATGGTGGCGATCGGCCCCACCCCTGGCAGCACCCCGATCAAGGTGCCAATCAGACAGCCAAGAAAGCACAGCCAAAGATTTTTGAGCGTCAAAGCGACGCCGAGGCCGAGCGCCAAATTGGAGATCAGGTCGAATGTCACGGGCGGTTCCTCAGCACGGGGATCAATGGGTTAGCGCCGCCAAAGTCCGGCGAAGCCCTCCTTGAGACCGGCATAGGCGTGGGCGAGCGAGCTTGGAATGAGCCCCAACGGATCGAACGGAATGGGCAGGCTGAGCAATTCTTTGAACATCAGGCCCGAGAGCAAGGTCAGGCCGATGGCGAAGATGGCGATCTCCGCCGGGCGCGTGTCGTTGGAGGCGAGCGCCGACATGATGACCGCCAGCGGGCCGGCAACGATCAGACCCAACGGCCGAACCGTGAGCGCGAACAGCACCACCGCCCCGAGCACGAAGAACGGTCCGCGAATGGCCCAGCGCTCAAGCGCCGGACCCGGCGCCAGCAATCCCTGCAGGATCAGATAAATGCCGAACGCAGCGATCAGCACGGCCAAGGTCTTGGGCAATAGGCCGGAGCCGATGCCGGAGAGGTGCCCGACCGGCAGATCGAAGCCGCCGATGTAACCGGTGGCCGCGATCGCCAGCAGGAACAGGCCGCCGGCGATGTCGAGTGGCGAGCGGATCGATGCGCGGCGATTGGGGGGATCAGCCATGATGTGTGCCCGGTGCGGTTCCTCGTTGCCCCTGGGCCGTCCCGCGCGACCCTTGCCTGGGATCGGAAACCTAGCCTTCCCCTCACGCCCCGTCCACCGCCGCAGGAGATGACGTTGGCCGCGATGCCGGCGGCAATGCGCCGCCCGCGGGTGGCCGGGGCTATGGTCAGCCTCCCCCGGGTCAGGTGCCCTCCGCCATCGCCCAGCTCAGGATCTCAGCCACGTGGTGCGCGGTGCGCCCGGTCCCATCCGCGATCTGGTGCCGGCAGGAGAAGCCGTCGGCGGCGATCAATGTGTCGGGGCTGGCGCCGCGCACCGCCGGCAACAAGCTGAGCTCGCCCATGGCGCGAGAAATGTCTTGCGTTTCGGCAGCGTAGCCAAAGGCGCCGGCCATGCCGCAGCAGCTTGATTCGATCGGCTCGACCGTCAGCCCGTCGACGAGCGCCAGGGTGTGCTCCACGGCCGCCATGGCGGCAAACGCCTTCTGATGGCAGTGACCATGCAACAACAGCTTGGCCCGCAACGCCCCGATGGGAGCGGCAATCCGTCCCAGCCGGGCCGCCTCGGCCACAAACTCCTCAAACAACAACGCCCGCTGCGCCAGGCGCTCGGTGTCGGCGCCGGGCAGCAGCACCGGAAATTCATCTTTGAGCGTCAACAGGCAGGACGGCTCGAGGCCGACGATGGCAATGCCGGCCTCCACGAACGGCCGCGCCGCGTCCTGGAGGCGCCGCGCCTGGTGGCGCGCCGCCTCCACCAGTCCGGCCGACAGGTAGGTGCGGCCGCAGCACAATGGGGCCGGGCGCCGAGCCGGCGCGGCCGCGCCGCCGAGCGGATGAACGCGAAAGCCGAGGCGGCGCAGCACCGCCACCCCGGCGGCCAAGTTGTCGGGCTCGAAGTAGGTGTTGAAGGTATCGGCGAACAGCGCGACGTCGCGGGCCGGGTCGAGCGCCGCTGCCGTTGCCGTTGCCGGCAGGCGGAACGGCCGCCGTGCCCAGCGCGGCAGCCGGCGTTGTGCCGACAATCCGATGGCCCGGTCCCGGCACCAGGCGGCGCCGGGGAGGCGATCGAGCGCGTTGATGAGGGGGGCGAGGCCGGCCAGGTAGGGGGCATAGCGCGGCAGCTCGGCAATCAGGCGCTCGCGCAGCGGCAGCGGGCGGCGCCGGTTGGCGGCGGCCAGCACCTCGATCTTCATTTTCGCCATGTCGACCCCGGTTGGGCACTCGCGCCGGCAACCCTTGCAGGACACGCACAACTGCATCGTCTCCAGCATGGCGTCGGAGGCGAAGGCGTCGGGGCCCAGTTGACCGGAGATGGCGAGCCGCAGCGCATTGGCGCGGCCGCGCGTGACATCACGCTCATTGCCGGTGACGCGGAACGAGGGGCACATCACATTGCCGGCGTGTTTGCGGCACTCGCCGTTGTTGTTGCACATCTCGACCGCGCCCTGGAAGCCGCCGCCGGCGCCGCTATAGCCTGACCAGTCGAGCGCCATGTCGATGGCGCCGACCTGGTATTGCGGCTTGAAGCGGAACAGGCTGCGGTCGTCCATGCGCGGGGCACGGACGATCTTGCCGGGGTTCAGGCGCCCGTCGGGATCGAAGCCGTCCTTCACCTCCTCGAACAGGCGCACGGTCTTTGCGCCGTACATGCGTTCGTGGAATTCCGAGCGCACCAGGCCGTCGCCGTGCTCGCCCGAGTGCGAGCCCTTGTATTGCTTGACCATGGCGAACGCCTCCTCGGCAATCCGGCGCATGGTGCGCGCATCGTTCTCGAGCTTCAGGTTGAGGACCGGGCGCACGTGCAGGCAGCCGACCGAGGCGTGCGCATACCAGGTGCCGCGGGTACCGTGCCGCTCGAATACCGCGCTCAGCCGCTCGGTGTAATCGGCAAGGTGCTCGAGCGGCACGGCGCAATCCTCGATGAAGGACACGGGCTTGCCCTCGCTCTTCATTGACATCATGATGTTGAGCCCGGACGCGCGCACCTCCCACACCGCCTTCTGGCCGGCGGCGTCGGTGACCTTGACGACGCTATCGGGATGGCCGAGATCGCCCATCAGCTCGTCGAGGCGCTCAAGCCGGCGCAGGTTCTCGGCCTGATCGTCCTCGGCAAACTCGACCAGCAGCAAGGCATCGGGCCGGCCCCGCACGTAGGCCTCCAGCACCGGGCGGAACAGCGCGATGTCGCGCGCCAGCTCGAGCAAGGTGCGATCCACCACCTCGACGGCGACCGGTCCCAGCTTGACGATGTGCTGGGTCGCTTGCATGGCGTTGCGGAAGCTGGCGAAGTGGCAGATGCCGAGCGCCTTGCTCCGCGGCAGGCGCGACAGCTTGAGTTCGAGGCGCCGAAACACGGCAAGGGTGCCTTCCGAGCCGCACAGCAAGGTGGCGAGATTGACCGGGCCGGGGCCGGGAACGAGGGCGTCGATCAGGTAGCCGCCGACGCGGCGCGACACCTGCGGGAAGGCCTGGGCGATATGCGCCGCCTCGCGCCGGCCGAGCGCCAGCATGGCGCGCTCAAGATCGGCGCCGGTGGTCCCCTCGCGCGCCCAGGTTTGGTGGTTTCGGTCGCTGTCCGCCGCAGTGAGCGCGCCAGCGCCGGCCAGCGGTGCCAGATTGCGGCCGACCTCGCCGAAGGTGGCGTCACTGCCATCGGCCAGGATGGCGGCGATGGCGCTGACGTTGTCGCGCATGATGCCGTAGCGGATCGAGCGCGTGCCGCAGGAATTGTTGCCGGTCATGCCGCCAATGGTGGCGCGGCTGGCGGTCGAAACATCGACGGGAAACCAAAGTCCGGTCGGCTTCAGCTGGCGGTTGAGGTCGTCGAGCACGATGCCGGGCTCGACCACGCAGCGCTCCCCATCGCTGTCGACCGCCAGCAGCCGGCGCAGGTATTTGCTGAAATCCATGACCAGGCAGTGGCCCACGGTCTGTCCCGACTGCGAGGTGGCGCCGCCGCGCGGCAGCAGCGGTACGCCCTCCTCGCGGGCAATCGCCATCGCCGCGCGCACGTCATGGTCGGACTTCGGCACCACCACGCCGACCGGCTCGATCTGGTAGTGGGAGGCGTCGGTGGCATAGCGGCCGCGCGAGAAGCGATCGAACAGCACCTCGCCCTCGAGCTCGCGTCGGAGCCGTTGCGCGAGGCGATGCGGGATGGGGGCGAAGCGGGTCTCGGGCATGCGCGGGTAATGCCCGTCCTTGCCGCTCGACACAAGGGCTTGCCGCCGCCGCTCAACGGGGGCCAGCGCCAACCGCAGCCGCCAACGGGTAGCCGCCAGGCGGGCGGGATGGTCCCGCGCCGGGCTTTGAGGCTGGCTGAGTGGTGGCGGCCGGGGCCTTGCCGCAGGTTCGGCCTTGCCGGCGACGGGTTGGCAGCGCGCCGCGAGCCTGCTTTAACCTTGGGCCAACGCCGCCCATGGAGAGCACAAGCCATGCAAAACGCGCCGCGCCGCGCCGGTCGCCACTTCCTGCAGATCCCGGGGCCGACGCCGGTGCCCGACCGCATCCTGCGCGCCATGGACATGCCGGTGATCGATCATCGCGGCCCCGAATTCAAGGCGCTGGGCTTGCGGGTTCTGGCCGGCATCAAGACCATCTTCAAGACCTCCGGCCACGTCTTTATTTATCCCTCCTCCGGCACCGGCGCCTGGGAAGCGGCGCTCGCCAACACGCTGTCGCCCGGCGACAAGGTGCTGATGTACGAGACCGGACATTTCGCCAGCCTGTGGCGGACCATCGCCGCACGATTGGGGCTGGAGCCCGAGTTCATCGCCTCGGACTGGCGCAGCGGGGTCGATGCCGGTGCCATCGAGGCGCGGCTCCGCGACGACAAGGCGCAGGCGATCAAGGCCGTGTGCGTGGTGCACAACGAGACCTCGACCGGGGCCGCCTCGCGCATCGACGAGGTCCGCAACGCCATCGATGCCGCCAAGCATCCGGCGCTGTTGATGGTCGACACCATCTCCTCGCTGGCCTCGATCGACTACCGCCATGATCAATGGGGAGTGGACGTGACCGTTGGCGGCTCGCAGAAGGGCCTGATGCTGCCGCCCGGGCTCGGCTTCAATGCCGTGAGCGCCAAGGCGCTGGCGCTCGCCGCCGCCGGCCGGCTCAAGCGGTCCTACTTTTCCTGGGACGAGATGCTGCCCGCCAACCGGGAGGGCTTCTTCCCCTACACGCCGGCGACCAACCTGCTCTACGGCCTGGCCGAAGCCATTGACATGCTGAACGAGGAGGGGCTCGAGCAGGTGTTTCAGCGCCACGACCGCCACGCCGAGGGCACGCGCCGGGCGGTCAATGCCTGGGGTTTGGAAATCCTGTGCCGGGACGCCAAATACTATTCCTCGAGCCTGACCGCGGTGCTGATGCCGCCGGGCCATGACGCCGATCAGCTGCGCAAGGTGGCGCTCGATGCCTTCGACATTTCGCTCGGCACCGGTCTCAGCAAGGTGGCAAAAAAGGTGTTCCGCATCGGCCACCTCGGTGACACCAACGACCTCACCATGGTGGGGGCGCTGGCCGGTGTGGAAATGGCGCTCAGTCTGGCCAAGGTACCGCACACGCCGGGCGGCGTGCGGGCGGCGATGGACTACTTCGCCGCCGCCGCCGAGCTCGGGCGGGGGTGAGGCGTGAGCGCGATCGTGACCAGTTTGGCAAGCAAGCGGGCCCAGCCATGAACGATGCCAGCGACGCTGACGGCGACCTCCTCTACAAGGTCAGCGACGGCATCGGCCACATCACCTTTAACCGTCCGGCCGCCCACAACGCGCTCACCTTCGACATGTACGACCGCCTCGGTGCGATCCTCGGCGAGATCCGGCTCGGCGGCGCCGTCAAGGCTGTCATCATCACCGGCGCGGGTGGGCGGGCGTTCGCGGCGGGCACGGACATTTCACTGTTTCGGGACTTCGCCACGGCCGCTGACGGCATCGCCTACGAGGCGCGCATGGAACGCATGTTCGCCAAGCTCGAGCGCTGCCCGGTGCCGACCATTGCCGCCATTGCCGGGGTGTGCACGGGCGGCGCGGCGGTGATCGCGGCGGCCTGCGACTTGCGCATCGCCACCCGCCAACTGAAGTACGGCTTTCCCATCGCCCGCACGCTCGCCAACTGCCTGTCGGCGGCCAACATCGCCCGCGTCGGGCTCATCATCGGCGTTGGCCGGGCGGTCGATCTATTGCTGACAACGCGGCTGATCGGCGCCGACGAGGCATTGGCGATCGGGCTTGTGAGCGAGCTGGTCGAGACGGGTGAGGCGTTGGATCAGCGCGCGCACGCGCTGGCGGCGCAGATCGCCAGCCAGGCACCGCTCACCATGATGGCGGGCAAGGAGATTGTCCGCCGCATGCGCGCCAAGCTGGCCGACATCGATGACCGCGACGTGATCGAGCGCTGCTATGGCAGCGCCGACTTCCGCGAAGGGCTCACCGCCTTCCTGGATAAGCGGCAGCCGAAATTCAGGGCGCGCTAGCCGCTGGCGGCCGACGCGGCACCGCTGCCGCGCCAGGCTCGCAACGCCAACGCGCCTGCCGATGCCTCCCGCTAGCCTTCCGCCCGCAAGCCCAACAGCCGGGCCGGGTTCTTGCGCATCATGATGTCGATGTCGGCGTCGGCGATGCCTTCCTTTTTCATGGCCGCGATGGCCGCCTCGATGCCGTCCGGATGCACCATGTTGCTGCTCTGGCCGAGATCGGTCGACACCAGCACGTGCTCGGCGCCGAATTCCTTGACCGCCTCGGCCACGTTCTTGGCGTTCACCTGCGTCCAATGCACCAGGAACGGCAGCGGCGCGTTGGGACCGGCCAAGAACTGCAGGAAGCAGATCTCGATCACCGCGCCCATCTCGGCCACCTGCTTGGCCTGGGCCATGCTGAGGCCGGGAACGTTGGTGAGCGCGTGGGTAATGACGATGTTCTTGACGCCGAGCTCACGGCCGCGCTTCACCACCGCCAGGATCTCCTCCGGGTGCACGTGGCCGGTGGCCAGCACCAGGTTCTCGCGGGCGATGATTTTGAGGATCGCCTCCATCTCCGGCGATACCTGACCATTGGGTGCTACCGTGAGGCCGACGGCGTCGGGCTTGCCGAGCGTCTTGACGTGCTTATCGGCCTCGAAGGTCGGCAGCCACACCACCTTGCCGCGGCTGCCATAGATGCGGTGCATCCATTCGACGGCGTCCGGATTGATGCCGCCGACCGCCCGGTTGAGGACGATGCCACCAAACACTTCGATGCCGGGAACGACCTTCATCACCAGCGCCGCCCGACTGGCGGTCTCGGAGATGTGGTTCTTGAGCACGATACCGCGCATGCCGCGCGCCCGGGCGAGCTGCGCGACATCGATGTCGTCCATGTTGCGGCCGAACACGTCGGGGTGCGAATGCACGTGCATGTCGATCACGCCGGCCGCCGGGCTGACCTTGGGTGGCGGCGGCGGGAAGCCGGCCTGCGCCGCCGCGCCGTCGGCGCCGAGGCAGACAAAGGCAATGAGACTGAGGGCAGCGGCAAGTTTTTGCATCGTTTTCCTCCCATGCCGGCGGGTGGCTGGTCGCAGCGCCCGCAAAAAAGGCAGCATAGAGCAAAAGGCTTGGCGCGCGAACCCGCGCTCGCCTCGGCGGGGCGTCAGCTGGCGCCGGTCGGCGGCGTGATGCCGAGCCCCTGCAGGTAGACGAGCACCGCCGCTTCGAGCAGGTCTTCCGGCGACATCGGCAGGCTACGCCGGGCTGGGTCGCCGCGCGCAAACAGGCTGGCGATGCCGTGCGACAACGACCAGATGTGCAACGCCAACATCAGGGCCGGCGGCCGCTTGCCCGCCGGCAAGGTAGCAGCGATCGCCTCGCAGGCCTGGCGCAGCACGCCGAAGGCACGCTCGCTCGCCTCGTGCAAGGCTGGATGCTTGGCCACCGGCACGCCCGATTCGAACATGGCGGAGAAGTAGGCGGGCTCGTCGCGGGCAAAGCCAAGGTAGGCGCGGCCCAGGCGGTCGAGCGCCGCCATCGGGCTTGGACGGCCCTCGTCCCAGGCCGCCGCGAGGCGCTGGCCGAAGCGCTCAAAACCCTGGTGTGCGACATCGGCGATCAAGGCATCGCGATCGCGAAAATGCCGGTAGGGGGCGGCCGGGCTGACGCCGGCCTGGCGGGCCGCTTCGGCGAAGGTGAAGCCGGCCGGACCCTTCTGCGAAATCAGGTCCAGTGCGGCGCCGATCAGCGCCTCACGCAAATTGCCGTGGTGATAGCCGCGGCGCCCGCCGCGGCCCTGTCTCGACCAGTTCATGCCTGACCTTTAGCGCATTCGGCGGCAACGCACATCAGCCAGCCGCGGCGCGCTTGATCAGCTGCCTGCGAAACCAGAAGCCGATCACGACCAAGATGGCGGCCGCCGCCGCGAATACCGGCCGGGCGCCGTAGCGGTCGACGATCGGCGCGGCCAGGGCCACGCCGACCGACTGGCCGATGAACAGCGCCAGGGCGAACAGCGACACCGCCAGCCCACGCGCCTCGGGCGTCATTTGCGTGGCGTTCACTTGCAAGGTGTTGTGCAGCATGTAGAAGCCGAGCCCGATGCCGGCGATGGCGGGGGCCGCCAGCCAAAGGGCGGGCATGATCGCCAACGTCAGGTAGCTGCTCGCCAGCACCAGCGTGCCCAAGGCTGCGAGCAGCGGCTGCCCCAACCTCGGCACCAGCCGGTTGGCGCTCACCGCAAACAGCAGCGCACCGCCACCAAACGATCCGAGCAGGGCCCCGACCGCGCCGAGCCCGACCTCGAAGCGTGCGTGCAAGTCCGCGCCGATGTAGGCCAGGGCGCCGAACATGGCCATGCCTTCGATGAAGACGCTGGTGAGCACCACCCGCGGCCACGGCTGGCGCAGCACGCGATAGGCCGCCACCGCTGCCTCCTTCCAGCGCGGCGGCATCGGCGCCGGCACCCCGACCGTCAGCCGTCGCCGCTCGCCGACCAGCAACAGCCCGGCGGCGATATGCAAGACACCGAGCAGCATCAAGGTTGCACGCCAGCCGATCAGCGCGGCGAAGGCGCCACCCGCCGCCTGCCCAAACACGATGCCGAGGATCTGACCGGAGATGTACTGGGCCAGCACCGCCTGCCGGCGCTCGTAGGCCACCACGTCGCCGATCCAGGCGATCGCCAGCGGGATCACCGCCGCCGCGCCGGCTCCCGCCAGGAACCGAAACACTACAAGCGGCGCCAACGACGGCATGGCGGCGCCGATGATGGTGGCGACGCCGGCCCAGATCGAGCCCAGGACAACCATGCGCAGTTTGCCGCGCGCGTCGCCGAGCGGCCCGACCACGATCTGGCATAAGCCATAGGCGACCGCAAACGCGGTGACCATCGCCGCCGCGGTGCCAACCGTGACCGCCAGCTCCTGGGCGATCTGCGGCAGCAAGGCATCGCACACGCGCAGGTTCGCCGCCCCGACGAAGGAGGCGAGCGCCAACACCAGGATGGCACGCCTGGGCGTTGGCGGCGACGTCATCGGCAAGCACGCATGCTGGGGACCTCAAAGGTGCGCCGCCTGACCGCGCCGGCAGCTGAGGCCGGCGCCCCGGCGCCAGGCGCTCTGCGGGGCGCGGCGGTCATGGTCGGATGCCCACGAGGTCGCGGGCAAGGGGGTGGGTGGCAGGCCTCGCTAGCCGCGCCGGCCGCGGCTATTTACAGATGGTGTCGGCTCCATCGCGGCCGTGGCGGGCGAGGTCAAGGTGGAAATGGTCGCGGTGGTTGGCATCGTAGTTGGGGCCGAGCACGGTGGTGAACAGGGCACAGCTGCCGCGATGCACCTCGCGCAGAAAATTGCGCTCGGCCAGCATCCCCCACCAGCCGCTTTTGACCTCGACCTTGCGCCCATTGGCCAAGACAAAGCCGCCGACGTCGATGGCATTGGCATGACCGTGTTCCGACAGGAGGGCGCCGTCGACATTGTTCATGGGACGGCAGGAATAGGAGCCGGCGATCTTGATGCCGGCCAACTCGGCCCGCAAATGCCGGCGGGCGGCCGGCATCACCACCCGCGCCACCCAGTGATCGATGGCGGGCACCATCGGGCAGCGCACCAACGCCGGCGGCTGCAACTGGATGGCGCCGTTTGCCGCCGCTGACACGCTGAAGGGCCTGATCGCCCCGCACGCGCTGGGCCCGCCGAGCGCCGAGCGCTGCTCGATAAACGGGCCTGCCTGCACCACGCCGGCCGACAGGCAGGCGCGCTCGTCGTCGGCGCGCCAGGGCTCGTCGCGGGCAACGAATTGCGGTCGCTGGCTGCACGCCCACAGGGCGAGCGCGGCGAGCGGCGCGAGGAGCAACGGGACGCGCGACATCGGCATGGCGTTGGACCATAGGCGTGGCGCGTTAAGGGCGCGTTAACCACGCCGGCGCGACCCAGCGCCGGGCGGGCTTCGGCAAATCCGATCGGGTGCTCGTTAGTTGGGGCCGGTGTCCAAATAGCGCCGCCATTGCTGCTCGCCAAACGAGCAGTCGCCGCCGCTCATGGGCTCGTTGAACTGGGCCGGCACCAGCAGCGGGGGTGGCGTGCCGGCGATCTCGAGCAACAGTTTGCGCCGGGTCGCGGTCTTGAACTCGGAGCGCTCACGGATCGGGATCATGAAGGCGCCGGTGCCACCGATGACGCACTCGCGATAATAGACATCGAGATCGCCGATGTCGAAGAAGCTCGACGGCTTCTTGAGCAGGATCGGCAAGCCGTTGATGGCGATGCCCTGCGCCACCAATTGGTCTCTGACCACGGTCACCCCCGGGCCGGCATTGTTGGGACCGTCTCCCGAGACGTCGATCACCCGCCTGATGCCCTTGACGCCGCTCTTGTCGAACAACGCTCCGGCAAACGCCAGGCCTTGCGAGATCGACGTCATGCGGGCGCGCGTGATCGGGTGCCGATCGAGGCTGTCGGCCAGGGCCAGCGCCGCCGCCGGATTGTCGATCAGCGTCCACGGGATGATGACGTTTTGCACCGACGGTCCGGCCCATTCCATGTAGGTGACGGCAATGCGGCCGGTGGGGCCCGACAGGATCGCCTTGATGAGCTCGGCATCGCGAAAGGCGGCGATGTAGCCCTCGCGCTGCAGGCGCTGTTCATCGAGGTCCATCGACAGCGACACATCGACCGCCAGCACCAGTTCGAGATCGACGGCGAGCTGGGCATGGGCGGGGGCGGTCGGGACCAGCGGCAGGCTTGCGGCCGCCAGCAGCCAGCAGATACCTAAAATTGAGGCCCGAAATCGTGCGCGCATGCCCCACACTGACATGGGACCCGGGCGCGGAAAAGACCGATCGCGGTGCCCGGGGGCGCGGGGCCCTCGCGCTTGGCGAGCGGCGGTCGGGCGCCGGAGCGGCTTTTTTCCACAAGCTTTTGCGGACCATGCGTGGCGGCGCCGCGCCCCGGGGCAACAAGTGGCGGCCGCCGGCCGCCTAAAGCCGGCTGGTGCCGCGCCGGCGGCGCCGGTTTTGACGCCGCTGCCCGGGACTGCGATAAGCCCCCGGGGCGGCGCGCCGCGCCCGGCGCGGCTTCCCGCGCCCCGCTCCCAGCACAGGACCGATCGCAATGGATTGGGGCACGCCCCTCGTCATCTCTGCCGGCGCGCTGATCGGCGGCCTTTGCAACGGGCTGACCGGTTTCGGCACCGGCTTGACGGCGCTGCCACTGTGGCTGGCGGTGCTCAATCCCACCGTTGCCACGCCGCTGGTGGGCATTGCCTCCATCGCCGGTCACTTGCCGAGCCTGCCGGCGCTGTGGCGCGAGGCCGATTGGCGGCGGCTGGCGCCGATGCTGGTTGCGGGCGTGCTCGGGGTTCCGCTGGGCTTCCTGTTGCTGCCGCTCATCAAGGTCGACCTGTTCAAGCTGATCGTGGGCATCGTGCTGATCCTCTATTGCGGCTTTATGCTGTGGGCGGCCGGCCACCTTCGGCTGCGGCGCGGTGGCGCCGGCATGGAGGCGGGAGTTGGCTTCGTCGGCGGCGTTCTGGGCGGCATTGCCGGGCTCTCGGGGCCACCACCGATCGTGTGGGGCGCGCTCAAGGCCTGGCCCAAGGCGCAGCGGCGACAGACGTTGCAGGTCTTCAACACGCTGATCCTGCTGGCGATGCTGATGGCGAGCCTGTTCGGTGGACGCCTCAGCATGGGGCTGCTGATGGCCTCCGCCATCGCGCTGCCCGCGACCTTGGCCGGCAATTGGCTGGGCGAGCGCCTCTATCGTCGCCTCGATGACCGCCGCTTCGACCGCGTTGTGCTTGGTCTCGTGTTCCTGTCGGGTATCGTCATGGTGGCCTCCTATCGCTGAGGACGGCAGCGGCGCTCACCCCCCCGTCATATTTCTGGGCCCTTGCTCGGCCACAACCGCACCCCCGCCGGGGTGAGGAGGGACCATGCAGTCAACACGGCGCCGTTCGGCGCGCATCATTGCCATTGTCATCATCGCCTTGCTTGCGGCCGGCCTATTGGTGGGCCCTCACGGCCAGGCCCAGGCCCCCACCGGCGAGGACATGGACGCGGCGGAAAAGCGCGAACGCGATCTGAGATCGGCATGCGCGGTTGCCATTTGCGCCACCTTGCACAATCACAAGCCCGACAGCGGGCAGGTGACCTGCGCGCTGACCAAGACCTGGCGCAAGGAGGTGCTGGAGAAGGTCATGAGCCAAGCGAAATTGAGCTGGCCCTGGGGCTACGCGCGTTGCAGCACCGACTTGAAGCTTGATCGCGGCACCCTGGTCAAGGCCATGACCGAGCCGGAGGTTGACGTGCGCCTCGACAGCCACGACATCAGCTGCGAGCTCGAAGGTGAGAAGGAGAAGTACGACATTAAGGTCAAAATCTCCCCCAAAGTTACCTTCAAGGACGGCAAGGCTACCAAGGCCAGCCTCAATTGGGGCAAGATCGACGCCCCGACCTTGGCAAAATCGGCGCTGTGGTCGGCGACGGCGGCGGACAATGCCTTCGGCATCCTGCAAAGTACGGTGGTCGAGGACGTCAACCGCTTCATCGAGGCCCGGTGCATGGAGGTGAAGGAGGCGTGGCAAGGCAAGTAAGGCTTGCCCCAGAAACGGTGGGGGTTGGCGGCGGCGTCAGCAACCCGGCGGCGGCAGCAATGCGACCGGAGGCGTCATGACCACGGGGATCATCCTTGTGTTCAGCGGCATTCTAATCGGTGCCGGCTTTGCCCTGGTGCTGCGCGACATTAAGCGCAGCCGGCGGCGCGCGTTCCTGTGGGAGCACGACACCGAGCCGCCGCCCGAGGCCGATGTCGAGATCACCGTCAAGGCACCCGAACGCCCCGGCAGATTGGGGCCGACCGCCAAAAGCATCGCCAGCGCCATCGGCGCCTCGCTGTTTCAGCGCAAAGGCGACACCGTGCTCGATGACAAGGTGTTAAAGGCGGTGGCGGCCGACTGGTCGGAGCTGTCGCCCACCGTCGAGGCGGGCGTCACCACCATCAACGGCCTGCTCGAGCAAGCACAGATTTCCATCGCCGCGCCGGGAGACAACGCCTGGAGCTACAAGAATCACGGGTTTGGCGCCTACCGCCGCATTCTGATCGGCGAGGAGAGCGTGGCCTGGCTGCGACTGGAGCTTGCACCCGACGGCACCCTGCACGCACGCGTCAAGGCGCACAAGGACGATCGCTCCGAAATCAACGCCGACGCACAAACCCCGGCCAAGGGCATCGACGCCGTCCGCGCCGGCGATCTGTTGGCGGACTGTCTCAAGCCGCTCGCGGCCTATGTCGCCAAGGCGCACGGCGTGGTGCCCTCAATGGTGGTGAGCGGCAAGGCCTGGGAAGAGATCGATGGCGTGGTGTCGGCGGCGCTGGCGGCAACCAACGGCGCCTTGTCGCAGGCCGGCGCCCGGCTGGTGCCGCTCGATGCTCCGGCCTGGCAGGGCGAGGCCAGCGGCTACCGCCTGCCGCTGGCGATCGAGGTCTACGGCAAGGACGTGGCGCGCATGCACATCGACCACCGCGGCGCCGAAGTGGAGGTGTCGGTCGGCGTGCCCGACGCGCTGTTTATTAACCTCGGGCGCCGGCGCCGGCTGCCGATCGCCGGGCTTGCCGTGCATCCCTTGGCCGAGGTGATCGCCGACTGCGCCTGGCCGGTGATCTCCCGCTCACGGGACAGCCGGCGCTCGGCTTAAGCGTGCGCTGCACGTGCTGTTTCACGTGGAACAGGGCCACGCCCGCCGGCCTCAGGCGAGCGCGGCTTTGACCGCGGTTCGGATCTGTTCCAAGGTGAATGGCTTGCTGATGACGCGCGCGATCTTGCTGCGCAAATGCTCGGCGCGGTCGAGTTCGTCGGCAAATCCCGACATTAACACCACGCGCAACCCGGGCACCACCTTGAGGCTGGCCTCGATCAGGCCGATGCCGTCGAGACCCGGCATCTGTACGTCCGAAATCAGCAACTCGATCGGGGCGGTGGCGCCGCGCAGGGTGTCGAGCGCCTCGGTACCATCCTGCGTCACAATCACCTTGTGCCCGTCGAGGCCCAGCGCGCGCTGCACCAGATCACGCGTGGCGGCGTCGTCTTCGGCAAGCAGGATCAATGCCATGGCCGGCCTCCCTCGCGCTAGCTGAGCCCTTGGGCGTTGCGTGGTGTTACCCGCCCGACAAAGGGCAGCTCGCGGAAGCGGTGGGCGAGATCCATACCATAGCCTACCACGAACACGTTGGGACATTGGAATGCGCTAAGATCGGCGGCAATGTTGGCGGCCCGCGCCACCGGCTTGTCGAGCAGGACGCAAGACAACACCCGGGCGGCGCCGCGGGCCATGATCAGATCCTTGGCAAAGGCCAATGTCCGGCCCGATTCCAGGATGTCGTCGATCAGCAGGACATTGCGGCCCTTAACGTCGGTTTCGATGTCGCGCAAGATTTCGATGCGTCCGGAGGAGCGCGTGCCCGCTCGGTAGCTCGACAGCGAGATGAAATCGACCTGTGGCGAAAGGCCAACGCGATAGAGCGCCCGCATCAGGTCGGCGGCGAACACAAAGCTGCCCTTGAGGACGGCGACCACCAACAGCGCCTCGAGCCGGGCCGCGGCAATGTCCTGCGCCAGCGCCTCAATGCGTTGCGCGATCGCCGCGGCGGAGAAAATCGTCTCGATCCTAGCCACCCCATCATCGCCCATCCGACGCCTCCTGTTGCCGCTTCCTTAGCCAATGGGCGCGACCGACGGCAAGTGGCGGCCTTGTTGACAGCCCGGGCGAGGCATCAGTCCGCCACAATCCTGGACAATTGATCCCTATTTCCCCCTACGGCGATAACGGCTATGAGCCCAGACAAGGAGGCCCAGATACCCACGTGATCCGCCTAAGCAGCATTGGCGTCAAATACGACGGGGGCAACCACGTGTTGCGGGACGCGACCTTCCATTTGCGTCCGGGCTCGTTCCACTTCCTGACCGGCCCGTCCGGCTCGGGCAAGACCACGCTGCTGCGGCTCTTGTTCATGTCCATGCAGCCAACGCACGGGCAAATCTACGTTCTGGGCCAGGACATCAGCCGCGTCACGCCAACGCGGCGGGCGCAACTGCGGCGGCGGATCGGCATCGTGTTTCAGGATTTTCGGCTGCTCGACCATCTCAGCACTTGGGAGAACGTGGCCCTGCCGCTGCGCGTCACCGGCAAGCGCGTCGCCGACTACAAGGAGGACGTCACGGACCTGTTGCAGTGGGTGGGGCTCGGCGATCGCATGCATTCCTTCCCGTCGGTGTTGTCCGGCGGTGAGAAACAGCGTGCCGCCATTGCCCGCGCCGTCATCAACAAGCCGGAACTGCTGCTGGCCGACGAGCCGACCGGCAACGTCGATCCGCAAATGGCGCGCCGGCTGTTGCGGTTGTTCATCGAGCTCAACCGGCTCGGCACCTCGGTCGTCATCGCCACCCATGATCATCAGCTGATGCGGCAGACCAAGGCGCCGCGCTTGGAATTGCACGAAGGTCATGTCCGGATCGTATGACCGCCCGACCGGGCCTCCGACCCTCGATCCGAGGCGGACACGCCACGGCCACGATTTCGATACCGGGCCGGTGACGCAACCGCCAACCCACGTCAGCCAGCGGCCGCGCCCGCCGCCGCACAGCCACGCCGCCACCGGTCAGGCCCGGCCGCGGCCGCGGCGGACCGACCCCTCGCAGATCAATGCTCCGATCGTGCCCGCCGGATCGGTCACCGGCCGGTCCTTGACACTGGTCATTACCATCATGTGCTTTCTTGCCTGCCTGACCGCGGGCGCGGTCTACATGATGAACCAGTCGGCGTCCGCCTGGCTGCGCGACATCGCCAGTGAGGTGACGGTGCAGATCGAAGCGCGCGACCGGCCCGACGTCGACAAGCTGGTGGCCGATGTCGCGAGCTTCCTGGCGGCGCAGCCGGGGATCGCCACGGTGCGCCCGCTCAGCGTCGCCGATGCGACGCAATTGCTCGAACCGTGGCTCGGGCAAAGCGATGCGTTGCGCGCGCTGCCGATCCCGCGGCTGGTGGCGCTCGAGGTCGACCGCAATGCCCCCGCCGAGCTCGACGGGCTACGCCAGACCCTCAAAGAGCGCTTCAACGGCGTGACGCTCGACGATCATCGTCGCTGGCAGCAGCAGATCCGAACCATCACGCGCTCGTTTGCACTGGGTGGGCTTGCGATCCTGGTGCTGGTGGGGGCGGCCACCACTGCCATCATCATCTCGGCCACCCGCAGTGCGATGGCCTCCAACCGCGAGATCGTCGAGGTGTTGCACTTTGTCGGTGCCACCGATCGCTTCATCGCCCGTGAATTCGAGCGCCACTTCCTGCGGCTCGGGGTCCGAGCCGGCATCGTCGGGGCGATTTGGGCGATGCTGGTGTTCCTCGCCATGCCGACGGTCATGGAACTGCTCGGCGGCGGCGCCGTGACGTTGGCGGAGATCCGCCGCCTGGTCGGCATCGCCACGCTCGACGCGCCGGGATACTTCCTGCTCGGCATCGTGGTGCTGGTGATCGCCGCGCTATGCATGCTGACGTCGCGGATCGGCGTTTACCGTATTTTGAATGTGCGGCAATAATCGCCGGCAATCAGCGTCCGTGACGGTCGGCACCACCTCACAACCGGATCCAAATCGGCTACCTTGCTCCACCATGGCGGGCGCCAACGCCCGCTCGGAGAGGTGACGTGGCACGAACAGGCAGGCTCCTGGTCGCAGCTATTGGGGTGGCCCTGTTGGCATTCGTGGCCGGCTTCATCGTATTCGCCGGCAGCATCGAGCACTCGGCGCCACCAGAGATCGAACGCGCCGACGGCATTGTGGTATTGACCGGCGGGCCATTGCGCCTGTCGGCGGCGGCCGAGCTGTTGGCGGCCGGCTTCGGCGGTCGGCTGCTGATCTCGGGCGTCAATCATCTGACGACCCGCGACGATCTGTTCCGCAAAAGCGGCTTGACGCACGCGCAATTCGACTGCTGCGTCGACGTTGGCTACAGTGCGCACGATACCAGCGGCAACGCCAGCGAGGCCAAGCAATGGGTCGAGGCACACCGCTTCGCACGGCTGATCGTCGTCACCTCGAGCTATCACATGCCGCGTAGCCTCACCGAACTGGGTCGGGCGCTGCCCAATGTCACGCTCATCCCCTATCCGGTGGTGCCGAGCACCTTGCGCGTCGACCGCTGGTGGATGCACGCTGCCACCATGCGCCTGCTGTTCACCGAATACCTGAAGTTCCTGCCGTCGGCGGCTCGTTTCGGCGTGGCCCGCTTGCTGGCGCAGTGGGACGGTGGCGCGCTCGCCCTTCCGCGGCATGCCCCGGCGCGCGCCAGCTGAGCCAACCCATGCTTCGCTCCTTGATTTTTGCCGTCGTGTTCTACCTCAACACCGCCCTGTTCCTGGCGTGCGGCAGTTGGCTTTTGCTGGCGCCGCGCAGCTGGGCCATGCAGGGGCTTCGCCTGCACGGGCTCGCCAGCCTGTGGTGGCTAAGGCTGATCTGCGGCACCAGGTTCGAAGTTCGCGGCCGCGACAAGCTGCCCCGCGGCGCCTGTCTGGTGGCGGCCAAGCATCAAAGCGCCTGGGACACCTTCGGCCTCATTCCGGTGTTTTGCGATCCGGCCATGGTGATGAAGGCCGAACTCGGTTGGATCCCGCTCTATGGCTGGTTCAGCCATAAGTTCCAGCACATCTTCGTCAGGCGCGAGCGGGGCCCAAGCGCGCTCAGAAACTTGATCCGCGACGCGCGCGACCGCGCCGCGGCCGGCAGGGAAATCGTGATCTTTCCCGAAGGCACCCGGCGCCCGCCCGGCGCCCCGCCCGACTACAAGCCGGGTTTTCTGGCGCTCTATGAGGGCTTGGGCCTCAGCTGCGTTCCGCTCGCCCTCAATTCCGGGCTGTTCTGGCCGCGGCGCAGCCTGCGGCGCTATCCCGGTACCATCGTGATCGAGATCCTGGACCCGGTGCCGCCCGGGCTGCCGCGTGCCGAGGCGCGGGCCATGATCGAGACGCGCATCGAACAGGCCTGCCAGCGCCTGATCGCCGAAGCCCGCGCCGCCCCCAACCCACCGCCACTGCCGGCGATGGCCGGGGCGGATGCCGGCAGCTGACGGCGCCGGCCTGCTCAGCCGGCGTCCATGGCGTCGCTTTCCAGGCTGGTGCGCGCGCGCCGCTGCTTGCCGGCGACCGGGCGAATACGAATCGCCGTGATCTTGTTGCGGTTCTTGCGCAAGATCTCGAAGCGGTAGCCGTAAAAGGTGAAGGCCTGGCCGGGCTCGGGAATGCTTTGCGCCTCGTGGATCACCAGGCCGGCGATGGTGGTTGCCTCCTCATCGGGCAACTCCCAGTCCATGTGGCGATTGAGGTCGCGCACCGCCACGGTGCCGTCGACGTTGACCGAGCCATCGGCCTGCAAGCGAATGGCGGCATCGGTCACGTCGTGCTCGTCGGCAATCTGACCGACGATCTCCTCCAGAATATCCTCCAAGGTAATGAGCCCCTGCACCTCGCCATATTCGTCGACCACCAGCGCCAGCTGCGCCTTGCGCCGCAAGAATTCGTTGAGCTGATTGGCGACGCTGGTGGTGTCCGGCACGAACCACGGCTGCCCCGCAACCGCGCTGATGTCGATCTTGGCGATGTCCCAGCCGGCACGCGACAACGCTACCAGCAGATCCTTGCTGTGCAGCACGCCGACGATATTCTCCGGCTCGTCCTTCCACAACGGCACGCGCGTGAACTGGCCTTTGAGCACCTCATCGACCACCTTTTCCGGTGCCTCATTGATATTGATGGTTTGCATCTTGGTCCGATGCACCATGATGTCGAGCACCTTGAGGTCTTTCAGGTCGAGCACGCCGCCAAGCATGGCGGCATCGCGCTTGGCGACCGCGCCCTCGATCTTCTGCAATTCGATGGTGCCGCGCAGCTCGGCGTGCGCCTCGAGAATATTGGCGGCATCATCGCGACTGGTCGGGGTGAGCTTGAGGAACAGGCGCACCAGCACTTGGATGGTCCTGGTCGCCGGATTGAGCACCACGATCATCACGCGCATCAACGGCACGACCAACAGCGCCAGCCGGTCGGCAAAGGCGAAGGCGTAGGTCTTGGGCAGCACCGCCGCAAAAATCACGATCAGGATCGTCATCACCGCCGTGGCATAGGCGACACCGGCCGGGCCGATCAGGATCACCGCCAGGCCCGAAGCCAGCGACGCCGCCAGGATATCGACCAGGGTGTTGCCGAGCAGTACGACACCGATCAGCCGCTCGGGCTCCTTCAGCAAGTGATTGACCAGCCGCGCCCTGGCATTGCCCTCCTGCTCCAGCGCGTGCATGCGCGCCCGCGAGACCGCCGTCAGCGCGGTCTCGCTGGCGTTGAAGAATGCCGACAGGGCCAGCAGCACGACGATCGCCGCCAGGATCAGAGCAATATCGAGCGACATGGCTTTTCTCTTGCTACCTCGCCTCTTGCTACCGCGCCGGCAGCGTCCGTGATGACAACGGGGTGCCGCGGCGGAAAGCTCAACGTGTTCGCACTCATAACATAGGTGTGGCGCCGCGGTTGCGGCCCGCTTGCCGGCCCGTCGGCGCCACCGCTAGCCGATCTGCCGCACCAGGAATTCGCGTACCGTGCTCTCGGAGACGTCGCGGGTGGCGAAGGCGTTGCCGATGCCGTCGACCAGAATCAGGGTCAGCCGGCCGCCGCGAACCTTCTTGTCCTGGGCCATCAGCCCCAATACGGCGTCGGCCGACGGCCAGGCATTGCCGGGAATGTCCCGGATCTTGATCGGCAGGCCGGCACCGGCCAGGTGGTGCTTGACCCGCTCGGGGGCGTCGGCGCTGCCGAAGCCCAGCTGCCGGGAGAGGTCAAAGGCGAGGCAGATGCCGATGGCGACCGCCTCGCCGTGCAGCAGCTTGTCGGAAAAGCCGGCCCAGGCCTCCAGCGCATGCCCGAAGGTGTGGCCAAGATTGAGCAGCATGCGCTCCGCGGTCTCGGTCTCATCGCGCGCCACGATCGCGGCCTTGCCCGCGACCGCCACCTTGACGGCGTGGCTCAGGGCCGCTGGCTCGTGCCGGAACAGGGCGGCCCGGTTGGCCTCGAGCCAGGCGAAATAGCCAGCGTCACCCAACAGCGCGTACTTTGCCGCCTCGACATAACCGGCGCGAAATTGCCGCGCCGGCAAGGTTGCGAGCAGATCGATATCGGCCAGCACCAGGCTCGGTTGATGAAAGCTGCCGATCAGGTTCTTACCCTGCCGGGCGTTGATTGCGGTCTTGCCGCCGACCGAGGAATCGACCTGGGCCAGTAAGGTCGTCGGCAGCTGCACGTAGCGGAGGCCACGGCGCAGGATGCTGGCGGCAAAACCGGCAACGTCGCCGATCACGCCGCCGCCGAGCGCCAACAGCAGATCGCCGCGCTCGAGCCGCATTGCCAGCAAGCTTTCGCACAGGTCCTCGAGCACGGCGAAGCTCTTGCTGGCTTCGCCTGGGGTCAGGATCTTGGTGCCGGCGTGCCGGCCCAGCGCCTCGAGGCCGGCTTCGAGGCCGGCAAGATGCACGGCTGCAACATTGCTGTCGGTGACGATCGCGCAGCGGGCCGTACCCAGCCGTTGGCCGATCAGCGCCGCGGCCTCGGCCGTGAGCCGGCGTCCGATCAATACCTGGTAGGGCCGCCCGGCGATGGCGACGTCAACGGTGGTTGCCGCAGTCGCGACCGTTGGCGGCGACGCGGGATGGTGACCGGCGCTCATTGTGGTTCCTTGTGCCCGGTTGGCGGTTCGGCCGTGCGCAGCAGCGGGTGCGCCGCCAACGCCTCCACGATCTCACTGACCATGGCATCGTGCGGCAGATCGCGGCTCTCGACGGTGACGTCGGCCGTGGCATAGATCGGATAGCGGGTTTCGACCAGCGCCCGCATGACGCCTTCCGGGTCACGCTCGAGCAGCGGCCGATTGTTGCGTTTGAGGACCCGGCGCAGCAGCAGCGGCAGCTCGGCCTTGAGCCACACCGAAATGGCGGCGGCGCGGATATTATCGCGGGTTTCCGCGCTCATGAAGGCGCCGCCACCGGTGGCGAGCACTTGCGAGCCGGACTTGAGGATGCGCGCGATCACCTTGCGTTCGCCTTCGCGGAAATACGGCTCGCCATGGTCCTTGAAGATGTCGGTGATGGCCTTGCCGGCGGCAACCTCGATTTCGTCGTCGGCATCGACAAACGGCAAGTCGAGGCGTACGGCCAGCCGCCGTCCGATCGCCGACTTGCCACAGCCGGGCATGCCCACGAGCACCACCGAACGCGCCCGGAGACCGGCGCGAACCATGGCTGCGGCTTCGGCAATCTGCTCCTCCTTTTTGCCACCATACCCGAATCGCATCATCTCTTCCTTGCATGCCGGCTTGCTGCCACCCTCGCTCGTTTCTGGTATCAGGTTTGCCGGTCGGCCTCAAAGCCGCGCGCCCATGCTGGTAACGCGCGCGAGGGGGCGTGCCGATCCATGATCGCCAGTTTGGCACGAATCGGCGTCATTGGGTGGCAACCATAAGGGTCAGGAGAGCGTCGCCACATGCCGAGCCTCATCCGGTTCCTGGTGGTCGTGGGCATCATCGCCGCCACCGTGGTCGGCAGTCTCTATGTGCTGGCGGTGTTTTTCGAGCCGACCCAGCGCGAGACCTCGACGCCGCTGCCCGGCGTCAAGGTGCGGCGTTAGCCATGTCCGGGGCGGAAACCAAGCTCGCCGCCGGTGCCCGCCAATGGCTCGACGGATTTCTGGAGATGCAGGCCGCCGAACGCGGCGCCGCGCTCAACACGCTCAAAGCCTATCGCGCCGACCTTGAGCATTTCCTGGTTCATCTCTCCGCCCGCGGTCGCGCCCTGATCGAGGCCACGCGCCCCGACATCGCCGCCTACCAGCAACAGCTGTCGGCCGCGGGCATGGCCACCAGCACGCGGGCGCGGCGGCTTTCCGCCGTGCGCCAGCTGTTCAGATTCCTGGTCGCCGACGGCGTCATGGCCGAGGATCCGACGGCCCGCGTGGTTGGCCCGAAGCGGCGCCGGCGCCTGCCCAAGACCTTGTCGGTGCTCGAGGTCGATCGCCTGATCGCAGCGGCGCGCCAGCAAACGGAGCTGGCGCAGGGCCGCGATCGCCTGCGCGCGCTGCGGCTCCATGCGCTGATCGAGGTGCTGTATGCCACCGGCCTGCGCGTGTCCGAGCTGGTCGGCCTGCCGCGCTCGGTGCTCGATGGCGACGGTGAGGTGCTGATCGTCAAGGGCAAGGGCGGCCGCGAGCGGATGGTGCCGCTGACGCCAGCCGCGCGGACGGCGCTTGACCGCTACCTCAAGGTCGGCGCCGACGATCGCGGGCTGGCGCCGATGCTGCGCACGCGCTGGCTGTTTCAATCGCGCGGCGCCGACGGCCATCTGACCCGCCAGCGTCTGGCCCAGGAGCTCAAGGTCCTGGCCGACGTGGCCGGTCTCGATCCCGGCCGCGTGTCGCCGCACGTGCTGCGGCACGCCTTCGCCAGTCATTTGCTCGACCGCGGCGCCGACCTGCGCTCGGTGCAGCAGCTGTTGGGGCATGCCGACATCTCAACCACGCAAATCTACACGCACGTGCTGGAGGAGCGGCTGAAGAAGCTGGTGTTCGAGCATCATCCGTTGGCTCCCCAATCGAGCGCCGGCCGCGATTAGGCGGCGCAGGGCAATTTTTACGCCTCGGTTAAGCCAAATTGGCGCTTAACTTGACTTGAGCCGCGAGGGGGGCCTATGTCGCGCCCATGCAACGCATTACCAGGCCGGGCCGCAACCCGTCGTTAGCAATGGATCGTCCGCTCGCCGTTCGCACCTATCTCGATTTTGAGAAGCCGATTGCCGAGCTCGAAAGCAAGGTGGCAGAGCTCAGCGCCCTCAATGTGGAGGACGACGGTTCGGTCTCGATCACCGAGGAGGTGACCAAGCTCCAGCAGAAGGCGCACCAGGCCCTCGTCGACACCTACGCCAAGCTCACTCCCTGGCAGAAGACGCAAGTCGCGCGCCATCCCGACCGGCCGCATTGTCTCGATTACGTCGAGGCGCTGATCGAGGATTTCACGCCGCTGGCCGGCGATCGCTACTATGCCGAGGACGCCGCCATCATGGGCGGCATCGGCCGGTTCCGCGGCCGCTCGGTGATGGTGATCGGCCACGAAAAGGGTTCCGATACCGAGAGCCGCATCAAGCACAATTTTGGCATGGCGCGGCCCGAGGGCTATCGCAAGGCCGTGCGCCTAATGGATCTGGCGGAACGCTTCGGCATGCCGGTGGTCACCCTGATCGACACCGCCGGAGCCTATCCAGGCATCGGCGCCGAGGAGCGCGGTCAAGCCGAGGCCATTGCCCGCTCGACCGACCGCTGCCTGTCGCTTGGCGTACCGCTGGTGGCGGTGATCATCGGCGAGGGTGGTTCCGGCGGCGCCGTCGCCATCGCCACCGCCAACCGCGTGCTGATGCTGGAACACGCCATTTATACGGTGGCCTCGCCGGAGGCCGCCGCCTCGATCCTGTGGCGCGATCCGGCGCGGGCGATCGACGCCGCCACCAGCATGAAGATCACGGCGCAGGACCTAAAAGCGCTGGGTGTCATCGACGTCATCATCCCCGAGCCGGTCGGCGGCGCGCATCGCGACACGGCGATGATCTTCAAACAGACCGCCGGTGTCATCGCGGCGGCGCTCACCGAGTTCGCGGGTATGAGCGCCGATGCCATCCGTGAACAGCGCCACAACAAGTTCCTTGAGATCGGCCGCGGCCTTTAGCGGCGCACGGCCGCGCCGCGGGCGCGATGGCTGTAAACTGGAGCGCCCTATCCCCGGCTCGGGGCCAGGGGTTGTGCCGGCGTTGAGGCCATATTAACGTTTGCGATTCATTGGTGATCGCCAGACGCCTTGGGGCACGAGCGTAGGAGTTTGATCATCTCGGGGGGTAAAGCCAAAAGCGCGTGGCTGCTGGTAGGGGCGTTGTCATGCCTGCTGGTGGCCTGCACCACGGTGGAGCTCGTCGGCCCGCACCTGCTGCCGCTCTCCAAAGACACCCTCATGCTGCTCGGCAAGAAGGGCATGGATCCGCAGGCGCCGATCTTCATTCGCATCTTCAAAGAGGAATCCGAGCTCGAGCTGTGGAAGCTCAAGAGCGACGGACGTTTCTACCATCTGAAGACCTACCCGATTTGCAACTGGTCGGGCGAGCTTGGTCCCAAGCTAAAGGAGGGCGACCGGCAGGCGCCGGAAGGCTTCTACACCATCAGTCGCGAGCAGATGAACCCCGATTCCAAGTATCACCTCGCCATGAATCTCGGCTATCCCAACGCCTTCGACAAGGCGCACGGCCGCACCGGCGAGTTTCTGATGATCCACGGCAGGTGCAAGTCGGCCGGCTGTTACGCTATGACCGACGCGCTGATCGAGGAGATCTATGGCATCGCCCGCGAGTCGTTCCTCGGCGGCAACGACACCTTCGAGGTGCACGCCTTCCCGTTCCGCATGACGGAGGCAAACATGGCCCGTTATGCCAAGCATCCCGCCATGGCCTTTTGGCGGACCATCAAGGAAGGCTACGACTATTTCGAGCTCACCCGGCAGCTGCCAACGGTGGCCGTCTGCGAACGCCATTACGTCGTCAACGTCGCCATGCGCGGCGATGTCAAGCAGCTCGATCCGGCGGCTGCCTGCCCAGCGTTCCGGCGCCCGAAGCCCAACCTGTTCCGTCCGGCGGGGAACGATGAGGTCACCGTGCCGGCGCCGAAGCCGCGGGCGGTGGGCGGGACCGAAGCTAAGCCAAGATCGGGGCTCACCACCGGCGCCGTTGGCGCGAACGCGGCGCCGCCCCCCTAGCGTAAGCTGAGCTGGGCCGCCCCGCCGCGGCCCGTACGGTGCCGCCTGCGGTCTATTTTTTTTGCCCGGAGTGGCGCCCAATGCTCAAGGTCCAGATCATTCACAGTGCATTCATGCGCCCCACCCGATGATACCGAAGTCGAGCAAATCGGGCCCCACAGCCGGGAATTCCAGGATCTGCTCTGATAGGCACACAACCGGAGCATGGAGCTCAATCATGACTAGAAAATTGCTGCTGTCTTTCGCGGGTGTAGGCGTCGCCGTCGTCATGGCGGCAGCAACGGCACAGGCGGCGCCCGCGACCGGCGCGGCCGACCCGATGCGCAGCTATGCCCAAGATCAGCGCACCGTCCAGGACGTGCGCTGGCGCCACCGTTGCCACAACAGCTGCTGGTGGCACCACGGGCGTCGCCACTGCCGCAGGGTCTGCCACCGCCGCGACTGGTAACTGGTCTTTCGAGGCCTGGCCTCGTCGACAAGCCGGTCCGCATGGGCCGGCTTGTCTGCTATCATCCGGTGACTGATCAAGCCGGAATGTGCCGATCGCAGTGGCCGCGGCCGAGCGCCGCCGCCGGCATCGGGGGCCGCCCGTTACGTTAAACGGCGCAAGGTGCCCCGTGTGCTCACCGTCGCCAGCCGTTTCACTTTGGTGATGTCCAAGCCGGCGCGGGCGATACGATCGACGGCGCTACCAATGGGTTCGACGACCACGGCCAGGTGGTGGGCGTTGGCGTGCAGCAGCATGAAGCCGTTGGTCATGATGCCGACGTGCCCCCGCCAGAACACCAGGTCGCCGCGCGCCAACTTGTCGAGGCCGCCGGCGATATCGATGCTATCGCCGAGTTCCGCCTCCTGCATGTCGCTGTCGCGGGGCGAAAGCGCGCCCGCCGCCAGCAGCGCCGCTTGCACCAGCCCCGAGCAATCGATGCCGAAGCGCGTCCTGCCGCCCCACAGGTAGGGAACGCCAAGGAAGCGCTCGGCGGCGGCGACGTAGTCGGCAACGAAATTCGTGTGCTCGCTTATGTGGCGCGTGGGCACGAAGCTGCCATCGATCAATCGCGAAAACACCGGTCCGGGCTCGGCCACCGCCAGCAGGGCATTCATGCTGAGCGGTAACAGCGGCGGCGTCTTGATGTCGCCGCGCGGAAAAAGAAAGGTTCCGAGCGCCTTCACCCGGTGCGTGGCGGCATTGACCTGCGGTGACAAGGCGGCGGAACGCAGGTAGCCGACATAGCCGTCCGCGGCCAGCTGCACCCAGGCCCAATCCTGGTTCTCGTCAAACACCCTGACCACTTCGCCGTAGAGCGCCTCCGTGGTCCAGCTCTGGCGGGCGTCGGGCTGCGCCCGTAGCGGCGTTGCCGGATAGATGACCTGCCGCTCGATGCCGGTGGTGTAGGCCGGCGCCACAACGGTGCCGCGCAGGGCTTCGGCGGCGAGATCGGCGCGGTAAGCGTTGCGGCGCGGATCCGGGCGGGCTGGGGGGAGGTCGGCCATTAGCGCTCTGCCCCCCAGGCAGCGCCGCGCAACAGCTCAAACATGGCGCGTGCGACTTGCGGCTCCCCGCCTTTGGGCCCGAGCGGCCGTGCCGCGGGTCGCCAGCCGTAAATGTCGAAGTGGGCAAAGCTGCGGGTCGCTTTGACAAAGCGGCGCAGGAACAAGGCGGCGGTGACGGATCCGGCGAACGGCCCGTCGGAGACGTTGCTCATGTCGGCCACGGCACTGTCGAGCGTCGCCTCGTAGCCGCTCCAGAACGGCAGGCGCCAGACCGGGTCGCCGACGGCGCCACCGGCGGCGGCGACCGCTGCCGCCAGCGCCTCGTCGTCGCTGTAAAGCGGCGGCAGATCGGGCCCCAGCGCGACCCGGGCGGCGCCCGTCAGGGTGGCAAAGCTTGCCATCAGCGCCGGCCGCTCCTCATCGCCGAGCGCCAGCGCGTCGGCCAACACCAGCCTGCCCTCGGCATCGGTATTGCCGATCTCGACGGTCTTGCCCAACCGGCTGTTGAGGACATCGCCGGGGCGAAAGGCATTGCCGGCAATGCTGTTCTCGGCCGCCGCAAGCAGGATCCGCAGGCGCACATTGAGACCGGCCGCCATGATCATGTGGCCGAGCGCCAGCGCCGTCGCCGCGCCGGCCATGTCCTTTTTCATGAGCAGCATGGCGTTGGCCGGCTTGATGTCGAGACCACCGGTATCAAACGTGATGCCCTTGCCCACCAGGGTGACACGTCTGGCGCCGGGCGCGCCCCAGCGCAGATCGATGAGGCGCGGGGCACGCGAACTGGCACGACCGACGGCGTGGATCATGGGGAAATTGGCGGCGAGCAGCGCCTCGCCGGCGATGCTCGTCACCTCGGCGCCATGCCGCGCCGCCAGCCCGCGGGCGGCATCCTCGAGTTCCTGCGGCCCAAGATCGCCCGCCGGCGTGTTGATGAGATCGCGGCCGAGCCAGATCCCCTCGAGGATCGCCAGCGCCTGGCCGGCGCCGGTGTCGGGCATTTTGAGCCGGGGGGCGGCCTCGCCGTCGCTGGTCTTGTAGCGGCGGAAGCGATAGGCGCCGAGCCCCCAGGCAACGGTCGCCAACTCCCCGTCGAGGGCGGGATCGGCCAAGTGGTAGAGGCCGGCCGGCAGCAGCGGCGGCAACAGCCCAAGCGCCAGTTCCGGCTTGGCGGCGGGATAGCTGTGCTCCTCACCCGGCCACAGCACCACCCCCGCCAGGCCGCCGTCCAGGTCCGGCAACAGCGCGTGGCGGCAGCCGCCCAGCTTGCGTGCGCCCTGGGCTTCGATCCAGGTCTTGTGCGCGGCGCTCAGCGGGGCCTCGCGCAGCCAGCCTTTATGGCGCGCCAGCCACACCGGCAGGGATTTGCCATCGGTTGCGGCGGGTGCCAGGACGCCCATGGGGCCGCGGCCTGTGTCTGGTGCTGGCATCGATGGTTCGCTCATAACACTGTCGGTCCACGCGCATTGGCGGTGACGCTATTATCATGAGGCGACGGCCGTGAACCATAGGGCGTGCGGGGGATCGAGAGATGACAGAGATGATGACCTATCAGCTCGTGATCGGCAGCAAGAACGTTTCAAGCTGGAGCCTGCGGCCGTGGCTTGCCCTGGTCGAGGCCGGCATCCCCTTCCGGGAAATTGAAATTGCGCTGCGCGGGCCGCAGACCAAGGCCGAAATTCTGCGCTATTCGCCATCCGGCCACGTGCCCGCCCTGATCGTCGAAAAAGACGGTGCGCAGCAGGTGATCTGGGACAGTCTGGCCATCCTGGAATACCTGGCCGAGGCCCACCCCGACGCCGCCCTGTGGCCGCGGCAGCCGGCAGCGCGCGCCCACGCCCGCGCCATTGCCGCGGAAATGCACGCCGGTTTCCGCGAGCTGCGCGAGCATTGCCCGATGGATTTATTGGCCCGCACGCCGCTCGCTCGCCTGCCCGACGGCGTCGCCGGCGACGTCCGGCGCATCATCGATTTGTGGCGAGATTGCCGCCGCCGCTATGGCGGCAGCGGCCAATTTCTGTTCGGCGCATTTTCGGCGGCGGATGCCATGTACGCGCCGGTCGCCAGCCGCTTTCGCACCTACCTGCCCGACCTTGGGCCTTGGGGTGACGACGGCACCGCCCAAGCCTACGTCGGCACCATCTTCGCGCTCGAAGGTATGGCCCGGTGGCAACGGGGGGCGCGCGATGCCGCGGCGGCGGGTGCCTGAGGCTGCTTGAGGGTTCGCGCGCCGGCCGCCGACGCTCCGGCCCGACCTCATCGCGCTGAGCTGACGAGGCCTGAAGACGCCTCAATCGGCGCCGACGGCTTGCTGCAGCGCCGGCAGGCTCATGAGCAGCGTCGTCAAGAACCACACCGTGGCCGACAGGGGCGTGGTCCGCTCCAGCCCCCTGATCCGCTCGTAGAGCGCCGCCGGAATGCCAGCAAGCAGCAAGGTCATGGCGGCAATAAAGATCGAGGTGCGATAGGGCTGCAAGGACAGCGGCCCCGCGTGCAGGGAGCCGCGCGCAAACAGGTAGAGCACCTGATCGACCGAATCGTAGATCGGCGAATAGAACGAACCATTGACGAGTGCCAGCAGCACGGCGCCGAACACCGCCAGATAGGTGGCTGCGACCGCCGTTGCCGAGGATGCCGGAGCCACGGCGATCAGCCCAGCCGTACGCCGGTCGCGGCGATGCCGACGCGCAAAATAATGCGTGCGGCATAGAGCCAGGCCAGCGCGGCAATGAGCAGCCCGGCGCGCGGCACCAGCCGCGGCGTGATCGCCGCCATCGCCGCCACGATCGGCGCCGTCAGCGCCGCCAACGTGCGCACGACAGGGTTGTGAGCCGCCAGCGGCAACAGCACAAGGCGCGCCACTACCAGGTAGGAGAGCGCCGCCAACAGCACGTCGGGGAGGTGGTAGGTCCAGGTTGTCATCCAGCTGTCGCTCGTGGTCGATGGCTGACGCCGCGCCCGAGGTTGCCCACAATCGCTGAGACCGCGCAAGTCCGGATCAGGAGGGGATGCGCTCGAGCACCTCGACCATGAATTGCGCCGCCTCGAGCAGCGCCAGCCTGGTGGCGAGATTGGCCTTGCGAAAGCGCGAATTGAGCAGAATGAGGGCGCTGCGGTAGCCCGGCAACAGCTTCACCGCGGTATTGAGGTGGCTCAAGCGGGCAAGCAGGGCTTCGCGATCGGATTCCAGCCGGTCGAGGGAGAGGCGGGTGCGTTTGTTGCCGAGCACAGGGGCGGCATCGACCCGCGGCTTTTGCCGTTTGCGCGGGCCGAGATCTGGGTCTTTGCTGCGCTGTGTCACAAACCTGGCCTCCAGAGCGACCGCGTCGACGGCGGCAGAATGATCCGCGCTGTGCGCCCGCGCAAGGTTGCAAACTATCGCACAAGCAATTGCTTCATCAACAGAATAGCCGGCGGTTGCCAGCCGGCGGCGCGGCCGCCTATTGGCGGCACCGCCGTCGACCCGTCAGTTAGCGGCCATAGGCGGACAATCTGCACCAAGACGATTACCGCCTAGCCTCCGGCCAGGGCGGTTGCCCGCCAGCCGCCGCCCGGCGCCCGGCCGCCGGCGCTTGTGTCGGCCTGTCCCGTCCAATAGGCTTCGGCCCCGGGACGAGGGATCGGATGCGCGCGGACGTCATCGACCGGTCGCATAGGAGGCGGGCGCTGTTTCCGCGGCCGTTGCTGCTTTCCGCCTTGTTCGCGCTGCTATCGACCCTGCTGCTGGCATTTCTGCTGCCGCGCGTTGCCCCCGGTCTGTTGCGCTTCGAGCACGCCATGGGCGACCTGCGCACCGCGGCGATGTCGGATCGGCTGCCGAGCCAGCACCCTCTGATCGCCGTGGTCGGCATCACCGACGATACGCTCAGCGACTACAAGGCCCGCTTGCCGATCGATGCCGATCTGCTCGCGCGCAGCATCGATGCCATCGATGCCGCCGGCGCCAAGGCGATCGGCATCGATGTGTTGTTCGTGCGCACGGCGCGGCCGGAAAACGAGAGCCACCTGATCGCCGCGATCCGCCGCGCCAAGGCCAAGATCGTGCTGGCGGCCGCCGACGAGCGCGTCGTTCTGTCGCCCCAGCAACGGGAACGCCAGCAGGCCTTCTTTCGCGACAGTCTGCGGCCGGCCGGCTACGCCAACCTGGCGGTGGAGCGTGACTTTATCGTGCGCTTCAAGGCGCAGCCCAACCCAGGATCCTTCTTCCCCAAAAGCTTCGCGGAGGTGCTGGCGGCGGCTGCCGGCTACAGTTCGGCGTCGACCCGGCGGCGCATTCCGTGGCTGCGTCCGCCGAGGGACCAGTCGGACACTTTTCTCACCCTGTCGGCCGAAGCCCTGTTGCGGCCTGCCGATGATCCGCTGCTCGAGGGCGCCAAGCGCGCGCTCAAGGGCAAGATCGTGATCCTGGCCGGTCTTTTATCGGACATCGATGTGCACCGCACGCCGCTCGAGCCCATGCACGGCGCCTTGATCCATGCACAGATGTTGGCCGGCATCGTCGATGGCCGCAGCATCGGTCAGGTCGAAAGCGATTCGGCAACCTTGCCCGTCACCTTGGCCGCCATCACCGGGCTCGGGTTCCTGGTCGGCTGGTATTTCCGCAACCGGCGCCGCGGCCTGCTGGCGAGCGGGGTGGCCAGCACCGTCATCGTCATCGTCGACACCGTCGTATTCTGGCAATTCAGGATCATTCTGCCGCTGGTGCTGGCGCTGCTGGCGTGGTTCCTGGGCGAGTTCTCCGGTCATTACCTGGGCCGCTGGCTCGGCTACAACAGCGATCGATCGAGGTGGTTCGTCAAATGAAAATCGGCTGGCTTTTCTTGACGTTGGCAGGCCTCGGCGCGGCGGTCACGGGGTTGATCGGCATGGTGCCGGCGGCCCAGGCGCAGATCTATGTGATCGAATCGACCGCCCCCGCCATCAAGGTCGGGGTTCAGCTGGCCTCGGCCGACACCGTCGTCATCCCGGCCGGGGCCTCGATCCGCGCCGTGTTGCCGTCGGGCAAAACCCAAACCGTCAAGGGGCCCTACACCGGCTCCGTCGCCGATCTGTCGAAGGGGCAGGAAGTCAACGACGGTGTGGTGAGCTGGCTCAAGGCCCTGATGCAGACCGGCGGCGCGACCGAAGCCACGCCGGGGGCAACACGCAGCGCGCAGCTCCCAATTGCCCGTGCGCCGCCGCACTTCTCCTGGTCCACCGTTCCAACCTCGATCGACGGCAAGGTCTGCGTCGAGCGCGGCGCCAACCTGGCGCTGGCGCGCACCCCGGTGCCGGTCGCGCAGCGCGTCGCCGTGGTCGACGCCGAGAACGCCGCCCGCGGCGAGGCGGAGTGGCCGGTCAACGCCAATGAGGTGCCCTGGCCGAGCGCGGTGGCGGTGCGCTCGGGCGGCAGCTATTACCTCTTGGTCGAAGGCCGGCAGCGCCGCAATGTGCGGCTCGAGTTGATGGACAAGCTACCAGCCGACGATGATCTGCTGGCGGAACTGCAAAAGCGCGGCTGCCGCTACCAGTTCGAAGCCTTCGTCAAGGAGAGACTGGCGACGGCAAAAAAATAGCGAGCCGGCGGCGGCTGCGCCGCCCGCGCCTGCCGATGGCAATCGATCCCCCGCGCTGGACTGCCGGCGGCTCGCCGGCTTTGCCAGCGCCTTTAACAGGGGGATCGCCGCCAGGGGACACCATGGCAACCGAAACCTTCGACTACATCGTCACCGGTGCCGGTTCGGCCGGCTGCGCCGTCGCCGCGCGGCTCTCCGAAACCGGACGCTATAGGGTGCTGCTGCTCGAGGCGGGGCGGCGCGACCGCTATCCATGGATCCACATTCCGCTCGGTTACCACAAACTCTACACCCACCCCGGCTACAACTGGCAGTTCGAGAGCGAACCGATCGCCGCTCTCAACAACCGCACCTCCTATCAGCCTCGCGGCAAGATGCTGGGCGGCACCAGTTCCCTCAATGGCATGATCTACATGCGCGGCCATCCCGCCGATTATGACGGCTGGAGCCAGCGCGGCTGCCAGGGCTGGGACTGGTCCGGCGTGTTGCCGTACTTCAAGAAGGCGGAAAACCAGGCGCGCGGCGAGGATGCCTGGCACGGGGTCGGCGGTCCGCTCAAGGTTTCCGATCAAGCGCTCCGGCACGAACTGGTCGACGCCTTCATCGAGGCCGGGGTGGCGGCGGGGATCGCGCGCAATCACGACTTCAATGGCGCCAGCCAAGAAGGGGTCGGACGCTACCAGGCCACGGTGGCGAGCGGCCGACGCTGGAGCGCGGCGGTTGCCTACCTGAAGCCGGCGCGGCGGCGCCAGAACCTCTTGGTCAGACCCGATGCCCACGCCACGCGCATCCTGATCGAGGATGGCCGGGCGGTGGGCATCGAATATGTGGGTCGCGACGGCCTTGCCACGGCGCGCTGCCGCGGCGAGCTCATTGTGTCGGGTGGCGTCTATGGCTCGCCGCAGCTGTTGTTGCTGTCGGGGATCGGACCGGGTGCGCACCTGCAGGAGATGGGCATTGCCGTAAAGCGCGATCTGCCGGCGGTGGGCGCCAACCTCGACGATCATTTCAACTCTTACGTGGCGCTACGCTGTGCGCGACCGGTGACGCTCAACGATTTAACACGCAGCCCGCTCGCCAAGCTGAAGGCGGCGGCCCAATACGCCTTCGCTGGCGGCGGTCATCTCGCCGGTCCCGGCCTCTACGCCGGCGCCTTCGTGCGCAGCGATCCGCGCCTCGATCGACCGGATCTGCAGATCAACTTCTTCCTGTGGAGCATCGAGCGGCGCGACCGCAGCGGGGTCTATCCGCACAAGTTCTCCGGCTTCTCGCTGTCGCCGGTGCATCTGCGACCGGACGGACGCGGCAGCGTGCGGCTCAAGTCGCCCGATCCCATGCTGCCACCCAGCATCCAGCTCAACTATCTGTCGAGCGCCTACGACATTGGGGCCATGCTGTTCGGCATGCGCCTCGCCCGCACCATCGCCAGCCAGCCGCCGTTGCGGCCGTACGTGCTCGAAGAGGTGCTGCCGGGTCCTGCCGTGAGCTCGGACGCGGCCCTGACCGAAGATCTGCGTCGGCGCGGTGTCTCAAACCTGCATCCGGTCGGCACTTGTCGCATGGGGCGCGGGCCCGACGCCGTCGTCGATCCGCGGCTGCGGGTGCACGGTGTTGCGGGCCTCAGGGTCATCGATGCCTCGATCATGCCCGAGGTGGTTGGCGGCAACACCAATGCGCCGGCCATCATGATCGGCGAGAAGGGCGCAGCCATGCTGCTTGAGGACGCCCAGAAGGCTCAACTCTCGGCTCAATTGTAGATGTAGGTCACGAGAAAGGTGCGGTCGCTCACGGTGGCGCCCTTGGGCGGGATCGGGAAGCTCGATTGCTTGACGGCGAACACGATGTTTTGGGTCAAGATCGGGTCGGACGCCGGCCGCACCAGCTGAATTTCCGCCAGATCGCCGGTCGGCGACAACAGGAAGCGCACCGTGACGCGGCCAAGTTCGCCGCGCGCGGCCGGCATGGTTTGCCGCAAGGCCCGGATCACCCGGCGCCCGAATTCGTCATTCTCTCCCGAACGCGTGATATCGGGCGGGCGAACCGCCGCCGTCGACAGGCCGGTGGGCGGAACTGCGAAATTGGTGGGAAGGTCGAGTTGCAGCGATAGCTTGGGGTTGGGTTTTACCTTGGGGGCGGGCTCGACGGTGGGGTGGGGCACTGGTGGCGAACGCGGCGCCGGGGGTGGCGGGGTCTCGCGCTCGGGCTCCAGCGGCGGGCTTTGGGCACTCTTGGCGAGATCGGAGGGTGGTGTGGCGCTGGCCACTGCGGCCGGCGTGGGCGCCTTTTCCGCCGGCGCCTTGTGTGTCGGCGGCGCCTTCTCGGGCGTTGCAGACGCCTCCGGCGGTACTGGCGCCTCCGGTGCCGGCGCCTCTGGCGGTGGCGCCTCTGGTGGTGCTGCCGCCGCCTTCGCTGGCGGCGTCTCGGGCGGCGTTGGCGGCGATGGCGCCTCCGGTGGTGTTGCCGCCTTCGCCGGCGGCGTTTGCGGCGATGGCGCGGGCGGGGTGGCGGGCGCCGCCTGGGGTGGCGGCGGGGGGGACATGGCCTGGCGCGAAGCCGCAGGCTGGGCCGCGGCGCCGCCGAGCTCCGTCGGGTCGACGAAGTCGACGCTGATCGCTTCGGTGCTGCCGTCGCGCTCGCCCAGCTGGCGGGGAGACGATCGGGCCACCGCAAAGATCAGGCTTGCGTGCAGGAGGGTGGCGCACGACAGCCCAATCCAGAGCGCACGCTCCGGTGCGTTCCGCACTTGGCGGAGCGGCTGGCGTTCGAGCTCCATCGACCCTGCGCTGGCTAAGGCCAAAGCGGGACCACCTCGTCAGACAGAAAACCCTTCCCCGCTACCGCCGCAGCCGCGCCAGGCGCGGCCGCCGGGGTGACGGGAAGGCGTTGAGCCGCGTCATCTTCCTCGCCATTCCCGGCAAAAGTTGGCGCACCGCCCGATCCTGCAAGGCCACGGCGACGCCTGCCATGTGTCAGATTGTATCCGCCGGCCGGCGCTGCAGCAGCGAGCCCCGGTATTCCACAGCTTATTCGCGGCTATTCGCCACCCGCTGCGCAAGCGCCCCAAGGAGCCCTGGGCGGAACTTCAAGCCTGGCGGGGCCGAGCCATTGGCGCGATCGCCTCATCGGCGCGATCGCTTCTTCGGCGCCATCGCCGCATCGGCGCCATCGCCTCAGGCGATGCGGCGCAGGAAGGTGCGCTCCTCGGCCAGGATCAGCTGCTTCTCCTCAGCCAGACGGAAGTTGGCCACCCCCGCCGGGTCCGCGCGCAACCGCGCGCGATAGGCCTCGTATTCGGCGAGGCTCGCAAACGAGATCAGCCCGAAGGCGATATTGTTGGTGCCTTCGTGCGGCATCCAGTAGCCCTCAAGCTTACCGCCGCAGGCGGGAATGATGCTGAGCCAGCCCTGCGCGTAGTCCTCGAAGGCGGCGCGCTGGAAGGGGTCGATCTGGTAGCGAATGAAGACCGTGATGGTCATTGCCGTGTCTCCGCTCAAATTGACGCTTGAGCTTGCCAGCCACATGGGCGGCAACGGTTCGGAAATCACCGAAGCGCTTGGCGGCGAGTTTGGCTAAAATGCGGGCTCACGGTTGCGGAGGCGCATGCCATGCCAACCAGCGCCCTATTCGCGGAGGTGGCCGCCCTGTCGGGCGATCCGGGACGTGCCAACATGCTGCACGCCTTGATGGATGGACGCGCGCTGACCGCCACTGAGCTGGCGCGGGTGGCAGCCATCACTCCCCAGACCGCCAGCGGCCATCTCAACCGCATGACAGCGGCCGGGCTGCTGGTGGTGCGCAAGCAAGGTCGGCATCGCTATTTCCAGCTTGCCACCGCCTCGGTCGCGCGCATGCTCGAGAGCATCATGCAGGTCGCCGCCGAGCTGGCGCCGAACCGACGCCACCTCAGCGTCGGCCCGAAGGACCTCGCGCTGCGCAAAGCGCGCACCTGTTACGATCATTTCGCCGGCCAGCTCGGCGTTGCCCTCGCCGACGCCCTCATTGCGCACGGTCGTCTCGAGCTCGCCGAGGACGCCGGCATCATCACCGAGACCGGGTTAGCCTTTTTGGCTGAGATCGGCATCGATCCCGATCGCGTCGAGCTGCGCCGCAGCCGGCGGTCGGGGCGGGTATTTTGTCGCCCCTGTCTCGACTGGAGCGAGCGGCGCCCGCATCTCGGCGGCGCGATCGGCGCGGCCATTTGTGCCCACAGCATGCAGCACGGCTGGACGCGCCGGATCGAGGGCACGCGGGCGGTGCTGGTGACGACCAAGGGACGGGCGGTGTTTGCCCAGAAGTTCGGGATGCGGGACCTGGCGGGCTAGCCCGCCACCCAGGAAGGCGGTCCGGCAATAAGAACGCCGGCAAGCCAGCGGCGCTGGATCAGGTTCCCGCTGTGGCCGGGACTGGCGTAGCCGACCCCTTCGCATCCTGTGCCGTGCGGTTGGGGATGTACAAGAACAAAGCGCACACGGCCGCGGCGACGAAACAAAGCAGCGCCAGGCCATAAAGACCGCCAGTATAGCTGCCGGTGGTGTCTTTCATGAACCCAACCCACCACGGCCCGAAAAAGCCGCCCAGGTTCCCAATCGAGTTGATCCACGCAATGGTGCCGGCGGCCGCCGTTCCCGTCAGGAACATCGGCGGCATTGACCAGAACGGACCCTTCGAACCGTAAAAGCCCATGGTGGCGATTGTCACGCCGACCAGCGCCCACCAGGTGCCCATGGTCCACCCGGCCAAGGCGAGGCCGGCGGTCGAGAGGGCGCACGCCCAGAACAGGTTCCATCGACGTTCATTCATGCGATCGGAGATCCGGCCCCAAACCACCATCGCCAGGCCGCCCATGATGTAAGGGATCATGGTGACGAGGCCGACCTCGAAGTTGCTCAGATTGCCAAGGGACTTGATGATCTGTGGCACAAACAGCAGCACGCCAAGGCTGGCGACCACAATGCCGAAGTAGTTGAGTGACAGCAGCAACACCGTCGGGTTGACGAGCGCCTCCCAAAAACCGAAGCGCCGCGCTGCGTCCTTAGCCTCGCGTTCCAGCTGCAACCTGCTGATGAGCCAGCCTCGCTCTTCGGCCGTGAGCCAACGCGCCGCGGCCGGCTTGTCGGTCATGTACGCCAGTGCGACGAAACCCAACAGCACCGTCGGTATCCCCTCGGCGAGGTACATGATCTGCCAACCCTTGAGCCCGTAGACGCCATCGAGACCAAGCAGCGCCGTCGACACCGGTGCGCCGGCGGCGACGGCGATCGGCAATCCGGTCAGGAATGCAGAGACGATGCGCGCATGATGATAGCTGGGGAACCAGTACGTGAAATAGAGGATGAGACCAGGGAAAAAGCCGGCCTCGGCAAGACCAAGCAGGAAACGCACCGTGGCAAATGTCGAGGTCGGATCGATGTGGTGGGCAACCGGCGCCAACCAGGAAATGGTCTGGAGCCAGGCGCTGATCTCGCTGACATAGGCGGTTGCCGCCGACAACAGCCCCCAGGTGATCATGATGCGGGCAATCCATACCCGCGCGCCGACCTTCTCCAGGATAATGTTGCTTGGCACCTCGGCAATAAAATAGCCCCAGTAGAAGGTTCCGGCCGCGAAGCCGAAGGCCTGTGCCGACATGCCGAGATCGCCGCGCATTGTCAGCGCGGCAAAGCTGACATTGATACGGTCGATGTAGCACAGCAGATAGGTGATGACCGCGAACGGCAACAGGCGCCAATAGATTTTGCGCATTGCCGAACGCTCGAGCGCCTCAGGCATGGTTACCTCCCGTCCGGAGTCTTTTTGCTCCGGTGCCCATGCGGCGCCCAAGACGAGTTGCAAGTCTTGCAATGATCGAGGACACACGCCGTCCCGATTTGCGGCCGCAACAATAGCGCATCGTGCCTTAGGCGTTGCTCGATGGCAATTGGCGACCGCTGGACGGCATGGCCGCTAAGCGTTATGCGCGGGTCTCAAATACTGGCCGATGGTTGTGGACCAAACGAACGACGGATTGGCACTCGTCTATTGCAATTTCTAGCCAACGGTCGCCTGCCCTGATGCCGCAACCCCGTTTCAAGCACGCTGCAGGTGAGCGCGATTTTCTACCGCCGTTGTTCGGCGCCCGCACAGGTGCGCACGCCATGTCGAGACCTCCTAGATGCCCACACCTATGGTTCGTCACTCCCACTCGATGGTGCCCGGCGGCTTGGAGGTTACGTCGTAGACCACGCGGTTGATGCCCTTGACCTCGTTGATGATGCGGGTGGCCGCGCGCCCCAACACCTCGTGCGGGAACGGGTAGAAATCGGCGGTCATGCCGTCGGTCGAGGTGACCGCGCGCAGCGCACAGACGTTGTCGTAGGTGCGCGCATCCCCCATCACGCCCACCGTGCGCACCGGCAGCAGCACCGCAAACGCCTGCCAGATCTTGTCGTAGAGGCCGGCGCGGCGGATCTCCTCTAGGAACACCGCGTCGGCCTGCCGAAGGATCGCGAGCTTGTCCTCCGTCACCTCGCTCAAGATCCGGATCGCCAGGCCGGGCCCGGGGAACGGATGGCGCCAGATGAAGTGCTCCGGCAGCCCCAGTTCGCGGCCCAGCGCCCGCACCTCGTCCTTGAACAGCTCGCGCAGCGGCTCGAGCAACGCCAGGTTCATGCGTTCGGGCAAGCCGCCGACGTTGTGGTGCGATTTGATTGTGACCGACGGTCCGCCGGTGAACGACACGCTCTCGATCACGTCGGGATAAAGCGTTCCCTGGGCCAGGAACTCGGCACCGCCGAGCTTTTTGGCTTCGGCCTCGAACACGTCGATGAACAGCGCGCCGATGGCCTTGCGCTTGGCTTCCGGATCGGTCTTGCCGGAGAGCGCGGTCAGAAATTGGCGGCTGGCATCGACCTCAATCAGCGGAATGTTGAAATGGCCACGAAACAAGGTCACCACCTGCCGCGCCTCGTCGAGGCGCAACAGGCCATGGTCGACGAAAATGCAGGTGAGCTGGTCGCCGATCGCCTCGAAAATGAGCTTGGCTGCCACCGCGCTGTCGACCCCGCCCGAGAGCCCGCAGATCACCCGGCCGGTGCCGACCCGGGCCCTGATCTTGGCGATCTCGGCGCTGCGAAAGTGCGCCATGCTCCAGTCGCCGGCGAGCCCGGCGATGCGGCGCACGAAGTTGCCGATCAGGCGGCTCCCCTGCGGCGTGTGCGCGACCTCGGGATGGAATTGCACGGCATAGAGGTTGCGGCTGTCGTCGGCAATGGCGGCAAATGGCGCCCCCTTCGACACCGCCACCACCTTGAAACCCGGCGGCAGCTGAGTGACGCGATCGCCGTGGCTCATCCACACGGTATGGCGCTCGCCGGGCTGCCACACGCCCTCAAACAGGCGACTATCGCTGATCACCTCCAGCTCGGCGCGACCGAACTCTCGATGATGCCCGGCCTCGACCCCGCCGCCGAGCTGCGCCACCATGGTCTGCTCACCATAGCAGATGCCGAGCACCGGCAGCCCCGCCTCGAACACCCAGTCGGGGGCGCGCGGCGTGCCGAATTCGGTGACACTGGCGGGGCCGCCCGACAGGATCACGGCCCGCGGCTTGAGCCGCGCCAGGGCGTCCTCGGCACGGTTGAAGGGCACGATCTCCGAATAGACCCCCTGTTCGCGAACGCGCCGGGCAATCAGCTGCGTCACCTGGCTGCCGAAGTCGATGATGAGCACGGTGTCGGTCATTGCGCGCTTACGCCTTGGCCACGCCGAGGAACTGCTGGCCCGATCTTCGTTGGCTGCCGGGTGGCCACGGGGTGACGGGGGAGCCGAAGCCGGCTCACTCCGCAGCCACGGAGTGGCCCTGCCCGTTGCCGCCAACCTGCGCCGGCACCGGCTTGGCGACAATGCCCAGCCGTTCCACCGCCGCCTGCAGGATTTGCGACAACAGCTCGGAATAGCGCATGCCCTGGAAGCCCGCCATAATGTTCATCTTGCCATCCCAGCACCAGCCGGGGTTGGGATTGACCTCGAGCAGTTTGATTTCGCCCTTGGCATCGGCGCGGAAATCAAACCGCGCGTAATCGCGGCAGCCGAGCCGCTCGAACAGGCGCGAGGAGTTGTCGATCAGCTGCTGCTGCTTTTGATCGGCGAGCGTCGCCTCGCGGTATTTGATCTGCGTCCAGTAGGGACTGTCCGGCTCCCACTTCGATTCGTAGCCCAGGATCTTTGGCAGCCGGTCGTCGAGCCGCGAGTAGTCGACCTCGAGGATCGGCAGCGCCCGCAGGCCCTGATCGGCGTTGCCGACCAGCCCAACCGAATACTCTGCTCCCGTCAAAAACTCCTGCACCAGCACCCCGCGCCTGGGGAATTCGGCGCGCAGCCGATCGAGGTAGTCGAGCAGCGCCTTTTCGTTGGTGACGACCGAATCCTTGGTGATGCCCTGGCTGCTGTCGCCCTGGTTGGGTTTGAGGATGGCGGGGAACACCGAGGGCAAGGTCGCGCCCTGGTCGCCGGGCCGCACGTAGGATTCGAGCGGCACCGGCACGTCGAGCGCGTGGGCCACCGCGCGCACCAGTCCCTTATCGTAGCAGGCGGCCAACGCCGACGGGCCGGCGCCCGTATAGCCGATGCCCAGCACCTCGAGCAGGGCGGGAACGTGGAGCTCCTTGAAGGGGTCGTTGTTCCAGCCCTCGTCGCAAAGGTTAAACACCAGGTCGGTGCGCAGTTCCGACAGGTCGCGCTCCAAGGTGCCGTGGTTGTCGAGGTAGCGGAACTTGTAGCCCGACACCTCCGACAGCGCATCCTTGAGCTTGCGCACGGTATCGAGGTCTTCCGGGTTGAAGGTGCCGCCGCGTTTGACCTGATCCGGCAGGCGGTGGTCGCCCATCACCACGGTGACGTCGAGGGCCTGCAGCCGGCCGCGGTGCTTGCGCACGAAATGTGGCGCATCGGCGGTCAACAGGATCCGCCGCGCCATCATGCCAAGGTCCTGGTCGCGGTCGGACAGCGCCTCGGCATGGCCATGGTGGCGGACGTTGCGGAAGCCGGTCTTGTCCAGCAACTTGCTGATACTGTCGCGCGTGTAGAGCCGCTCGGCATAGAACTGGTCCGCGATTACGCCCATCTCGTCGTGGACGATAACCTCGCGCGAGATCAGGCGTTCCCCGTCCTGGCTAATCGAGCGCTCGCGGCAGACGAAATGGTGCTCGTCGATCCACTCCCACGACCGGCGGTCGAAGTTGTCGTGCATGTGGCTGCCGTCGGTAATGTCCAAGACGATCTGCCCGCTCGGCCGCAGGATCTTGCCGACCGCCGTCAGCACCTTCTCGTCATCCTGCTTGTTGGAGAAGTAGCCGAACGAGTTGCCCATGATGGCAACGCAGTCCATGCTGTTCTCGGGCAGCCGCGGATTGCGCGCATCCCCCTCCTTGAACAGCACCTGCAGACCCTCGCCCTGGGCGCGCTTCTTGGCCAGCCGCACCAGATAGCGCGAACGGTCGAGCCCCATGACGTGCTTGAAGCCGCGCCGCGCCAACTCCAGGCAATGGCGACCCTGGCCGCAGCACAGGTCGAGGATGTGGCTATAGGGTTGGATGGCGGCGGCGGAGACGATGAAGTCCACCTCGCGACGGGTGTTCTCCAGGTTTTCGACGACGTCGCCGTCGGTCTTCACATAAAGGGCATTGAAGAGTTTGCGCCACCACTCTTCGGGCAGGTGCGCCTCGAGGTCGGCAACCGGGCCGAGACACGAACGGGCGGAAGGACGTCGGGGTCGCTTCGCCTTCGACGGCATTACCATGGTGGACAAGTGTCCTCCTCCGTGCCGCAGCTTGCGCTCGCTCGGGGGGAGGTCCCCGACGCGACCCGCTGCCGATTGAGACGAGACCCGCAACGGCCTCAGCAAAACGCGAACGTATTAGTCCCTCGCAACCCGCTGTCAAACTTTTATCTGTGGACGATCGATCCCGGATGCAAGCACTTTTTATCGTGCCCGGTCGGAGGCAACAACGCTCAATCCTTGCGCACCAGGCTGGCGATGAAGAAGCCGTCGGTTGCGTGTCGCGCCGGGGTCAGGAGCAAGGTCGCCTCGCTGCCGTCGGCCGAGTTGGGCGGATCGCCGCCGACCGCCGTCGCCCAGGCGTGCGCCCACGGCGCGCACGCGAAACCGGCGTGGTCGCGCAAGAAGGCGGCGATCTGGTCGCCATTCTCCTCGGGCAGCACCGAGCAGGTGACATAGACCAGCCGGCCGCCGGGCTTGACGTGGGCCGCGGCGGCCTGCAGCAGAGCTTTCTGCTCGGCCTGGCGCTGCACGAGGCTGGCCGGCTTCAGTCGCCACTTGGCATCGGGGCGCCGCCGCCAGGCGCCGCTGCCGCTGCAGGGGGCGTCGATAAACACCAGGTCAAAGCGTTGAGCGAGGGCGGCAAGCGCCGCCCGGTCGCCGGCCGCCAGCACCTGCGCGTTGCGCACGCCCGCGCGCTTCAGCCGCTCCACGATCGGGCGCAACCGCTGTGCATCCTCGTCGTAGGCGTAGACTTGGCCCGTGTTGCGCATGGCGGCAGCGAACGCCAAGGTCTTGCCGCCGGCGCCTGCACATATATCGAGCACCTGCTGGCGCGGCCCGGCAGCCGCCAACAGCGCAGCCAGCTGCGAACCCTCGTCCTGCACCTCATACCAGCCGCGTCCGTGGCCGACTTCGGCTTCGACATTGGGTTGGCGGTGCGGGCCGTCGCGGGCGGCGAGCCGCACGCCCACCGGCGAATAGCGGGTCGCCGCAGCGGCGAAGCGGGCGAGGCCGCGGAGCACTTTCTCGCGCTCGGCCTTGAGCGTGTTGACGCGCAGATCGACGGGGGCGCGCGCCGCCAGCGCCGCTCCCTCGGCGGCGGCATCGGCCCCGAAGGCGCGCGCGAAGGAGGCCTCGAGCCAGTCGGGAATGTCACCGCTGACGCCGGCCGGCGCGTTGGCCAGCGGCGGGCCATCGACGCCGGCCCGCTCGGCCTCGCTCAACGGCGCTAACGCATAGGCCGAGCCGTCGGCGCTGGCGATCACCGCCGCGGGCGACAGCGCCAGGGCCTTGGCGGCCGCGGCCAAGGCCAGCGCCCGAGGTGTGTCGCTGCCCATGCGCGCCGCCAGCGAGCGGCGGCAGCGCAACACGTCATAGACCAGGTTGCCGATCGCGGCTCGGTCGCCGGATCCGGCGAAGCGGTGCGCCTTGCCCCAGTCGGCAAGGCTGGTCGCGGCCGGACGGTGCCGCGTCAGAACCTCCTCGAGGATCTCGACGGCGGCCCTGATCTGCGCCCCGGGTCGCATGCGCCTAGGCGAGCCTGCCGGTCGCAGCTGGTTCCAACATGGCGAGGAACTGCATGCCCGCTCCCGTGGCGAAGACAACGATGCCCGTCGACGCCGAGCCGAGCCCTAAACGCCGCGAGTGTAATTGGGCGCTTCCCGCGTCATGGCGACGCCGTGGGTGTGGCTTTCGCTGGCGCCGGCGGGGGAGATGCGCACGAAGCGGGCACGTTCGCGCAGGCCTGCGAGGTTGGCGGCGCCGACGTAGCCCATGCCGGCGCGCAGCCCCCCGACCAGCTGGTGCAGCACGCCGTCGACCGGCCCCTTGTAGGGTACCTGGCCTTCGATGCCCTCCGGCACCAGCTTCAGCATGTCCTTGACCTCCTGTTGGAAGTAGCGGTCGGCGCTGCCCCGCGCCATCGCCCCGACCGACCCCATGCCGCGATAGGCCTTATAGGTGCGGCCCTGGTAGAGGTAGGTCTCGCCGGGTGCCTCGTCGGTGCCGGCGAGCAGTGCGCCGACCATGACGCAGTCGGCGCCGGCCGCCAGCGCCTTGACGATGTCGCCGGAGAACTTGATGCCGCCGTCGGCGATGATCGGCACGTTGAGCTTGTTGGCGGCCTCGACCGATTCCATGATGGCCGAGAGCTGTGGCATGCCGACGCCGGCCACCACGCGCGTGGTGCAGATCGATCCGGGGCCAATTCCGACCTTGACCGCATCGGCGCCGGCGTCGATCAGCGCCTTGGTGCCGTCGGCGGTGGCGACGTTGCCGGCAATGACCTGTACGCGATTGGACTGTTTCTTAATGCGGGTGACCGCGTCGAGCACCCGTTTCGAATGGCCGTGGGCGGTGTCGACGACCACCAGATCGACGCCGGCCGCAATCAGCCGTTCGGCGCGCTCGTAGCCTTCCTCGCCGACCGAGGTGGCGGCGGCCACGCGCAGCCGGCCCTGCTCGTCCTTGCAGGCATTGGGATAGCGCAGTGCCTTCTCGATATCCTTAACGGTTATCAGCCCAATGCAGTGAAAATTGTCGTCGACCACCAGCAGCTTCTCGATGCGGTGTTGGTGCAAGAGGCGCTCGGCGTCCTCGCGCTTCACCCCCTCCTTGACGGTGATCAGCTTGCGCGTCATCAGCTCCGAGACCGGGGTGCGGGTATTGGTGGCAAAGCGCACATCGCGGTTGGTCAGGATGCCGAGCAGCTTGCCCTTGCCGCCCTCCTCGACCACCGGCACCCCGGAAATCTTGCGCTCCTGCATCAGGTGCAAGGCATCGGCCAAGGTCGCCTTGGGCGAGATGGTATAAGGGTTGACCACCATCCCGGCGACGTAGCGCTTGACCATGGCCACCTGTTCGGCCTGCGCCTCGGGCGCGAGATTGCGGTGCACGACGCCGATGCCACCGGCCTGCGCCATGGCGATGGCGAGCCGGCTTTCGGTGACGGTGTCCATGGCCGACGACAGGATTGGGATCTTGACCGAGATCTCGCGGGTGACGCGGGAGGTGACGTCGGTTTCACCGGGCAGCACGTCGGAGGGGCGGGGGACCAACAGCACGTCGTCGAAGGTCAGGGCTACGCTGGTGTCATCGAGGACGGGCTGCGCCATGTTTCGCTCTCCCTGGCGTCAGGTTGGCCGAAAACCGGCGCGCCGGGCCTCTCTTGGCCGGCACGCGGCCCATGTCGCCGCCCTGTGCTGGAATCGTTCCAAGCTTCCTATTAGCAGAGGCCGCCAATCAGGAAAAGGCGCTGCTGGTGTGCAGCCACGGTGCCGCTCGCGGGGGCGGCCCCCCCGGTGCTTGACCTCCATGCATGGGCGGCAAAGCCCATGTCGGGGGCGAGCTGGCGCCCGATGCGGGACCGCGCCACTAGCCGCCGCGAAAGTCCGTTGCCAGCACGTAGAGCTCCGCCGATTCGGCGCGGCTCGCCGGTGGCTTGATGTGCCGCACCTTGGCAAAGGCGCTCTTGAGGCGCTGCAGCAAGGCGCGCTCGGTGCCGCCTTGCAGCATCTTGGCCAAAAACGCGCCGCCGGGGGCCAGCACCTCGATGGCGAATTCGGCCGCAGCTTCGGCGAGCGCCATGATGCGCAGGTGATCGGTGCGGCTGTGGCCGGTACCCTGCGCTGCCATGTCAGAGAGCACCACGTCGGCGCCATGACCGCGCAGCAGCGCCTTGAGCTGATCCGGCGCCCGTTCACTCAGAAAATCCTCCTGCAGGAACACCACGCCGGGGACCGGCTCCATGGCGAGGAGGTCGATGGCGACCACCTGGCCACGCCCCGCGCTCGCCGCGACCCGCTCGGCGGCGACCTGGCTCCAGCCGCCGGGGCTGGCGCCGAGATCCACCACCCGTCGGCCGGGCTTGAGCACACGGCAGCGGTCGTCGATCTCGATCAGCTTGTAGGCGGCCCGCGAGCGGTAGCCCTGGCGGCGCGCCGCCGCCACGTAGGGATCGTTGAGCTGCCGTTCGAGCCAGCGTTGCGAGGAGGAGGTGCGCTGTTTGGCGGTCTTCAGGCGGACCTTGAGGTGACGCCTTCCGGCGCCGCCGGGGGCGCGCTTGTCCATGCTGCGGCTCACGCCTCGAGCGGAGTGGCGTCTCCGCGGCCATCGGCAGTGGCCCTGTCCGCTCCCGACAGGCCGGAAAGGTAGGTGGCGACCAGGTCCTCGATCAGTCGATTAGCGGTTTCGGTGGTGACCACCGAGAGTTTGTCGGCGGTCGACAGCGAGGTAATGCCGTGCACGCCGGCCCACAGCACGCGCGCGGCGCGCTCGCGATGGCTCTCCTGCCCTGGGCCAAACTCGGGGGCGAGCGCGGCCTCGACGCGGCTCATCAAGGTTTCGAGCTTTTGCTGATACCAGGCCGGCAGCGGCGCGCCCGCCGGCATGTGATGCTCGAACAATAGGTTCCAGAGCTTCGGCTTTTCGTGGGTGAAGGCGAGGTAGGCCAGCGCCAGCCGCGTCACCCGGGTGCAGGCGTCGCCATCGTTCAGGAGACCCGCAAGACGCTGATCCAAGGCGTCGAGCACGCGCGCTTCGACGTTGAGCACGACATCGTCGAGATTCTCAAACATGTTGTAGATCGTGCCCGGCGAATAGCCGATGCGCCGGGCAATCTCGCGCGCGGACAAGCCGGCGATACCTTGTGCTTCGATGATGTCCTGCGCAGCATCCAAGATCAGTTCGCGCAGCTGCTGCGGGGTGTGCGTCGACCGTCGTCCCATGGCCTCCTGGCCCTAGCCTTGCCATGCCCCCGCTGGCTCACGGCAGGCCGGGTCAGCATAGGTGGAAATGGCCCGCTTGGGCAAATACAACCGGGGATTGTCCTGGTCGGCGCGGCACGAAAATGCCGGCGTCGTGCCGCCAGACGGGGGTGGTTCCCGCCCGCATCGGCTGCGGCCGAGGCGGTCGGCATCGGGCAAGGCGGGCAGCATGGCGCCGAGATGGTCTCTATAACGTCCGCTGTCGATGCCAGATCGGGACCCGCGTGGCGCCTCTTTAAATCAGGCGGGGTGTTCATGACGCACGCGCCGATCGGCGACTTATAGTCATAGGTGAGTAGTCATAGGTGAGCTCGACCATCGCGATGCCGACGCCGTCGTTGCTGGTCTTCTTGAGAATTGTTGCAGCTTGAGACTGTTGCAGCGGGCTCGCGACCTAGATTGTTTGGCGACACTGGCGTCTTCAGGCCCTGACCAATGGTGGTGACGATTGGCGCTCGGCTCGGCTGGCAACTCGCGAAAGCGTGCCTGCAGCATCGAGACAGGCTTGGCGGCATTGAGAAGGCTGTCCGGATCCCGAGTCGGCGGCGACGGCAACTCGGGGTTACGGCAACTCGGGGTTTTTGTCGCTGGGACCGCCGTTGGAGGATCGCCAGGCTGACGACAGCGCTGCCGCCGCGCCGGCAGGCAGCACGGGCGATCAAGTTTTATAGGCAAGACGGCCCTTGCTGGGACCCGGTCCGCAATCGACCGCCCCATGAGGGAGACGTTGATGGTTGGGCGTGCGCCTTCGGCTTTGAGTGGGAAGAAGTCGGTGCCGAGGATTTGCCTTGCCGACACCAAAGTTGCGATCAGCGCAATACAATTGGCGGTTAACCAAATAGTTCCAGAATATCCTCGAATTTAGTCTCCAAACCTGTGCGGAACATTCGTGACATGAGCCAGATAAGGCTAATTTATCCAATATGAATCATCCATAATATTTTAACTCGACTTTAATGGCCGCGCTATAGTGTTTTGGAAGTTCAGCCGCGCGGCGGTGCGCAAAGGCGTGAACGCAATGTGCAACTGCTAAGGCCAAAAACAACGGCTGGGAGAGTGGTCATGAAGAACTTGTTTACTCGCTTGCTGAAAGACGAGTCCGGTGGTGGGACAGCCATTGAGTATGGCCTGATCGCGGTCCTTATTGGCGTCGCCATCATTGGTGCCGCGCGCACGGCTGGCTCCCAGGTCGGCGCCGCCGTCACGACGGTGACCAATCAGGTGGGCAGCAGCGGCTCCGGCACGGGTGGCACCACGCCATAAACAAGCGCAGTCCTCGTTGACGTCGATGTTGAGGAAGCCGCCGGCCTATCGGCGGCTTTGTTGTTCGATGGCCCGCGGTCTTTATCGGGACGTCTAGGCGGGCGCTTTTGAGGAAGGCTTTCCGGGAGGCGTGCGTTGCGCCACGCGGGCCGGAGAGCTTTCGGCAGGTTGGACCGCGTTCGACCCCCCCATTCCGAACCAGCGGCTGTTCTCCTCGCCGACCTATCTGGTGGTCCTTCGCGTCGGCATGCACCCCCGCTTTCCGCCTGCGCGCGATGTCGAAGGTCGAAAGCTGCTGTAGTCGATCAAACTGTCAGGTGAACGCGGCAGCGTCCGTTGCCGCATAGGCGTCCGGTTCAGCAGTATGCTCTATTCGATCCGGTTCCCCGCGCCACGACCTCGGCGCGCCGTGCCATGGCGCCGCCTTGCCGCTTAATCGGCCGACCGTGCCCGGTCCAGGAACGGCGCCATGCCCTGGCGCGCCAAGCGATCAGCCTCCTCGTTTTCGACGTGGCCGGCGTGCCCCCGCAGCCAATGCCACGACACCTGGTGCACGGCTTGCGCCCGGTCGAGGCGCTGCCAGAGCTCAAGGTTTTTGACCGGCTTGCGGTCGGCGGTCTTCCAGCCGCGCAGCTTCCAACCGGCGATCCAGCTGCTGATCCCGTTCTTGACGTATTCGGAATCGGTATAGAGCGCGACGCGCGATGGCCGCTTCAGGGCCTCCAACGCCGAAATCGCCGCCATCAGCTCCATGCGGTTGTTGGTGGTGAGCGCCTCGCCGCCGCAAATCTCCTTGCGATGGCTGCCCGAAACCAGCACCGCTCCCCAGCCGCCGGGCCCGGGATTGCCCGAGCAGGCGCCGTCGGTGTGGATCACCACCATCGGCTTGCGATCGTTGCTCATGGCGCCGGGCCCAGGCCATACTCGCTGGCCGATACGATGGTGCGGTGGAATTTGAGCCGGCGCAGATATTCAAGCGGGTCCTTGCGTTTGACCAGCGCATCCTTGGAGGTGTGCAACCAGTCGTGCGCCCGTGTCAGCAGAAAGCGCAGCGCCGCCGCCCGCGCCAACAGCGGCAGCGCCCGCCGTTCCGCGGCGCCGATTTGACGGATGCCCTGGTAGCCCTTGAGCAGGGCCTGCCCCTTGGTCATGTTGAAGGCATGGTCGCTCTCGAAGCACCAGGCGTTGAGCGCGATCGCAACGTCATAGATCAAGGCATCGTTGCAGGCGAAATAAAAGTCGATCAGGCCGGAGAGCTGGTCGCCGAGGAAGAACACGTTATCGGGAAAGAGGTCGGCGTGGATGACGCCGTGGGTGAGATCACCGGGCCAGTGCCGCGCCAGGTGCTCGAGTTCCTGCTCGATGGTGGCGGCGAGGCCGGGCGCGATCTGGTCGGCATGGTCCTTGAAACCGGCGTAGAGGGGATGCCAGCCGGCCAGGCCCAGGGCGTTGGCGCGGCGCAAGGCAAAATTCTGGCCGGCAAGATGCAGACGCGCCATGGCTTGGCCGACGGCGGCGCAATGCGCCACCTGGGGTCGCCGGATCCAGACACCCTCGAGAAAGGTGACGAGCGCGGCCGGCCGGCCGGCAAGCTGGCGCAAGGTTTTGCCGTCGCTGTCCCGCACCGGTGTCGGACAGCGGATGCCGGCGTTGGCCAGGTGCTCCATCAAGCCGAGGAAGAACGGCAGATCCTGCGGGGCCACCCGCTTTTCATAGAGGGTGAGAAAGTAGGGACCCGATTGGGTGTGGATAAGATAGTTGGTGTTTTCGACCCCCTCGGCGATGCCTTTGAAGGAGAGCAGCGCGCCGACCCCATAGCTGGCGATGAACTTTTCGAGTTCGTCGTCGGAGACTTCGGTATAGACGGCCATGCCCCCTCAGCCCGGTTCGCGCCTCAGGCATCGATTGCATCGCGCAGCTCGCGCGGCAGAGAAAAGCCGATCCGCTCCTCGCGGGTCACGATCTCTTGCAAGGTGACCTCGAAACGGGTCCGGAACGCGTCGATCACGTCGAACACCACGCGCTCCGGCGCCGAGGCCCCGGCGCTGATGCCGAGCGTGCTGACACCCTCGAAATCGCCCCACACCACGCTGCGGGCGTCTTCCACCAGCCGCGCCTTGGCGCAGCCCGCCCGCCGCGCGACCTCGACCAGGCGCTGCGAGTTGGAGCTGTTGGCGGAGCCGACCACGAGCAAGGCATCGCAGCGCTCAGCGATCGCCTTGACCGCGGCTTGGCGGTTGGTGGTGGCGTAGCAGATATCCTCCTTGCGGGGACCAACGATGCCGGGAAAGCGTTGGCGCAGGATGGCGACGATCGCCGCCGTATCATCGACCGACAAGGTGGTCTGCGTAATGTAGGCGAGCCGCTCGGGATCGCGCGGCTGAAAGCGGCGGGCATCGTCTGCGGTCTCGATCAAGGTCGCGGCCGCGGCCGGCAGCTGGCCCAAGGTCCCGGCCACCTCGGGGTGGCCGGCGTGACCGATGAGCGCGATCTCGAAACCTTTGCCGTTGAGCGCGCGCGCCTCGATGTGCACCTTGGATACCAGCGGGCAGACGGCATCGATATAAATGAGGTTGCGGGCCTTGGCCGCGGCCGGAACCTGCTGCGGCACTCCATGTGCCGAAAAGATCACAGGCGCGTCCGTTTCCGGAATCTCGTCGAGCTCCTCCACAAAAACGGCGCCTTTCGCCTTGAGATCGTCGACGACGTGGCGATTGTGGACGATCTCGTGGCGTACGTAGACCGGAGCACCGAACTTCTGCAGCGCCAGTTCGACGATGCGGATGGCGCGGTCGACGCCGGCACAGAAGCCGCGAGGGGCCGCCAGCAGGATGGTCAGGGGTGGCAGCGCCCGCTGATCGGGGCCGACGTGGGTCATGGGGTTAAGGACGTTGCCTTGTTCGCGTTTGATATCTTACGCCCTCAATGGCCCTCGGCTTGCCCGAATGATAGACTTCGAATCACCGGACACGGGCCCGATGGGCATCGGAGCCATTATGGGGTGGGATTGCCGCTCTGCAAGGGGCCTGGCAAGCGTTCGGACAGGGGCGACGTGACGCAATCGGCATTTGCACCACTGGCTGGGCTGGCCCGCGGCGTCGTCGCAGCGGCGCTGGTCTGCCTCCTGAGCGGTTGTGGCATGTCATCGCTCACCTCGGGGATCGGCGGCGGCTTGTTCGGCCAGAGCAAGACCGTGACCGACGTCGGCTCGATCAGCGAGGACCAGATGCTGGCGGCGGCGAAGACCGACGGTCCCGGTTCGGGCGCCGGCTTCGACGTGGCCTACGGCTGCCCGCGGTTTCAGGTTTGGTCGCGCGAAGGCTACGTGACCATCTACGAGCAGGGCCGGATCGGCGATGGTCTGGCCGTCATGCATCGCGGCGAGATCACCAAGACGGCGCGCGAATGCCAGATCGAGCCGGGTCGCGTCAGCGTCAAGCTCGGCTTCTCGGGCCGCATCTTGCTGGGTCCGAAGGGTAAGACCGGCACCGTGTCGCTGCCACTCACCGTCTTCGTCAGCGATGCCAAGCGCGAAAAGGTCGTCACCGACAAGGTCAGGATCGAGGTGCCGGTGACCCTCGACAAGCCGATCGGCTACTTCTCGGTGGTTCGCTCGCTGACGTTCAACGTTCCCGAGGGCTCGCGGCCGGCCGAATACGAGGTCTACGTTGCTTTCGATCGCAACACGCCGGGCGCCGGCTGAGGCGGCCGACCTTGGTGACCTCAGCGCTTACGCGCGGGCTATTGGCGTGAGCATGCCGCCGCCTGTGCCCTAGAGCACAGCCGCGGCCGTCGCCGTGGGCCTAGGGTGGCGGCTATTGCCAGAGCCAATGTTCACCGACCCGATCATATGGAGACAGCGATGTCCCCTCGCGCCAGAGCGTTTGCGCTCGTCCTCCTGATCGCCGCCCTCATTGGCGTTGCCGTCTATTGCTTGCAGCCCCGGCATGACGTGATCATCACCCACGCCCTCGAATAAGGGGATAGCGGCCGGGGCGCGGCGCCGCGTTGACTCCTCACCCGAGGCGCGTATCATCGCCGCAGCCAATCGACGCCTGCGGAAGAGACCCTGCCCGAGCGCTGTTGCACTCGGGGTGGGGCGCCGAAGGAGCAACCGCCCCGGAACCTCTCAGGCAAAAGGACCGCAGGTTGATGGCGCTCTGGAAAGCAGCCGACCGCTGGGCCGGCTCACCGAAGGGGTAATGGCGGCGCGTCGCCGGAATCTCTCAGGTCCCGTGACAGAGGGGGCTTGCATTCGTGCGGAGGTCCGCGCGAGGGCCAAGCCTTGGGACCGGAGCGAACATGAGCGCCGAAGCCGCCGCCGACCTGCCGCTCAAACGCACGCCGCTGCACGAACTCAACCTTAACCTCGGTGCCAAACTGGTGGCCTTTGCCGGCTATGCCATGCCGGTCAACTATCGCCTCGGCATTCTCAAGGAGCACCTGCACACCCGGGCCAAGGCCGGCCTGTTCGACGTATCGCACATGGGCCAGGCCTGGCTCGTCGGTCCCGATCACGCCACCACCGCGCTGGCGCTGGAGGCGCTGGTGCCGGCCGATATTGGCCATCTCGCCCGCGGCCAGCAGCGCTACACGCAACTGCTCAACGATGAGGGCGGCATCGTCGATGACCTGATGGTCACGCGACCGGCCGATGCCGCCGATGACGGCCGCCTGTTGCTGGTGGTTAATGCCGCGCGCACGGCCGTCGACTACGCCCACCTCACGCAACGCCTGCCGGCGGGCGTCCGGCTCGAGCCCGCCCGCGAGCGGGCGCTACTGGCGCTGCAGGGTCCGGCGGCGCGCCGGGTGATGCTCGAGCTGTCGCCGACCGCGGCCGGCCTTGCCTTCATGACCGCGGCCGAGGTCAGCATTGGCGGCTTTAAAGCCCATATCTCGCGCTCGGGCTACACCGGCGAGGACGGCTTTGAGATCTCCGTCGCGGCGGCCTCGGCCAGCGATCTCGCCCGCCTGCTGTTGGCGCAAGAGGGGGTCGAGCCGGTCGGCCTCGGTGCCCGCGATTCCTTGCGGCTCGAAGCCGGTCTCTGTCTCTACGGCCATGATATCGACGACACCACGAGCCCCATCGAGGCAGGGCTCGCCTGGTCGATCCCGAAGCGGCGCCGCGCCGAAGGCGGGTTCCCGGGGGCGGCGCGCATCAAGCATGAGCTCGCCAACGGCAGCGAGCGCCGCCGCGTCGGCATCAGGCCCGACGGGCGCGCGCCCGCGCGCGAGGGCACCGAGATCCTGGCGCCGGCCGGCGCGCGGCTTGGCACCGTCACCTCCGGCGGCTTTGGGCCCAGCATCAACGCCCCAATCGCCATGGGCTACGTTTCGGCGCCGGCCGCCAGCGCCGGGACGGCCGTTGCGCTGTTGGTGCGCGGCAAGGCGCTCGGCGCCGCCGTTGTACCGCTCCCGTTCGTGCCGCACCGCTACGCACGCTAAGCCAGTCTCAAAGTCAGCGAGGAACCCGATGGCAACCGAGCGCTACACCAAGGATCACGAATGGATCCGTGTCGAGGACGGTGTCGGCACCGTGGGCATCACCGACCACGCCCAACAGCAGCTCGGCGATATCGTGTTCGTCGAGGTACCCGAGGCGGGGCGGCAGGCCAAACAGGGTGACGCGGTGGCTGTGGTCGAGAGCGTCAAGGCAGCGAGCGATGTGTTCGCGCCGGTTTCCGGCGAGGTGATCGAGGCCAACGCCGAGATCGCCGCCGCGCCGGCGCTCATCAACGAGGACGCGCAGGGCAAGGCCTGGTTCTTCAAGGTCAAACTCAGCAATCCGGCCGAGCTCGATCAGCTGATGGACCTTGCCGCCTACCAGGAGTTCGTCAAGGCGACCTCATAGCATCGGAGACACGATCGTGGCACACGAATATACCGCAACCATTGCCTGGACACGCGGCGCTGCCGAGACCTTCACCGATCTCAAGTTCAGCCGTGCGCATCAGTGGTCGTTTGACGGCGGCATCACGGTGCCGGCCTCGTCCTCGCCGCTATCGGTGCGGCTGCCCTACTCCGAGGCCGCCGCCGTCGATCCAGAAGAGGCGCTGGTGGCCGCGCTGTCGAGCTGCCACATGCTGACCTTTCTGTTCCTGGCGGCCAAGCAAGGGTTTGTGGTCGATTCCTATCGCGACCAAGCGGTCGGCATCATGCGCAAAAACCAGCGCGGCAAGCTCTACGTGGCCAACGTTGCCTTGCGGCCCAGGATCGTATTTGCCGGAGGGCGGCAGCCGAGCGCCGCCGAGCTCGACCAACTGCATCATCACGCGCACGAGGAATGCTACATCGCCAACTCGGTGCTGACCGAGGTCGCCATCGAGGCCGTACCGGCTTCACCCTGACAGGAACACCATCATGCGCTATCTGCCGCTGACAAAGGCCGATCGCCAGGCCATGCTGGCCAAGGTCGGCGTCGCCGACATCGATGCCTTGTTCGCCGGCGTGCCGGCCGGCAAGCTCACGCAGGGCCTGCTCGACCTGCCCAGGGCCAAGGGCGAACTCGAAGTCGAGCGCGTCATGGGTCGGCTGGCCGCAACCAACACGCCGGCGGGGTCGGTTCCGTTCTTTGTCGGCGCCGGCGCCTACAAGCACCACGTGCCGGCCAGCGTCGACCACCTGATCCAGCGCTCGGAATTCCTGACCTCCTACACGCCCTACCAACCCGAGATTGCCCAAGGCACCCTGCAATATCTGTTCGAGTTCCAGACCCAGGTCAGCCTGCTGACCGGCATGGAGGTGGCCAATGCCTCCATGTACGATGGCTCGACGGCGGCCGCAGAGGCGGTGCTGATGGCGCATCGACTGACCAAGCGGCGTCGCGCCCTGCTCGCCGGCAATCTCAACCCCCACTACCGCGCCAGCATCGAGACGATATCGCGGTTGGCCGGCGATGCCTGCGTCGCCCTGGCGCCGGCGCCCGACGGCAAGCAGGATCTCGCCCGCTACCTCGATGACAGCTTGTCGTGCGTGGTGGTGCAGACGCCGGATTTTTACGGCCATCTTCACGATTTGAGCGCGCTTGCCGATCGGGTGCATGCGGTGGGTGCGCTCCTGGTTGCCGTCGTCACCGAGGTGGTGTCGCTCGGTGCCGTCGAACCGCCCGGAGCCATGGGTGCCGACATCGTGGTGGGCGAGGGCCAGTCGCTCGGTAACGCCTTGTCGTTCGGCGGACCGTACGTCGGATTGTTTGCAAGCCGGCAAAAATATCTGCGTCAGATGCCGGGACGATTGTGCGGCGAGACCGTCGACAAGGAGGGCCGCCGCGGCTTCGTATTGACGCTTTCGACGCGCGAGCAGCACATCCGCCGCGAAAAGGCGACCTCCAACATCTGCACCAACTCCGGCCTATGCGTGCTGGCATTCACCATTCACTTGTCGCTGTTGGGCACGGCCGGGCTGGCACGGCTCGCCCGTCGCAACCACGCCAACGCCGTGGCGTTAGCCGACATGCTGGCTGCCGTGCCCGGGGTCGAGGTCCTCAACCAGACCTTTTTCAATGAGTTCACCATCCGGGTCCCGGGCCGGGCGACGGAGGTGATCGAGCGGCTGGCCGGCAAAGGCGTGCTCGGCGGCGTGCCGGTATCGCGGCTCGAACCGGACCGGCCCGAGCTCGAGCCGCTGATCGTGGTGGCGGCCACTGAAGTCAATACCGACGAGGATCGTGCGGCCTACGCCAAGGCGCTGCGGGAGGTGCTGTAATGTCGACATCCAACCGTCAGAGCCGGCCGGCGGCCGCCGACACCGTGGCCGGCGCTGGCGACAGCTTCAGCGGCAACCGCGGGCTGGCGGTGGAAGAGGGGCTGATCTTCGAGATCGGCCGCACCGATACCACGGGTGTCGACATCGAGGAGCCCGCCGCCTTCACCGCACGTCTCGGCACGCTCGCCAGGCGCGAGCCCCTGGGCCTGCCCGGGCTCAGCGAGCCGGAAGCGATGCGCCACTACGTGCGGCTCAGCCAGAAGAACTACGGTATCGATACCGGCATTTTTCCGCTCGGTTCCTGCACGATGAAGCACAACCCGCGGCTCAACGAGCGCATGGCTCGACTGCCTGGCTTCGGCGACATCCACCCCCTGCAGCCGCTGTCGACGGTGCCGGGTGCCATCCAGTTGATCGCCGAGCTGGCAGCCTGGTTGCGCGAGCTGACCGGCATGCCGGCCATTGCCATGACGCCCAAGGCCGGCGCCCACGGTGAGCTGTGCGGCATGATGGCAATCAAGGCGGCGCTGGCAGCGCGCGGCGAACAACGCTCGCTGGTGCTGGTGCCGCAATCGGCACACGGCACCAATCCGGCAACGGCGGCGCTGCTCGGCTATCGCGTGCTTTCGGTGCCGGCGCGCGCCGACGGCACGGTCGATGCCGAGGAGGTCAAGAAGCACCTGTCAACCGACGTCGCCGCCATCATGCTGACCAATCCCAATACCTGCGGGCTGTTCGAGCGCGACGTGGTGGCGATCGCCGAGGCGGTGCACGCCGTCGGCGCCTACTTCTACGCCGACGGGGCCAACTTCAACGCCATCGTCGGCAAGGTGCGTCCGGGCGACATCGGCGTCGATGCCATGCACATCAATCTGCACAAGACGTTTTCGACCCCGCACGGCGGCGGCGGCCCCGGTGCCGGGCCGGTGGCCTTGTCGGCGGCGTTGGCCGGCTTTGTGCCCCTGCCCTTTACGGTCATCGATGGCCGCGGCATCGGCTACGTCGAACACGCGCCCGGCGCCCCGCAATTGGTTGCATCGCTGCCGACCATGCCGGGACTGGCGCTGTCACGAACCACACTGAGCGGGGGCGCGGCCGAAGCGGCCGAGACGCCGGCAGCGACGCCGCTCGGGCGCATGTGCGCGTTTCACGGCCAGATGGGGATGTACGTGCGGGCGCTGGCCTACATGCTGAGCCACGGTGCCGACGGCCTGCGCCAGGCGTCGGAGGACGCCGTGCTCAATGCCAATTACCTGCGCAGCTCGCTGCGCGATCTGATGTCGCTGCCGTTCGGCGAAACCTTGTGCATGCACGAGGTTCTGTTCGACGATCAGTGGCTCGAGGGCACCGGCATCAGCACCCTCGATTTCGCCAAGGCCCTGATCGACGAGGGCTATCATCCGATGACCGTCTACTTCCCGCTGGTCGTGCATGGCGCCATGCTGATCGAACCGACCGAGTCGGAATCAAAGCTGAGCCTCGATCGCTTCATTGCCAGCCTGCGCGGCTTGGCGCTCGCTGCCAAGGGCGGCGACCGCAATCGCTTTCTGGAGGCGCCGCGCCTTGCCCCGCGCCGACGTCTCGACGAGACCAAGGCCGCGCGTGAGCCGAAATTGCGATGGAC
>DATFXD010000189.1:0-23492 GCA_035258605.1 Hyphomicrobiaceae bacterium | reverse complement strand
TTATCAGACCAAAGTGGACTTAAAATCTTGCCCGTTGGGTAGGGGAGGCCCAAACCGAGGCGAAAACGACCCCGCACGGCGGCGCCTGGACCTGAGTCGCCGGCACGGACCGGCTTGCGCAGGGGATATTGGGCTGCCGGAGCACGCCGCTTTGGCACGCGTAGCCCCAATCTCCACCACCTCCGGTGGTGGGGACCGGACGACGGGTTTTGATGGTGTTGCGCGCGGCTCCGACATCCGCCTCACGTCGCCTAAACCTGGCGCTGAACCCCAGGGGGAGGGCGCCGCCCCGCCAACGCGGCGGCGCTGGCAGGCACGGCGCTAGCGCCCTGGTTCGCTCCTGGGGGTGAAGGCCAACTGCAGCGGCGAGGGTAGCTTCCACCACAGCCAGCGTCCGGTCGTGGGCTCGTGGGAGATCGCGCCCAGCGCGCTCATGCCGTCCGGCCGCGGCAGCGGTGGGGGGGCCGGGCCGGCCCCGCTCTTGGCCGGATCCGGCGGCGCCGCGGCGAGCGGGGCTTTCGGCAAGGCTTCGCGCGCCACGAACTGCCGCGTCAAGGTGCCCGTCCGCCAATCGTGCTGGGCGATCTCCGTCTTGGGTCGGGCTGCCACGGCCACCCGCTCGGGTTTTGCCAGGGGGTCTGCGACCGCAGCAGGGGCCGCGTCGGCGATGGCGGGAGCACCGAAGAGGTGCACCTGCGCCGTGGTCTCGGCCACGACCGCCGCGTTGCCATCGACCACCTCGATGCCGACCGTGAAGGCTTCGGGTACCGCATCGCGCAAGGTCAGCTGTAACTCGTCGAGATCGGCGGTCGGCAATGCCCAGGTATGTTCATCGCGGCGCTCGCCGTGCGAAAACCATGCCGCCTCGGGCAAGTTGCGCAGGATGATGTAGGCCTCACCGGGCTTGGCGAGCCCGGTCACGAGCAGCGGCACGCGGCTCCAGTGCCCGGTGCGTGCGACCGCCAGATCGAGGCTCGGCGGCGCCGGTTCGACGCCGGCGCGTTCCAGGTGCGGCAACGCCGGACCATCATGCAGCGCGCTCGAGGTTGCGGCGGTCGCCAACAGCGCACCATACCCCGCCCCACCGACCAGCAGCCCGGCGACGAGGCCGAGCGCAAAAAACCGTCCCAACCCGCTGACCGTGGCGAGAGCCCCCAATCCCGCCCGGGCCGAAGGCAACCCCGTTTCGAGTTCCGCCAGACGCTCTATGAGACCTTGACGCCGACCTCTGCGGCCGGCGACCTCAGCTGCTTCCCCCATTCCGCGCTCTCCCGTTCCGCCGGTCGATTTGCCGCAGACTGACCCAGGCCATCGCCCCCAACGCCCGGTCAGCGTCGCAGTTTTCCACAGGTTTGCGGGGGTGAGCAAATGAATTTACTTGATTGCTCTTAGTCGAGCACAATTCGAGATCGATGGCACCGCCGGGTGCTCGCCTTATCGGCGTTGTGTGGCGGCCGGTCGGTCCACTAGTTTGCGCCCGGCGGTATGGCACCTTGACCGTCTCGGCTTGGAGGTTTTTCGTCTCATGTCCGCCAATCCCTATCGCCAACACCTCGACAAGTGCGCCGCCAACTTCCAGCCCCTTTCGCCGCTGTCGTTCCTGGCGCGCGCAGCCGCCGTCTACCCCGAGCATCCGGCCGTGATCCACGGCAGCGAGCACCACAGCTACGCCGAGCTCTACCGCCGCAGCCGTCGTCTGGCATCGGCGCTGGCCGCCGCCGGCATTGGCGCCGGCGATACCGTGTCGGTGATGCTCGCCAATACCCCACCCATGCTTGAGGCCCACTATGGGGTGCCGATGCTCGGCGCGGTCCTCAACGCCATGAACACGCGGCTCGACGCTGCCGTCATCGCCTTCCAGCTCGACCATGCCGATGCCAAGGTCGTGATCTGCGACCGCGAGTTTGCGCCGGCGATGCGCGTGGCCCTGGCCCAAGCCAAGGTCAGGCCGCTCGTCATCGACTATGACGACCGCCAATTCCCGCAGACCGCCGAGCGCCTGTCCGCCATCGAGTACGAGGACTTCATTGCCGGCGGCGATCCCGCCTTCGACTGGCGCATGCCCGATGATGAATGGGACGCGATCACGCTCAACTACACCTCCGGGACCACGGGCAACCCCAAGGGCGTGGTCTACAGCCATCGCGGTGCGGCGCTGATGTGCTACGCCAACACGCTGGCCACCGGCATGGGGCGCCATCCCGTGTATCTGTGGACGCTGCCGATGTTCCACTGCAACGGCTGGTGTTTCCCCTGGACCCTGTCGCTGGTCGCCGGCACGCATGTGTGCCTGCGCTGGGTGCGGGCCCAGGCGATGTTTGCCGCCATTGCCGAGCACCGCGTCACGCACCTGTGCGGCGCCCCGGTTGTGATGTCGACCTTGCTCAACGCTCAGCCCGACGAGCGGCGGCCGCTGCCGCACCAGGTGGAGTTCGTGACCGCGGCGGCGCCACCGCCCGAAACCGTGCTGGCGGCGATGGCGCAGGCGGGCTTCAACGTCACCCACGTCTACGGCCTGACCGAGGTGTACGGGCCGGCCGTGGTCAACGAATGGCACCAGTCGTGGACTAAGCTACCGGCTGGCGAGCAGGCGGCGCTGAAGGCGCGACAGGGCGTGCGCTATACCGCGCTTGAGGATCTGACAGTGCTCACCCCCGCGACCATGGCGCCGGTGCCGGCCGACGGCCAGACCCTGGGCGAGGTCATGTTCCGTGGCAACATCGTCATGAAGGGCTACCTTAAGAACCCGGCGGCGACGGCTGCCGCCTTTGCCGACGGCTGGTTCCATTCCGGCGACCTCGGTGTCGTCCATCCCGACGGCTACATTCAGCTCAAGGACCGCTCCAAGGACATCATTATCTCCGGCGGTGAGAATATCTCATCGATCGAAGTCGAGGAGGTGCTCTACAAGCACCCGGCGGTGGCCGCCTGTGCGGTGGTCGCCAAGCCCGATGAAAAGTGGGGTGAGACGCCGGCGGCCTTCATCGAATTGAAGCCCGGCATGACGGCGTCCGAGCAGGAAATCGCCGCACACTGCCGCGCCGGCCTTGCCGCCTACAAGTGTCCGCGCTTCATCGTGTTTGCGGAAATTCCCAAGACCAGCACCGGCAAGATCCAGAAGTTTGTGCTGCGCGAGACGGCGAAACGCATGTGAGCCGAAGCGCTCGCAAAAAATTTTGGCGCGGGGCAAGTTGTTGTTTGTCCGCAACTATCGCGGCCGATCGCAGGTCGCGGGCGGCCGCCGCCGGAACGAACGCCAGCACCTGGCGTTTTCAGGCGACCCTTACGGGGGCACAGCAACAACGATTGGAGCACACTATGAAATCGCTTCTGGCCAGTGCCGTCCTGCTTGGCGCCGCGACGCTGTTGGCAGGCCCTTCGAGTGCCGCACCCATCGGCGGTGGACAAGCGCCCGACGCACAGTCCCTGATCACCAAAGTCGCCACATTCGTGTGCATCCGCGACGACCGCGGCTGGCACTACATGCGCGGCGAGCGCCGCACCAGCTGCCGGCCGGTGCGGCCGCGCGGCAACTACTGGGCCTGGCATTGCGAGGGACCGCGCTGCGGCTGGTGGCACCGTCACGAGCGGCGCTTTTTCGACTAACCGCGCGCCCCCTTTCGGGTGCACGCGGTGGCTCTCCCGGCTGCCCCATCGCGTGCCCCGGAGCGCGTTGCCCGGCCGCCGTCACCACCGTCTCGGTGTGAGCACCGTTGGCGCCAACTTAGTCGGCGCGCAGCGCCAGTGCGGTCACGCCGGCCGCGAGATTGAAGCCGGTCTGCACCTCAACGCTCAACGGCTGCAGGATGATGCCGCGGCTTGACCCGCCAATCAGGGCGTTGGCGCCGACACCGTAGCCCGCGGTCGCCTCCGCACCGACCCCGCCATAATCGCCGCTGAGCGACCGCCGCGGCAGATTGGTGGTGGGTGCCAGCACCGCCCAGGTCATGGTCGTGTGCTGCGTGCTGCCGAGATCGAGGCCGAATTTGGCAATCGAACCCCGATAGAACTCATCGCGCCCGGAGCGCACGAAGCGGCAACGCAGGTACTTGGTCGATGTGACGATGTAGCCGGTACTGGCGCGCGCCGTGCAGGTCAGGATGCCGACCTCGACGCGGGCTTGCGCCTGTGCCTCGCCGGTGATGGCCGATTGAGCCAGCAGGAGGACGACGATAGCGAGTGCGCGCGGCATGGCCAAATCTCCCTCGGCTCGAACGGACCTAGGGCAGCAAAGCATGTGATCGTGTCAAAAGCGAAGCACGGGCGGCCGGCTGGCGCACCTGCGCGCCACTGGCGGCGCCGGTTGGGGTCGGGTTGTCGCGCCCTGCCCGCCGCAAAACAGGGATTTGCCTTCCCTTGCAGCGGGCGCTACAAGCCCGCGCCATGCCACGAGCTGCCAAAGAGCGAACCGGCGCCGCCGGCGCCAAGGGCTCCTGCCGGAAGGCCGGGCGCAAGGCGCAGGCCCGCCAGCGGCCGGCGCCGCGCGTCGGTCTCGTTTCGCTCGGCTGCCCGAAGGCGATGGTCGACAGCGAGCGCATCATCACGCGGCTGCGGGCCGAGGGTTACCAGTTGTCGCCCGACTACGCCGGGGCCGACGTAGTGGTGGTCAATACCTGCGGCTTTCTCAATTCGGCCAAGGCGGAAAGCCTCGATGCCATCGGCGAGGCCATGGCCAACAACGGGCGCGTCGTCGTCACCGGCTGTTTCGGCGTCGAACGGGATCGCATCCTTGCCGCCCATCCGGGCGTGCTCGCTGTCACCGGTCCGCACCAATACGAAGCCGTGGTGGAGGCCGTGCACCAGGCGGTGCCGCCTTTGCACGATCCCTTCCTCGATCTGGTGCCGCCGGAGGGATTGCACCTGACGCCGCGGCATTATGCCTATCTGAAGATCTCCGAGGGCTGCAACAACCGCTGCTCGTTCTGCATCATTCCCGAGCTGCGCGGCCGGCTCGTCAGCCGCCCCGCCGCGCAGGTCATGCACGAGGCCGAACGATTGGTGGCGGCCGGGGTCAAGGAATTGCTGGTGATCAGTCAGGACACCTCCGCCTACGGCCTCGACCTCAAGTACGCGCCCAGCACCTGGCAGGGACAGCCGCTGCCGGCGCGTTTTATCGATCTTGCCCGGGCGCTGGGTTCGCTGGGCGCCTGGATCCGGCTACACTATGTCTACCCCTATCCGCACGTCGATGCCGTGCTGCCGCTGATGGCGGCGGGCAGGGTTCTCCCCTACCTCGACATTCCCTTCCAGCATTCTGCCCCGGCGGTACTCAAGGCCATGCGCCGGCCGGCGCACCAGGAAAAAACCCTCGAGCGCCTCGCCCGCTGGCGCCAGATCTGTCCCGACCTGGCCGTGCGCTCCACCTTCATCGTCGGTTTTCCGGGCGAGAGCGAGCAGGACTTTCAGGTGCTGCTCGCCTGGCTCAAGGAGGCGAAACTGGCGCGCGTGGGCTGCTTCAAATACGAGGCGGTCGACGGCGCCGCCGCCAACGCGCTGCCGGGAGCGGTTGCCGAGGAGGTGAAGGAGGAGCGCTGGCACCGCTTGATGGCGGTGCAGCAACAGGTCAGTCGCGAGCTCAACGCCGCCAGGGTCGGCCGTCGCATCGCTGTCATCATCGACAAGCTCGACGCGGAGGGTGCGGTCGGCCGCTCACACTGGGATGCACCCGACATTGATGGCGCAGTCTTTCTGAAACGAGCTCAGGGACTGGCACCGGGCGCCATCGTGTCGGCACGCGTCGTCGGCAGTGATGCCTATGATCTTCAAGCCGAGGTGGTGGCCGACTGAGGCGGCACCGCGCCGTTCAGCGAGCGGGCTTGGCAATCAACGCGCTGCCCGCGCATGATGCGGGGTTAGAGCTCAGAGCCGGCCGCGATGCACGGCCGGGAGGCGCTCTCGAGACCGGGCGGGGGAATTTAAGAGCCATGCCAGCATTGCGCTTCACCCTGCGCAGCCAGCCCACGCGCGGCAATGATCCCGTCGCCGGGGTGGTGTGGATCACGCTCGCCATGGCGCTGTTTGCCGGCCTTGCCATGTTCTCGCGCATGGCCATGAACGCGGGACTGCACCCGTTCGAGGTCGTGTTCCTGCGCAACATCTTCGCCTGTCTGATGCTGCTGCCACTCCTCGTCTATCGCGGACGGCGACTGTTCTATTCCGACCAGTTCAACCTCTATACCCTGCGCGTGCTGGTATCGTTGTTGTCGATGCAGACCTGGTTTTACGCCATCTTTGTCATTCCAATCGGCGAGGTCACGGCGATCAGCTTTCTTGCTCCGCTGTTTGGCACCTTGGGTGCGGTGTTCCTGCTGGGTGAGGTGGTGCGCGTGCGTCGCTGGACCGCGCTCGGCGTCGGCTTCCTCGGCGCCCTCATTATTCTGCGTCCGATCGGCTCCGACATCGGCCTCGGGCAGGCGCTGGCCATCTTTTCGGCTCTGGCCGCCGGTCTGACGGTGGTCCTGGTCAAGCAGCTCACCGCCCACGACGATCCCGACAAGATCGTGTTTTTGACCAACGTCATGATGACGCCACTGTCGCTGGTCCCGGCGCTGTTCGTGTGGAGCTGGCCGACGCTCGCGGTATTGCCGGCGCTGTTCGGGATGGGGGTGTGCGCCGTGCTCGGGCATATCTCGGTGGTGCGGGGCTACGCCGCCACCGACGCCTCCTTGGGGATGACCTTCGAGTTCTCGAAATTGCCGTTCACGGTAGCGATGACCTACCTTGCCTTCGGCGAAAGCATCGATCTTTATACCTGGCTCGGCGCCTTGATCATTTTCGCCTCCGCGCTCTACATCACCCGGCGCGAAGCCAGGCTTGCCCGCGAGCGCGCGCAACTGCCGCCACCGCAGGAGGCCGCCCGCCTAGGCGGCCGCTGATGTCGGCGCCGGCCAGGGCTCAGCGCACGAGCCCCAGCTCTTCCAGATATTTGAGCGTGCCCGGATGCAATAGCTCGCGGCGCGCCGAGGCGACCGTGTTGGCCGCCGTCGTCTCGCGTGCCTGTGGCAGGCGCGCCGCCAACCGGGCCTCGCTTTGGTTGAGGGCGCGCGTCAGCCGATAGGCGAGGGCATCGGGCAGCGTTGGTCGCGACAGGATGAAGCTCCAGGAGCCGACGGAAACCATCGCTGTCGGCTGGCCCGGAAACGAGCCCGCCGGCACGGTCAAGGTCTCGAGGAACGAATGCTTGGCGCGAATCCGCCGGATGCCCTCGGCGTCGGGTACGATGAAGCGCCCGCCGTCGGCAGCCTTGGCGAGCGCGGTGAACCCCGGCCAGGCGCTGCCACCACCCCACAGGGCCGCCGCCTTGCCGGCGCTCACCAGTTGCGGCCCATCGCCGGCGCGCTCCAGCAGGATCGCCTCGAAGTCGCGGTCCCGGTCCAAACCCAAACCATCGAGCACATAGCGCGCCAGGATCGGAAGTCCGGAACCCTTGGCCCCGAACACCACCGGCTTGCCCTTGAGGTCGTCGATCGTGTGATAGGGACTGTCGGCGCGCACCATGAACATGCCGGGCGTGGCGTACATGGCAAAGATGACGCGCAGGTTGGCCTGCGGCCGTCCGATGCCGTTGAGCGCCTCCAGCGCCGCCTCGCCCTGCACCAAGCCGATGTCGAGCGTGCCGGCCTCCAGCAGCGGAATGTTCTCGAAGCTGCCGGCGGTATTGGTCGGCCGCACCTCCAGGCTGGGGTCGGTCTCGTTGACGCTGAGGGCCAGCGCCTCGCCATAGACCGGAAAGCCGCCGCCGGGCGTGGCCGTGCCCAGGGTGACGACGGTCTTGTCCGAGGCCTCGGCACTGCCGGCAAACGACATTGCCAGGATCGACGGCAAACTGGCTAACAGCAGGCTTCGCATTCCCGTAGGCTCCCTCTTGGCAGGCTCCTCTTGCAGGCTCCTCTTGGCAGGCTCCCTCTTGGCAGGCTCCCTCTTGGCGGGCTCCATTTGGCGGGCCGTGGCCTCGATCGCGGCGCCGCGCACCTGGCAACGCTGCGGAGCCGATGGCTGAGCGCGGCATCTTAACCCGCAAACGGCGCCGCGTGAGCCGCAAAAAGCAACCTGGCGCTTGAGATTAAGCGCAACCCCGCGGCCCAGTGGGCCGGTGCGCCTGTTTCGCGAGCGCACAGGCCTGAGGCACGCCGTGTGGCCTCAAGCGGCGCTTACCCCTATAGTCGAGCCTCGATGCTCGGGGGTCAACACGCTAGCAAACAGGCGGGCGCCGCGCGTGGCGCCTGGCGTGCGTTGTCGCGCCCCGCCCAGCACCGGCTGATCGCCACCTGCGGCGTTGCCGCCCTGGCACTGCTATGGCTTTTGCCGCCGCTGCTGGCCAGTGCGCAAGCTCCGTCCGCACCGTCGGCCAGCGAGGCGCGCGTGCGCCGCGGCGAGCGGCTGACAGGGTTATTCGACCGGCTGGGCAAGAGCGACGATCAGCTGGAGGGCGCCACCATCGTCGAGGAGATTTGGCGGGTATGGCTCGACTCCGGGCGGCCCGAGATCGATGCCATGATGCGCGATGCGCTGGCGCGGCTCGATGCCGCCGACCCGGAAGGGGCGCTCGCGATCCTCGATCGCATCGTCGAGCGGGCCCCGGACTGGTCCGAAGGCTGGAACAAGCGCGCCACCGTGCTCTACCTGGTCGATGAACACGACAAATCGCTGGCCGACATCGATCGCGTGCTGGCGCTGGAGCCGCGCCACTTCGGCGCCCTCGCCGGACGCGGCCTCATTCAGCTCGCGCGCGAGGATTATCGCGGCGCGCTCGACGCCTATCGTCGCGCGCGCGCCATCAATCCGTTTCTCGACGGCGCGACCCAAATCATCGAGGCGCTGGAACGTAAGGTGGGCGAGCGGCCGCTGTGAGCCGCGCCCGGTCGATGCCGCTCACTCCTTGTAGTCCGGCTCATGGCGATCGAGCTGCCGCTTGAGGGCTGCGAAGTGCCGCTCCGACGGGTTGGGCTGGTAGCCGGGGCCGGCGTCGCCGATGCTGGTCTTTTCCACCACCGGCGCGGGCAGCTGTTTCAGGCGCTGGCCGGTCCACATGGCATAGATCTGGACCTGCGCCGCGCGCTCGACGTAGTAGAGGCGATCGTAGGCCTCCGCCACCGTGTCCCCGACCGTGGTGATGCCGTGGTTGGCCATGAATAGAATGGTCTTGTCGCCAATGATCGCCGCCAGTCGCTCGCCTTCCTCCGGTTCGAACGCCGGACCGGCGTAGCTGTCGTCGTAGGCGATGGCGTTCATCAACATCACCTCGGTCTGTCCGATCTCCTTGATGCGGGGATCCTCAAGCCGCGTCAGCGCGCTGGCGAACGGCATGTGGGTGTGGAACACGGCGCGCGCCTGCGGCACCCGCTTGTGGATCGGCGCGTGAATGCAAAAGCAGGAGCGCTCGACGTCACCAACACCGCGCTTCACCTTGCCGTCGTCGATGCCGACCTCCATGAACGAGCTGGCGCGCACCTCCGACCAATGCAGCCCGAATGGGATCTGATAGTAGCGGTCGGGTTTGCCGGGCACGGTCAGGGTCAAGTGATTGAAGATACCCTCATGCAAGCCGTGCATGACAGCGGTGCGATGCGCCGCTGCCAGATCGACACGGGCCTGCCATTCCTCGGCGCTGCATTCCTCACGCGTGATCGGGGACACCTTGAGCTGCATCAACATCCTCCTTGGCGGGCCTCTGTCTGTCAGGCTCGCTCGCAATCGCCGCCAATTCTAGCAAGCTGAAGCCGCGTGCGGAAGATCGTTCGCGCGCCGCCGAACCAGCCGCCTGCGACAGCTAGCTCAGCACGTTGTATTGCTTGAACCAGGCCGTCATCCGCTGCCAAGCATCCTCGGCCGCATCCTTGCGGTAACTTGCGCGATAGTCGGCGTGGAAACCGTGCGGCGCATCCGGATAGATCTTGAAGTCGGCGGTCTTGCCGGCGGCGGCCAGGGCCGATCGCATCGCCTCCACCTGCGCCACTGGGATGCCCTGGTCGGCCTGACCATAAAGGCCCAGCACCGGCGCCTGCATTTGCGCCGCCGATTCGGTGGCGCTCCTCGGCCAGATTGCCTTCTGCGCCGGCGGGTCGGTCAGCGGACCATAGAACGCCACGCCGGCCTTGACGTTGGGGCTGTTCGCACAATAGATCCACACCGTGCGTCCGCCGCGGCAGTAACCGATGATGCCGAGCCGGCCGGTGTCGCCGCCCTGCGCCTTGGCCCATGCCACGGTAGCGTCGAGATCGGTAATCAGTTCGGCATCCGGTTTGGCGTTGACCAACGGCAACAGCTGCGACATCTCGCTGATCTTGGCGAGGTCGCCCTTGCGAAAGTAGTAGTCGGGTGCCACCGCCATAGCGCCGAGCTTGGCCAACCGCCGGGTCACGTCCTTGATGTACTGGTGGAGGCCGAAGATCTCCATCGCAACCAGTATCACCGGCGGCGACTTGGCCTCGGCCGGTCGGGCGACGTAGAGCGGCATGTCGCCGTCGGCGACTTTGACCTTCTGATCCTCGGCGATCAGGCCGGCAGTTTCGGTGGTGATCGCCTGCGCTCTGACCGGGCCGGCCGCCAGCGTATAGCCCGCGGTGGCGGCCGCGGTCGACGTCATAAAGTGGCGCCGGGAAATGGCCGAGCTGGTGCTCAGCCCGACGACATCCGACGCGATCGAGTTTGGTTGAGACATGGCTGGGCTCCAGTGGTTGCGGGTGGTTGCGGCCGTGATGCGCCGGCAGGCAAGCCGTGAGAGGCGCGGGCGCGCCCTCAAAAAACTGAGAATGGGGCCAGCTTTAAGCCACGATCGCGGCACCGCACTGCACGAATGCGTGAACTTCTCCTCGATGTTACGTCGGCGTGACGTTGAGCTTGTGCTCGCTGGCACCTGCCGCCAGCAGCTGATCGATCAGCCGATGCACCTTGAGCGCTTCGCTCCCCGACACGCGCGGCTCTCGCCGCTCGTCGAGGGCGGCGAGAAAGTCACGCCATACGCCGAGATGATAATGGTGCGGGAAGGCCATCGGATCGGCCCCGGTGCCGCCGGCGGACGCATCCGCTGCCAGCTGCTCGCGACCGCCATCATGGGTTGCAACAGTGAGTGCGGTGCCGGCGAGGTGCGCCGTGCCCTTGGTGCCGATCAATTGGATGCGCTCGGGCTCGCCAGGGTAGGCGGCGGTGGTGGCCTCGATCACGCCGACCGCACCGCTGGCAAAGCGCACGGCGGCGACGACCAGGTCCTCGGTCTCCATTCGGTGCACCGCCGAGGTCATGGCATAGCCGCACACCTCGGCCACCGGACCCGCGAGACTCAGCATCAGATCGAGGGTGTGAATGCCCTGGGTCAGCAGCGCGCCGCCGCCATCGCGCGCCAGGCTGCCGCGGCCGGGCTCGTCGTAGTAGGCCTGCGGACGCCACAAGCGGATCGAGGTCGAACAGTTGACGATCTGGCCGAGCCCACCGTCGGCGATGATGGCCGCCAAGCGCTCCGCTGCCGGCTTGAAGCGATGCTGCAGCACCACGCCAAGGGTGACGCCGGCCTCGCGGCACTCCCGCACCAGTTCGGCGGCACGCGCGCTCGAAATCTCCACCGGCTTCTCGAGCAGGATATGCTTGCCGGCGCGGGCCAGCCGGGTGGCGATCTCCAGATGGGTGTTGGGCGGCGTCAGCACCGCGGCGATGTCGATGCTGGGATTGCGCACAACCGCCTCGAGGCTGTCGTCCAAAGCGAAGGCAAAGCGCTGAGCAAAGGCCTGGCGGCGGCGGGCGCTGGGGCTCACCGCGCTCACCACTTCGACCTTATCGCCGAGTTCGATCAGGCTGTGGGCGTGCGGCGTCACCGCCATGCCGAGGCCAATGAGGGCAACGCGCCGAGGGGTCACGGGCGAGCCTCAACCGGGGTGCCGAGCAGGCGCCGGCTGGCCGCGTCGATGACGAGCTGCCGCTTATGCAAGGCGGCAACCGCCGGCCGGTGCGCGACGCTGATGATGGTCGCACCGCCGAGCCGTGCCCGGACGAGGGTGTACATCTGGGTTTCGGCGGCGTCATCGAGCGCCGACGTCGCCTCGTCGAGAAATAGCCAATTCGGTTGATAGAGCAGCGCCCGGGCGAAGGCCAGGCGCTGCTGCTCGCCGCCCGACAGCACCATCGACCAGTTGGCGTGCTGCGACAGCCGCGGCGCCAAGGCGCCGAGGCCGCAAGCTTTCAGCACCTCACGGCAGGCCTCATCGGAGTGCTGCTCGGGAAGGTCGGGATAGCACAGCACCTCCTTGAGCGAGCCGACCGGCAGGTAGGGTTTTTGCGGCAGGAACAGAACGCGTGCCGCCTTGGGCAGGCCGATGCGGCCGCGCCCGAACGGCCACAGCCCGGCGAGCACGCGGAACAGCGTGGTCTTGCCGGCACCGGACGGGCCACCCAAAACCACCCGCTCGCCTTCCCGAATAGTGACGTCGACGTCGTTGATCAGCACGTCGCCGTTCGGCAGTCGCACCTCGACATCCTCGAGCACGAGCTCCGGTGCGGCGCCGGGGTGGGTGTCGAAGGCATTGCGTCTTGCCGTCTCCTTGGCCTTGACCATGGCCTCGCTGAACGTGGTCAAGCGATCGACCACCGCCTTCCAGGCGGCCAAGGTGGCGAAGGTATCGACGAACCAGGACAATGCACCCTGCACCTGGGCAAAGGCGTCGGCGGTTTGCGTGAGCACGCCGAGCGTGATCTGGCCGGCAAAATACTGCGGCGCCGCCACGACCAGAGGAAACACCGATGCCGCCTGGCCATAGAACGCGGTGATCCAAGTCAGCCGCTTGTTGTAGGTCATGAACGCCCACCAAGTGCGGTAGATGTTGGCAAACGAGGAGCGCAAGGTCCGCTCCTCGTCGGGTTCGCCGCGATAGAGGGCAATGCTCTCGGCGTTCTCGCGGATGCGGACCATGCGATAGCGGAAATCGGCGTTGCGGCGCTCAAGCTCGAAGCTCACGCCCACCAGCGGGCGCCCGAACAGGTAGGTGGCATAGGAACCGATCAGGGAATAGCCGATCGCCACCCACATCATGTAGCCGGGGATGACGATGCCGCCCAAAATGGGAATGGCAAAGTTGCCCGACAGCTCCCACAGCACGCCGGTGAAGGTGATCAAGGTGAGGACCTGCAGCAAGAGGCCCAGCACGATGCTCAAGGTCTGGGACGTGAACGAGGCGCAGTCCTGCTCGATGCGCTGTTCGGGGTTATCGGCGCCGTGCCGCAACAGCTCCATGTGGTAATAGGTGCGGTCGCTCAGCCAGTCGCGGAAGTAGACTTCGCTCAGCCAACGCCGCCAGCGCACCTGCAGCATCTGCGTCAGCCACTGGCGATAGACGAAGGCGATGATGAACAGCGCCACCAGCACCACCCAGTAGATCAGCTCATCCCAGAACGCGCTGGCATTCCTTTCCTGCAGGGCGTTGAAGAAACGCGCGTTCCAGGCATTGAGCAGCTTCGACACGTAGACGATGAAGAACGTCAAGCCCACGATCAGCGCCAACAGACCGCGCGCGATCCAGGCTTCGCGCACCGCCAGGCGCCGGCCGAGCAGGCTGAGCTCTTGCCGCTCCTCGGCATACCAGTAGGGTCGTGTCAGCGACCACAGCTTGCTTGCAAAGCCGTGGGCGTCACGCATGCGCGTCAAAAAGGGATCGACCATCGGGGGTACCAGGGGTGTTGCTGAGGATGAGGAGCTTGCCGTTAGTCTAGACCCGGGGCTTGCCGAGCAAACGCACAAGACAGTGATGCTTGCCCGCGGCCGGAACATGACCTAGCGCGTACGTGGCAACGGCTAGGCAACCGCGGCCATGGCCCCGGGCAGAATGGCTGGTGCCGGGCGCCGCCGGCCTTCAAATTACGGCGACGCCCATCTTGGCCATGAGCGGCACGCGTTCGCCGGATTGCAGTGCCTTTTCCGGGTTGGAGGCATTGCCTTCAAGGCCGCGCTTTTTCACGCCCTGCACGATCGCGGCCAGACGGAAGAAGGAGAATGCCAGGTAGAAGTTCCAGTTCTCGATGCCGGCGATGCCAACCCGGGCGCAGTATTTGGCGATATATTCCTGTTCGGTTGGAATCCCCAGCGCGGCGCGGTCGACGTTGGCGAGACCGCGCATGGTTTCCTGGTTGGGAAAGCGCCATTGCATGCATTGGTAGGCGAGGTCAGAGAACGGATGACCGATGGTTGACAGCTCCCAGTCGATGACCGCCAACAGGCGTGAGCCGTCGGGCTTGAAGATCATGTTGTCGATGCGGTAATCGCCGTGCACCAGCGAGGCCCGGCCGTCGTCGGGCGGCTCGTTGGCCTCTAACCACGCAATCAGCGTCTCCATATCCGGCAGATGCTCGGTTTCCGAGGCCCGGTACTGCTTGGTCCAGCGGTCGCGCTGGCGGGCGAAATAGCTGCCGGCCTTGCCGAAATCGGCGAGCCCGACGGCGGCAGCATCGATCGAGTGCAGCGCCGCCAGCGCCCGATTTTGCTCGTCGTAGACCCGGCTGCGCTCGGCATTGCCGAGCTCGGGCAGCGAGGGATCCCAGAATACGATCCCATCCACGTATTGCATCACGAAAAACGGGGTGCCGAGAACGCTATCGTCCTCGCACAGGATCAGCATGCGCGGCACCGGCACGTCGCTATCTTGCAGCGCCTTCATGATGCGGTACTCGCGCTCGACCGCGTGCGCGCTCTTGAGCAATTGCCCGGGTGGCTTCTTGCGCAGGACGTAGCGACCGCTCGGGGCGGTGAGAACGAACGTCGGATTGGATTGGCCGCTCGGTGTCTTCTCGGCGGCAATCGGTCCCTTGAAGCTTTGCAGTCGGCCTTCGAGATAGCGCGACAGCGCCGCGGTATCGAGCTGGGCGGCCTGATGCGAGAAGGATGTCATGGCTCACTCATTCGGGGCGCGCGCGCGGCGCATGCTGGCAGCGCGCTCTCCAACGCCCGCCGCGATGCCATCGTCTGCGCCGTCGGCTGCCGCCGGCATACCGGGCTATCCGGCCGCGGCTCGCGCACGCCAGCGATGGAAGCCGTTGCCGCCGGCAAGGTCAAGACCTCAAATCTTCTGGTTGGTGTAGCGGCGCAATTCGGCCCGCGCCACCTGCCGGCGATGCACGGCGTCGGGGCCGTCGGCGAGCCGCAAGGTGCGCAGATGGGTCCACATATGCGCCAGCGGCGTGTCCTGGGTGATGCCCATCGCGCCGTGCATCTGCACGGCCTCGTCGGTGATCTCGAGCGCCACGCGCGGGGCAATCACCTTGATCTGCGAGATCCACGGCGCCGCCTCGCGCTGACCGACGGTGTCCATCATGTAGGCGGCTTTGAGACAAAGCAGGCGTGCCATCTCGATCTTCATGCGGCTTTCGGCGATGATGTCGTAGTTGGCACCGAGCTGCGCCAGCGGCTTGCCGAATGCTTCCCGCCCCAGCGACCGCTTGCACAACAGCTCAAGGGCGCGTTCCGACTGGCCGATGGCACGCATGCAATGATGGATGCGGCCGGGGCCCAACCGGCCCTGCGACACCTCAAAGCCGCGACCGCGGCCGAGAATCAGGTTCTCCTTGGGTACCCGCGCGTCTTTGAAGCGGATGTGCATGTGGCCGTGCGGCGCATCGTCGTCGCCGTAGACCTTCATCGGCCGCAGTATCTCGACCCCCGGCGTTCCTGCCGGCACGAAGATCTGCGAGTGCCGCCGGTGCTTGTCGGCGCCGGGATCGGTGCACACCATGACGATATAGATCTTGCAGCGCGGGTCGCCGGCGCCGGAGGCAAACCACTTCTCGCCGTTCAGGACCCATTGCTCGCCGTCGAGCTTGGCGTCGAGGGCAAGGTTGGTGGCATCCGATGAGGCAACATTGGGTTCGGTCATGATGTAGGCGGAGCGAATCTTGCCCTCGAGCAGAGGTTTTAGCCACTGCTCCTTCTGCGCCGGCGTGCCGTAGCGCTCGATCACCTCCATGTTGCCGGTGTCCGGCGCCGAGCAGTTGAAGGTCTCCGGCGCCAGTCGCGACCAGCCCATCTCCTCGGCCAAGTAGGCGTATTCGACCGTGCTCAGCCCGTAGCCCTTGTCGGACGCAGTCAGCCAGAAATTCCACAGACCACGCTCGCGCGCCTTGGCCTTGAGGCCCTCGCGGATCTCCTCCTGGCGTTTGGTGTAGGTCCAACGGTCGCCCTTGCCGATCTCGGCCTCGTATTCGGCCTCAAGCGGCATGATCTCGTCGCGAACCATGGCGCGGACCTTTTCGACCAGCGGTTTAACCTTTGCCGTCATGCCGAGATCCATGGACTTTCTCCTTGCGGGGTCATGCGCCACTTGCGCCCGTTGTCGCGATTGGCCGCAGCATATTGAAGCATGCCGGCGGGGCGCAGAGAAGGCGCTCAAACGACCGCCGCGGCCGAACTGACGGCGCCGGCCAGCCCGGCCGCGCCGCGCCGACACTTGATGCAGCGCGAGGCTTCGGATACCAAGGCCGCGGCACAAATCGAGAAAGCGAGCGACCAGCTATGGCTGTCGACCCTACCGGCGGTCACCCCGCCATGGACTACCCCGAGCACCTGCGCACCTATGCCGGATTTCTCAAGGCCACCGTGACCTTGATCGTTGGGGTGGCACTGTTGTTGCTATTTATGCTGTTTTACCTGGTGCCTTAGTGGCGCCAGCCAGTGTTTGTTGAGTTCGATTTGAAACGGCGGGCCACCTCCCGTCGCAACGTGGGGACGCCGGATGGTCACGATCGCCGTCACTGCCGAGCGCGAAGCCGAGCCGCGCGTGGCGGTGTCGCCGGAGACCGTCAAGAAGCTGACCGCGCTCGGTGCCAACGTCAGGGTAGAGGAGGGGGCGGGCCGGCGCTCGCGGTTCTCCGACGCGGCGCTGGCGGCGGCCGGTGCCAGCATCAATGCCAACGCCGCCAGCACGCTGGCCGGTGCCGACATCCTGATCAAGGTTCGCCGCCCATCGCTCGATGAAGTCAAGGCGCTAACACCCGGCGCCATTGTCGCCGCCATGCTGTCGCCGTTCGACGATCGGCCGGGGCTTGAAACCCTGGCCGGCGCCGGCGCATCGCTGATGTCGATGGAGCTGTTGCCGCGCATTACGCGGGCGCAGGCGATGGACGCGCTCTCCAGCCAGGCCAACCTCGCCGGCTACAAGGCCGTGGTCGATGCCGCGGCCATGTTTGGTCAGGCGATGCCGATGATGATGACCGCCGCCGGCACGGTTCCCGCCGCCAAGGTGTTCATCATGGGCGTCGGCGTCGCCGGCTTGCAGGCGATCGCCACCGCCCGCCGCCTGGGCGCCATCGTCTCGGCCACCGACGTGCGGCCCGCCACCAAGGAGCAGGTGGCATCGCTTGGCGCCAAGTTCATCGCCGTCGAGGATGAGGAATTCAGGCAAGCCCAGACTGCCACCGGCTACGCCAAGCCGATGTCGGTTGAATACCAAAACAAGCAGGCCGAGCTCGTCGCCAACCACATCAAGGCCCAGGACATCGTCATCACCACCGCCTTAATTCCCGGCCGGCCGGCGCCGAAGCTGATCAGCACGGCAATGATCGAGAGCATGAAGCCCGGCTCGGTGATCGTCGATCTGGCGGCCGAGCGCGGCGGCAATACCGAGCTGACCAAGGCCGACAAGGTGGTCGAGCACAACGGTGTTTCGATCGCCGGTCCACTCAATCTGGCAGGTGAGGTGCCGGTCAACGCTTCGGCGCTTTATGCCAAGAACCTGTTGGCGTTCCTGGAGACCATGTTCGACAAGAAGGACAAGGTTTTGAAGGTGAATTGGGACGACGAGATCATCAAAGGCACGTTGGTGGCCAAGGATGGCAAGATCGTGCATCCAAGCCTGAACCCACAGGGGGCGTGACATGCGACGGCTGTTGCCACCAGGACACCTGCTAGGCGCTGGCGCGCTCACCGCCATCGCCCTGTTGCCGGCGCCGGCGCTGGCCACCGGCGGCGCCGACGTCAGTGCGCTCACCTACCAGTTCATGGTGTTCGTGATCGCGATTTTCGTCGGCTACTACGTGGTCTGGAGCGTAACGCCGGCGCTGCACACACCGCTGATGTCCGTCACCAATGCCATCTCCTCGGTGATCGTGGTCGGCGCGCTGCTGGCGGTCGGGGTGGCGCTGGTCGCGGACGGCAGCGGGCTCGCCAAGGTGTTCGGGTTCCTGGCCCTGACCATGGCATCGGTCAACATCTTCGGCGGCTTCCTCGTCACCCAGCGCATGCTCGGCATGTACAAGAAAAGGGAGCCGCGGCGCTAGCCGTCGAGGGCGGGACCTATGAACCCAAATCTCGTCGCCTTGCTCTACCTCGCCGCCGGCGTCCTGTTCATCATGGCGCTGAGGGGCCTGTCGAGCCCGGAAAGCGCGCGGCGCGGCAACGTCTACGGCATGGTCGGCATGACGATCGCGGTGCTGACCACCCTGGCGCAGCTCAGCGACACCTCGGCGCTGACCTGGATCTTGATCATCGCCGGCCTCGGCATCGGCGGCAGCATCGGCGCCGCCATTGCGCGGCGCATCCCAATGACGTCGATGCCCGAGCTGGTGGCGGCATTCCACTCGCTGGTCGGGTTGGCCGCGGTGTTCGTCGCGGCCGGTGCGCTGTACGCACCGGAGGCCTTCGGCATCGGCCATCCGCGCGACATCGCCGCCACCAGCCTATTGGAAATGTCGCTCGGTGTTGCCATCGGCGCCGTCACCTTCACCGGCTCGGTGATCGCCTTCGCCAAGCTGTCGGGCCGCATGTCCGGCAAACCCATCATCCTGCCGGCCCGCCACCTGATCAATGCCGCGCTGGCGGCGCTGTTGGTGGTGCTGATCGCCAGCTTCTGCCGCTCGGGTGGCGATCCGGTGCTGTTCTGGGCCATCACCATCACCGCGCTGGTGTTCGGCGCCCTGATCATCATCCCGATCGGTGGCGCCGACATGCCGGTGGTCATCTCCATGCTCAATTCCTACTCCGGCTGGGCGGCCGCAGGCATCGGCTTCACGCTCGGCAATATCGCGCTGATCGTCACCGGCGCCCTGGTCGGCTCGTCGGGCGCCATTCTGTCCTACATCATGTGCGCGGGCATGAATCGCTCGTTTATCTCCGTCATCCTTGGCGGCTTCGGCGGCGAGACGGCCGGGCCCGCCGCCGACGCCGAACAGAAGCCGGTCAAGATCGGCTCCGCCGAGGACGCCGCCTTCCTGCTCAAGAATTCCGGCAAAGTGATCATCGTGCCCGGCTACGGCATGGCCGTGGCCCAGGCCCAGCACGCGCTGCGCGAAATGGCCGATCACCTCAAGCACGCCGGCGTCGAAGTGAAGTACGCCATCCATCCCGTCGCCGGCCGCATGCCCGGGCACATGAACGTGCTCTTGGCCGAGGCCAACGTTCCCTACGATGAGGTGTTCGAACTCGAGGACATCAACAACGAGTTCGCGCAGGCCGATGTCGCCTACGTCATCGGCGCCAACGACGTCACCAATCCGGCCGCCGAGGACGACAAGTCATCGCCGATCTACGGCATGCCGGTGCTGCAGGTGTGGAAGGCGGGCACGGTGATGTTCAACAAGCGCTCATTGGCCTCGGGCTACGCCGGCATCGACAATCCGCTGTTCTATCGCGACAACACCATGATGCTGCTCGGCGACGCCAAGAAGATGACCGAGGAGATCGGCAAGGCGATGGACTGAAGCTAGTGCGCCGGTGGCGGCGGCGCGTCGGCGCGGTAGTTGGGCTGCGGCGCCGGCGAAGGCGCGTTGCGGTCCCAGACGTAGAGCACCAGCGCCGAAATTATGGCACAGAGCACGACCAGCGTCGGCACGAGATGGGTGCCACCCGGGCGGCGCCGGCCGCCAGCTGTCGGGGCGGCCTTGCCGCTGCCGTCCTCGGGCGTCATGGGCGACCTCCTCTCGAAGTGCCCAACGCCCAATTATCGCCGCCGGTTCCGGCCGTTGCCGGGTCCGGCTCACACCCCCTGACGCCGCTGCCGCGCCCGGTAGTCGGACGGACGCTCCGCCTCGCCTACCCACAGCCCGATCTTGGCGGCGCGCGCCTCACTCTCGAGCCCGGCGTAGCGGGCGAAGAGACCGGTCTGCGCGAAAACGTGACCGCGACGCACCAGCTCGGCGTTAACGTCGATTTTGCCGGCCATGCAGCTGGCCAACGGCCGGCCCTTGTCGTCGCGGCCGGACCATGTGCAGGTCACCCAATGCCCGCCAACGAGCCGCGATAGCGCATCGGTGGCGGCCGCGCCGCAGCGCCAGCGTCGCGAGCCGCTGCCGCACCGTTGCTCCTGTTCCGGGGCCTCGATGCCGGACAGCCGCACGGTGGTGCCGCCAACCTGCAAGGTGTCGCCGCTGACGGCGTAGGCACGCCCTTCGAGCGGCTTGCTGGCGGCGATCAGCGGCAGGTTTGAGGCGATGTTGGCGACGTTGAGACCGCCGCCCTTGCCATACCATGCCGCGGCGCCGGCCACGACCACCACCGCCAGCGCCAGCACGCCGGCGGCCGGTGACAGGGCCACGCCGCCGAACCGCGGCAACCTAACCCCGGTCAGCGCCGACAGCATTGGCAGGGTGGCCACCACCAACAGCGCGGCGGCGAACAGGGTGACGGTGGCTTCCCGGTCGAAGCCAATGGCGCGGACGCGCCCGAGCGCGGCGCCCAGCACCAGCCCGCCGATGACGGCCACGGCGGCGCCGATGCCAGGTCGCGTCAGGGCCGCGATCAGGGGGCGGGCGACAACCGCGATCGCCTGGCCGGTCAACCTTGCCAGGGCGGCCGACAGGCTCATCAAGCTGCCGGCGAGGAGGCCGGCGGCGCCGAGGCTCGCCTTGGCGCCTTCCTTTGCCGCTGCGCCGGCGGCCAGCGACCCTGCGACCAAGGCGACGCCCGCCGCCTGCACCTGCTGCCCGGCGGCGCGCCGCGCCTCGACCATGCGGTCGTGGCGCTGCTGGCGCCGCTGCCTGACGGCGGTGCGAATGTACTGATGCCATTCGAAGCCCTCGGTCTTCCTGCGCCAGGCCAACATGGGGGCAATCCTCCTCAGCCGCTGCTCAACACGCGGACGCGAATGGCCGCCGTCACCCGCTGCCCGGGCTCGACTAAGACCGGCGCCTGGGCCGAATCGTGGCGCCGATGGAACGTTAATTGTTGCCCCCGATCAATAGTCATGCCGGTGTCGGCATCCGGCGCCCCCAGCGGCGATGGTCCTGCTCCGGTGTTTGCGGGCCGCACGGTCAACCGTGAGCTGAGGAGGACGACATGCGAGCCGGCACGGCCGGGGCGGTCTCGTCCTAAACGCGCCGGCCGCCAGCGGCGACTGGCCGCCGCTCACGCGCGCTCGAACACGCGATTGTCGATCGCGGCGCCGTCCAGATGGTCGGCCACCAGCTCGGACAGCATCGGCGCCAGCAAGAAGCCGTGGCGGTAGAGGCCGTTGACGGCAATGGTGTTTCCCCGCACCAGGATCTTCGGCACGTTGTCGGGGAGCGCCGGTCGCACGCCGGCGCCGGCATCGACAATTTCCGCTTCGCCGAAGGCGGGATTGAGGGCATAGGCGGTAGCCAGCAGTTCCAGCGCCGAGCGCACCGTCATTGGCCCCGCATCATCGCTTTCGATCACCGTGGCGCCAAGCATGTGGAGGCCCTGCCCCCAGGGCACGACATAGAGTGGATGACGCGGGTGCAACAGCCGCACCGGCCGCTGCAAGTTGATCTCGCGCGAACGCACGATCAGCCGCTCGCCGCGCACCCCGCGCAGTCGGCCGAGCTCCGGTCGTGCCGCCAGGCCGCGGCAGTCGACGACCAGGCCGTGATCGGCTCCGGGCTGCCACTCGCGGCCAAGCTCGACCTCGACCCCGACGCGCCGGCCGGCGTCGAGCACGCACTGCATCGCCGCCAACGGCTCGACGTGCCCTTCCTCGGCATAGTAAAGGCCCTCCTCGAAGCGCCGCGCGAGGTCTGGCTCGAGCGCGGCGATGGCGCGGCCATCGAGCCGACGATGCCCCCAGGTCAGGCGGGCGTAATGCTGGAGCTCGCCTTTGTCACGGCCCTGGGCGACCACCAGGGTGCCGTTGAAGGTGGCGCCCGGAAACGTCTGCCGCCACAGCGCGAGCGAGCCGAGCCCGAGCTCGCCCACCACCGGGTCGGCGGTCTCCGTCTCGCAGTAGGGCGCCAGCATGGCGCCGGCAAAGCGGCTGGCGGCGGCCGCGAACGGCGTCTGACAGCGTTCGATGAGACGCACGCGATGGCCGCGCCGCGCCAAGGTCAGCGCCTGCCACAGACCAGTGATGCCGGCGCCGACGACGGTGATCAGTTCGCTTGCCATGGCGTCATTGTTGCAACTTCGGGTCGCGCCTCAATCGCCAAGCGCCAGGCCCTCGCGGCGCGGGTCGGCTCCGCCCTCGAGCCTGCCGGCCGCACGCTTAACGATGACCTGCGTGCCGGAGGTGAGAACATCGGCGCTGACGAGGTGCCCGTAGGGCTTCACTTTGAGCGCATGCCAGAGCGCCGAGGGTTGGTCAATTTCGATCTCGAAGGCGCCACCCCGGCTGCCGAAATTCATGAGCGCGGTCGCCGCCTGGGCGTCGAGCCCCCAGTCCATCAGCGCCACCAAGGTCTTGACCACGTAGAGGATGATGCGCGAGCCACCGGGCGAGCCGAGCGCCGCCCACGGCGTGCCGCTGGCGTCGAAGACGATGGTGGGCGCCATCGAGCTGCGTGGCCGTTTGCCGTGGGCGAGCGCGTTGGCAATGGCTCGGCCGGCGCCGTCGACCGGCCGGAACGAGAAATCGGTGAGCTCGTTGTTGAGCAGAAATCCCGCCGCCCACAGCCGCGAGCCGAAGGCCGCCTCGATCGTGCTGGTCATGGCGAGGACGTTGCCGGCCTCATCGAAGATGGAGAAATGGCTGGTCCCGGCGGCTTCCTGCGTGGCGTCGTCGCCAAGCTCAATCTGGCTGTGCTTCTCGGGGGTGCCCGGGCGCGGACGCGGCATGGCGGTCAGCCGGTCGATGAGGTCGCGCCGGCTGGCAAGGTAGCCCGCCTCCAACAGGCCCGGCGGCGGCGGCACGAAGGCCGGATCGGCGATGTAATGGTCGCGGTCGGCGAAGGCCAGCTTTTCCGCCTCGGCGATCCGGTGCAGCGCCGCCGCGTTCATGGCATCGTCGGGGCCGCTGCCGAGGGCAAACGGTTCGATCAACTTCAAGATTTGCGCCACCGCCAGCCCGCCCGAGGACGGCGGCGGCATGCCGCACACCCGGTAGCTCCGATAGCCAACGCACAGCGGCTCGCGCGCGATGGCGTGGTAGCCCTCAAGATCCGCCGAGCTGAGGCTACCGGCATGATTGGGGGCGTGGGCAACCGCTTCGACGATGGCTTCGGCCACGGCGCCGGTATAGAAGGCGTCGGCGCCGCGCTCGGCAACCGCCTCAAGCGTGTCGGCAAACTGCGGGTTCCTGAGCAGATAGCCGATCGGCCTGGGGCTCAAGGTGGCATCAAAGAAATAGGCGCGCGCCGCC
>DATFXD010000188.1:0-3923 GCA_035258605.1 Hyphomicrobiaceae bacterium | reverse complement strand
TTGGGTCGACGGCGAGCTCTGGCACGGCACCTGGGAAGGCGACGAAAGTGATCTGCGGCGGGTTGATCCTCGCAACGGCGAGGTGCTGGAGCGGATCGCGATGCCACCGGGTGTGGTGGTGTCGGGGCTTGAGTCGGATGGCGGCGAGTATTTCTACTGCGGCGGCGCGGCGAGCGGCAAGGTGCGCGCCGTGCGCCGACCCAGGCGAGGGTCGGCGCCCCGCAGCGGTGCTTGACCGCAACCAGCCGACCCGGGGTCGGGTCGGCAGGGCGCGCCGCGCTGGCGCGGTCCCACACAGGTTGCCGTTGCGCGGACGCGAGCACCGCGACCGGTCATCCAACGGAACGGCGCGCGAAGCGCGAGGCGGCACTGCCTCCAACCCCGGCCTCAAGCCGATCCGACCCGACCGGACGTGGCGTCGGCAAGCTTGTCGGTCCTGACACTTGGCAGCGTCGCAGTAGCCGCGGCGCCAACCAACTGCAATTCACCGTCATCGATTGGCTCGCGCAACAGCACCTTGCGATCCTGCCAATAGCTTTGGTTGAAACTCCATGGCGGCCGCGAGCCCTGTTTGGGCAGCCGGTCAGCCGCGCGTTGGAAGTAGCCCGAGCTGAAATTGACGATCGGCAGCCGCACCAGCGATGGGTCGGTCGGCTTCGGCACGCAATAGCTGAGGCCGTGGTCGCGCAGGTGATTGAGGACACGGCAGATATAGCGACTTGCGAGATCGGCTTTGAGCGTCCAGGAGGCGTTGATATAGCCCATCACCTGCGCGAAATTCGGGATGTCGCTGAACATCACGCCCTTATAGGTGATGGTGTCAGCGGCGTTGATGGTGACCCCATCAACCACCAGTTGGGCTCCGCCAAGCGGCAGCAGCTCGAGCCCGGTGGCGGTCACGACAATATCGGCGGCAATTTCTTGCCCCGAGGCCAGCTTGATGCCGCGCTCGGTGAACGTCTCGATAGTATCGGTGACGATCGATGCGCGACCGTTCCTGATCGATGTAAACAAGTCGCCGTTGGGTGCCAGACAGAGCCGCTGATCCCAAGGCGCATAGCGCGGCGTGAAATCCTGGTCGAGGTCGTAGTCGGCACCGAGCAGCTGGCGCTGCATGTCGCGAATGCGCTCCTTCGACTTCTCGGGGCGGCTGCGCGCGGACCAGTAGAGATAGGAGCCCAACAGCGCGTTTTTCCAGCGCGCGGCCGCGCCGGCCGCCTGTACCGGCAGCAGCTTGTGGAGCAGCTTGGCGATACTGTCCTCGTCCGGCCATGGCACGATATAGGTTGGTGAGCGTTGCAGCATGGTCACGTGCGCGGCTGCCTCCGCCATCGCCGGTATCATGGTCACTGCGGTCGCACCGCTGCCAATCACCACCACCCGTTGGCCCGAATAGTCGAGCTCGCCCGGCCAGTCCTGGGGATGCACGATCCGGCCCTGGAAGCGATCGCTGCCGGTGAACTCGGGCGCATGTCCGGTCTGATAATTATAGTATCCGCTGCACATCAGCAGAAAGTTGCAGCTGAGGCGGATCGGCTCGCCGGCGCGTTCGACCTCGACGGTCCAACGCGCATCCTTCGAACTCCAGGTTGCTCGCCGCATGCGATGCTGGAGGCGGACCCGGCGGTCGATGCCAAATTCGCGCGCCGTCTGGCGCACGTACTGAAGGATTGAGCCGCCGTCGGCAATGGACTTCTCCCCGGTCCAGGGCCGGAACGGGAAGCCGTAGGTGTACATGTCGGAGTCGGAGCGAATCCCCGGAAACCGGAACAGGTCCCAGGTGCCACCGATCGCCTGGCGCCCTTCGAGAAGGGCAAAGCTCAGGGCTGGGCACGCGGTCGTCAGATGATAGGCGGCGTCGATCCCGGAAACGCCGGCGCCAACGATCAACACGTCGAGGTGCTCGACAGTCATGCAAGTCTCCAGTGCGTAGCGTTGCCGGCGAGTATGAGATGGGGCACGGATCGAGACAAGCTGGCCAATGTGCGTTCCAGGCGCTGGCGTCGAGGCAGTACCCGGGCGGGCAGCGTGCTTGCCGGCTAGCCGGCAATTCCCTCCGCCGTGGCCTCGGCGACGAGCCAACGCGTCAGTATCGCCGCCCCGTCGAGAAAATCATCGAGCTCCATGGCCTCGCGCGGGTTGTGGCTGCCATTAGCATTGCGAACGAACAACATGGCGGAGGGAACGCCGGCTACGGTGAAGGTCGCCGTGTCGTGCGAAGCCGGGCTTGCCAGCGGCATGGTCGCAATTCCGAGCGCCTGCGCGCAGCCGGTCAGGCGCGCAACCAGCTCGGGATTGGAAGGCGCCACCTCGGCGCCAGCCCGCGTTCCGAACTCGAAGCGCACGCCGCGCTCGTTTGCAATCTGCCGCGCAAGCTCGAGGACCGCCGCCTCGAGCTCGGCCAAGTGAGCCGAGCTATAGGCACGCACATCCAAGCTCAACCGCAGTTCTCCGGCCACCTTTGTCAGGGCATGTTGTTGCGGATCGGTATGAAAGCGCCCGATGGTAAAGGCCATCGGTCGGCCTGCCGCGTCGCTCTGCCTCCAGATTTGGTCGAGCCCGATGGCAAATTGGCTTGCCGCCAGCACCGCATCGCGACGAAACCGCCTGGGAAGACCGACATGGGCGTATTCGCCAAGGATCTTGAGGTTGGGATAGCGGAAGTTGCCGGGCACCCCGGTGCCGATGCCGATCGCGACACCGGCCTCGACCAGCTGCGGGGCCTGCTCGATATGCAGTTCGACAAAGGCCCTGACGGATTTGGCGCTGAGACTTGCCTCTCCCCTGCTGACGGCGTCCGGGTTGGCGCCGCATTGGGCCATGTGCTCGGCAAGCGTGCGACCGGTGTCGACCCGGGTTGCCTCGAGCGCGCCCGCTGGCAGCACGCCAAAGGCCGAGCGACTGCCGATGTAGGAGACTTGGAACCAGACGCTCTCCTCGGCCCTGAGTGCCACCGTCGTGACATCGCAGCTGGGCTTGAGGCCCAGCTGCTGCAAGGCCCGGATTGCAACCAGGCCGGCCAGGACCCCGGCGGCGCCGTCGAAGTTGCCGCCGTTGGCCACCGAATCGAGGTGGGAGCCGGTCATCAGGCGCGGCCCACCTCGATCGCTGCCGGCCAGGGTCATATGGAGGTTGGCGGCGTGATCGCGCCCTATCTCGAGCCCCATGGCGCCGGCGTGCGCCGCGATCAATTGGTGTGCGAACTGCTCCCCCGCCCCGTAGGTATCGCGGGTTATGCCATCGCCGACCTGGCTGCCCGTGCGCAGGGCGTCAAACAGCGAGGCGACCTCCTGCCGCTGGCCGAGCACGGCGTTGCGAATGTCGGATGTGGTCGCGATCAATGTCGATCTCCGCTCGGCCTATTGCGGCGTCGGCGCCGAAAAAACCTCGCCCAGCAAGGCGAGAGCATTGAGCGCCCGGGGGAACCCGCCGTAGGGCGCGGTCTGGATCAAGGCCTCGATCACCTCGTCGCGCGTCAGGCCGAGGTTGAGGGCAGATCTGGCGAACTTGCGCAGCTGGCCCTCAAGCCCCAGCGCCGTGAAGGCGGCCAGCGCACACAGCATGCGTTGGCGGTGATCGAGACCGGGCCGGGACCACAGCTCGCCATAACCGTAGCGGATTGCCATTGGGTAGAGCTCGCCGGCGACGCTGTTTTCGGGCGCCGCATACCCCTCCTGTGCGCGCTCGCCGTGCAATCGCGCCATCAGCTCGCGCCCCTTGTGGTCGAGCACCTCGTTGCTGTCGCTGCGCTGCGGCTCCGGTGCGATGCTCAGTCCGTGTGCGGTGAAGATCTCCTGCGCGACGGCCGCCGATTCGGTGCTGGTGACAAAGCCGGCGTAGAGCCCGACCTGCACGAACACTTCCAGGATGTTGCGCGGGGTCAACCCGGCGCGCAGCGCGACCGCGACCATCGACTTCAGGGC
>DATFXD010000187.1:0-3162 GCA_035258605.1 Hyphomicrobiaceae bacterium | reverse complement strand
ATTGCCTGACCGGCGTGCTGCGCCCCTCGGAGGGGCGCATCCTGTTCAACGGCGAGGACATCACCGGGCTTTCCCCGGATCGGATCTCGCACAAAGGCATCGCCCGCTCGTACCAGATCACCAGCATCCTGCCGAACGCGACGACACTGGAAAACGTACGCATCGCCGCGCAGTCGCGTCGCCACGGCTGGAACCTCTTGAGCCATCACCGGCGCTTTCGCGACGTCATCGACAAGGCGGAAGAGGTGCTGCGCTCGATCGGCCTCTACGACAAGCACGACGAGCTCGCCGCCAACCTGTCGCATGGCGAGCAGCGCAACCTCGAGATCGGTATTGCGCTCGCCACCGAGCCGCAGCTGCTATGTCTCGACGAACCGACCGCCGGCATGAGTGCGGCCGAGACCCACGGCACCATGGAGCTGGTGCGCCGGATCAGCAAAGATCACACCATCCTGATCGTCGAGCACGACATGCAGGTGGTGATGCAGCTGGCCGAGCGCATCACCGTCTTGCATTACGGCGCGGTGCTGGCCGAAGGTACGCCGGCGGAGATCCAGGACAACCCGAAGGTGCTGGAGGTCTACCTCAAGACATGAGTTCGCCCTCGCCCGCACCGGAGCCGCTGATTGTCGTCGAAGGCGTGCACACCTATTACGGCAAGAGCCACATTCTCAACGGCGTCTCGCTTGCCGTCGGACGCGGCGAGGTCGTGGCCCTGGTCGGCCGCAATGGGGTGGGCAAGAGCACCACGCTCAAGACCATTATGGGCATCGTCGACGCCAGCCAAGGCCGCGTGCTGTATCAGGGCCAGCCGATCAGCGGCCTGCCGTCGCACAAATTGGCGCGCATCGGCATTGCCTACGTGCCCGAAGACCGTCGCATCTTCCGGCTGCTCACGGTGATGGAGAACCTGCGTACCGGGCTTGACCGCCAGGGCGTGTCGGAGGCCCGCAAGCGCCAGCTGCTGGACAAGCTGTTTGCCTATTTCCCACGCCTCGCCGAGCGCCGCGGTCAGGCCGGCGGTACGCTGTCGGGTGGCGAGCAGCAGATGCTCGCCATCGGCCGCGCCATGATGCTCGAACCCAAGATCATTCTGCTCGATGAGCCCACCGAGGGCCTGATGCCGCGCATGGTCTCGCAAATTCGCCAGATCATCGACGTGTTGCACAACGATGGCGTTGCCATCCTGCTGGTGGAGCAGAATGTGCCGCTGACCTTGCAAGCGAGCCAGCGCGTCTACTTCATGGAGAAGGGTGTGGTCCAGCACCACGCCGCCGCGGCGGAGCTCAGCGTCGACCATCCCATCATCCACAAGTATCTCGGAGTCTGATCGATGCAGATCCCCTGGGACATCATCATCATTCAGACCGTCAATGGCATCGTGACCGGAATGATCCTGGCGCTGGTCGCCTCGGGCTTGACCTTGATTTTCGGCATCATGGATGTGGTGAACTTCGCGCACGGCGAGCTGTTCATGCTTGGCGCCTATATGGGGGTGGTGACCCTGGCGGCGACCGGAAACTTCTGGCTGGCGCTGCTCAGCGCCACCGCCATCGTCGCGCTATTGGGGGCGCTGCTGCAGGTGGTGACGTTGCGGCCGCTGCTCGGCCGTGATCCGCTCTACACCATTCTCGCTACCTTCGGCATCTCGCTGGTGCTGCAGAATTACGCGCTGTGGCAGTTCGGGCCGGTGGCGCGCAAGATCCAGGAGCCGTTCAGCGGCCAGTTCACCCTGTTTTATCTGCAGTATCCCTGGTATCGCCTGCTGATCGCGCTGCTATCGGCCGCCATGATCGGCGGCCTCTACCTGTTCTTGAAGTACGGGCGCTTCGGCGTCTGGATCCGGGCCACCACCCAGGACCGCGTCATGGCCCAGGCCATGGGCATCCCGGTGCCGTGGGTGCACACCGGAGTGTTTGCCATGGGCGCCGGCATGGCGGCGGCGAGCGGGGTGCTGTTTGGACCGCTGGTCGGGGTCAACCACACCATGGGCCTCGACTGGGTACTCAAGGCCTTCATCGTGGTGGTGGTCGGCGGCATGGGCAATCTGGTCGGTTCCATTGCGGCCTCGATCTTTATCAGTCTGCTCGAAGCCTACGCCTCGATCTGGGTCAGCCCGTCGCAAGCCATCATCGTGTCCTCGATCGTGCTGATCCTCACCTTGTTGTTCCGTCCCACTGGTCTGTTCGTGCCGACACCCAAATGATCTTGAAACGACACGCCGGCGTGTTCTGGGCGGGCTTTGCCGTCGTGATCGCGCTATTGCTGCTGGCGCCGCTGGTGCTGCCCGAATTCTGGCGCCGGTTCCTCACCGAGATTCTGATCTGGGGGCTGCTGGCGATGTCGTCGGATATCCTGATCGGCTATACCGGCATGGTGTCGTTCGGGCATTCGGCATTCTTCGGGCTCGGCATGTACGGCGCCGCCGCGGCGCTGTTGACGGTGAAGCCCCCCAATCTGTGGCTGGCGATCGTCTACGGCCTGGCCGGCTCGGCGGCCGTGGCCCTGTTCGTGGCGTATTTTTCCACCCGCCTGCGCGACATCTATTTCGCCATCACCACCTTGATCTTCTCGCAGATCTTCTACGTCGTGATCTTCACCTGGACGGACGTCACCGGCGGCGAGAACGGCCTTGCCTTTTCGCGGCCGCGGTTCGGCATTCCGGGGCTGTGGACCACGCCGTTCACCAGCACCAGCCTGCACTGGTTCGTTCTGGCGGTGGTGGCCGGGTCCTATCTGGTGCTGCGGCGGATCACGCACTCGCCGTTCGGCATGGTGCTGCAATCGATCCGCGAAAACGAGGCACGCACCCGCGCCGTCGGCTACCCGGTCGAACGCTACAAGATCGTCGCGGTCATGCTGTCGGGCCTGTTTGCCGGCCTGGCCGGCGTACTCTATGCCCTGCAGAACCGCTTTGCGGCGCCCGACTTCGTCTACTTCGTGGTGTCGGGCGAGGTGGTGATCTTCAACGTCATGGGCGGCATCGGCACCTTGGTCGGCCCGATCGTCGGCGCCGGCTTCTTTCTCGGCTTGCGCGAGGGCCTGTCGCGGCTGTTCCCCTACCTGGCGACCACCTTGCACCTGCCCAATCTGGCGGAGTTCCCCTACCTGGTGCCGCTGGGCGTGGTCTTCATCGCCATGGTGATCTTCATGCCGCAGGGC
>DATFXD010000186.1:0-34663 GCA_035258605.1 Hyphomicrobiaceae bacterium | reverse complement strand
GGGTGGATGTGATGAAACCGTCACTTCTCATCATTGTGATGTGCCTCCTTCTCGGAATAATTTATGGAAAAATAGCAACCGTTTTACATTTATATTTGCCACCAAACTGGCTGGCGAATGTAATAGGATCGCATGATGTAGAGATGCAAATGGACTTGGCATACATTGGTCTATACATAGACTCGATTGTTATCGGAATAATTGCAATTTTCTTATATAAATTTGCACAAAACTGAGCGTCCTGTCGGGGCGGCTTTCGCTCAAGTCCTGGAACGACGCAGAAGGACGAGCCTCGCTGTCACCAGCGAAGCCCGTCAAAGGCGCGAGTATCAGTTCAGTTCACTAGCGGGCCTCGCCACCGCGGGCACCGTGCTGCTCAGGCCGCCCACCACCTCGACCCGGATTGGCATCCGGTCGCGGTCCGCGATTCATCTCCTGTCGGGGACCGGCGTTGCCCTGCGGATTATAGCCTCTGGTTTCACCGCGCTCCATCCGATCGCCACGCCCGGTGCTCGCGTTTGGTCCCTGTTCGCGACCACGTCCGGGATTGGCCTGGGGATTGTAGCCCCTGGTCTCGCCGCGCTCCTGCTCACCACGCCCGGTACGGATGTTCGAGCGCTCTTCGCGGTTCGACCGCCGCTCGGAACGCGGTTCGTTTTCGGTGCCTTGGCGCCGCTCAACCTGGCGCTGCTCCCGGGCGCGATCGGTTCGATCCACCTGGCGGCGATCCCGCTGCTCGCCAATTCGTTCGCGCTCCTGGGTGCGACCGGTTCGATCTACCTGGCGGCGTTCCGACCGGTTTTCGCGCCGCTCGCCAACCCGTTCGCTGGTCCCGTTGCGCTCGTGGTCACGCCACACCGTGCGATAGCGCGCGCGTTCACCATAGAACGGTCGGCTTCGGTAGTAGCGGTCCCAGTATGAGTCGAACGAGTACCCGACCACCGGCAAGCCGATACGCGGACCATACTCGAGCACGGTCACCCGGCGACCCTGGTAAATGTATGCTAGCTGGTTGCCGGGCAGCCAGCCGCGCGCATCACGCCAGCTGACGTCGCACCAACGATAGCCGCCAACGCAGCCGTGGATGTCGACGTTCACATCAGATGGGATCCTGTCGACGACGGGGAAATCGAACGCAGGACCCGCCCGTAAATTGGTGGATTCTGCTGTCACCGCCGATAGTGCCGATGCAAAGCTCGGCGCGATGACCAGCCCAGCCGTGACGGCGGCCAACCCGTAGGCAAAACGGTTCATGCCATGCCTCCATTTGTCCGGGGCGCAGGACTGCGCTGCGGTTCACTGGTTTTGCGGAAAACGCATGGTGGAGTTGACTGTTCCGCCTAGAATGATCGGTGCGCCGCGGCATGCGCGACGTCGACCAGCGCGACGGCGAAGGTCGCGCATAAATCAACAAGCAATTTGAAGGTGCAAAGTCCGCCCGTGCTTACCCAGATCTACGAGGTCTCCACGCCGGCTGAGGCCCAAGCCATTGCAGCCATCGGTGTCAATCACATCGGTGTACTTGTTGGCGATGGGCGCTTTCCGCGTGAGCAGCCGATCGCCACCGCCGGCCGTATTGCAGCAGGGATTGGAGCGCCAGCGAAGCTATCAGCACTGTTTCTAAGCGACGACGTTGCCTTTATCGCCGACTGGGCGCGGCGATTGAACGCTCCAATTGTACATTTAGGCGCAGCACCCGATCTGCTGCCTCCCGCCCGAGTGGCCGAGCTCAAACGCCTGTTGGCCACGAGCCTGATCATGAGGAGCATACCGGTATATGGCGAGGAAAGCATTGCCATCGCCAAGAGCTACGCGGGCATTGCTGACGTGCTGCTGCTCGACAGCTATCGACCGACTGATTCGCAGATTGGCGCGCTGGGCGTCACGCACGATTGGGCCATCAGCCGTCGCATCGTCGAGGCGGCGCGCGTGCCGGTGATCCTCGCCGGCGGCCTGGGCCCGGACAATGTGGCTGACGCCATACGGGCGGTCGGACCAGCGGGCGTTGATTCAAAGACCAAGACGGATCGGCACGGAACGCATAGCAAAGATCTCAAGCGCGTGCGTCGTTTCCACGAGGTGGCTATCGCCGCAACGCGAGAGCGCCCGGGCTAGATCGCTTTTTTCGCCGGCGGATGACGGCTCCAGCGCGACCAGGCGCACGCTTTCCGGTTCAGGCGGGCACCAACAGGACCATGGACCCAGGCTCGGGCCTCGGACCCGCTGGCCTCCGTCCGCACCGGTCTCGGCGCGGAACCACAACTGCCGCTGCCGCGCCCCCTCCCGGTCGTCGTGCGCGGTCATGCCGCCGCCATGCGCAGCCCTTAAACTGGCTTTCCTTGTGCGGCTCAAAGCAAGAGGGGATGCCGAGATGCGCGCCATGGGCTTCGTTTTTGCCGTTTGCTTATCCAGTCTCGTTATGGTCGCGGCCATGCCGAGCGCCCCGGCTTCAGCGCAGTCTGACGCCGAGATCGACGCCCTGCACGAACAAGCGTCACAGCTCTTCACGGCGCGAAAGTACCGCGAGGCAATGCCGATTGCCGAACAGGCGCTGGCGCTCGGCGAACAGCGCTTCCCGCCCGATGATGTTAGCTTGGCCAAATTGCACTATGGACTAGGGGTGCTCCACGACGTGCAGGGGCAAACCGCAGAGGCCGAGCCGTTCTACCAGCGTGCCCTGGCAATCCTCGAAAAGGCGGATCCCGATCACGCCTCGGTCGCCAAGGTCCTCAATGCGCTCGCCGGCGTACGCATCCAGCAAAAACGCGACGCCGAGGCTGAGCCGTTCTACCAGCGTGCCCTCGCGGTGTTGGAGAAAGCATTGGGTCCCGATCACCCCGAAGTGGCCACCACGCTCAACAAGCTCGCGACCCTCTATCGCGTTGGCCACCGAGAGGACGAGGCCATCCAAGCCTACGAGCGGGTGCTCGCCATCAGGGAAAAAGCACTGGGGCTGGACCATCTCGATCTGGCGGTGACGCTTGACTCGCTCGCCGTCCTCGGCCCCGCTAGCCGCGCCGAGCCCTTGTATCGGCGCGCGCTCGCGATCAGGGAAAAGGCACTGGGACTGGACCATGCGGACGTCGGTGCCACGCTCTACAAGCTCGCTTCGCTCTATTGGGCCCAGGGCCGCGGCGCAGAGGCGGAACTCGTCTTCAATCGGTTCATCGCCATCAAGGAAAAGAGTTTCGGGCCGGATCCCCTGCAGGTTGCCACCGCACTGCAAGGGCTTGCCCGGGAACAAGAATTGCGAGGGCCGGCGGGCGCCGAATTGCTCTACAAGCGCGTGCTCGCGATCCGCGAAGCTGCGCTTGGGGCCGACCATGCTGAGGTCGGCGCAGCGCTTTCCGACCTGGCCCGGGTCTATCAGCGCCAGGGTCGGCGAGCCGAGGCGATACCGCTTTTCAAGCGCAGCCTTGAAATCCGTGACAACGCCCCCGGGCACCAGCCGGCCGATGCGATCGCGGCCACCGTCGCCGTCGAAAAGCTTCTCAACGCCGGTAATACTGCCGAGGCCATTGCCGTGGTCGAGCGGTTGCTCGACGTGCACCAGGCGGGGCTCGCAAAACTTGAGCCCAATTGGGCGCAGACGTTCAATAAACTGATCGAGCTGTTTTTGCAGCAGGGTACCTTCATCGAGCTCGAGTCGTTGGCCCTGCGCAGCTTGGCCATCAGCGAGGCGCGGCTTGGCAGCGAGCATCCGGACCTGGCCCCGGCCCTCGATAATCTTGCACGCATCTACGAGGTTGAGCACCGCTACGGCGAGGCCGAAGTCCAGCGCAAGCGCATGGTCGCCATTCTCGAGACGGCACGCGGGGGCGATGACCTCGAACTCAGCGGCGCGCTCAACTATCTGGCCGGCTTGTATGAGATGCAGCAGCGACACGACGAGGCGCAAAGGCTGTTTAGCCGGATCCTCGCCATCCGCGATAAGGTTCTGGGACCCGAGCACCCGGACCTGGCGCCGATTCTCGACCAGCTGGCCCGGCTTTACCGGGCTGACGGCCGCACCGCCGAGGCCGATGGCTTTGCCACTCGCGCCCAGGCGATCCGAGCAAAGCGCGCCGGCCTCAGGCCCGAAATGCTGCGGCTGCGCGATGCGGGCAGATACGCCGAGGCCACGGTGCTGGCGCAACGGTTGGTGCAGATCGAAGCAATGAGCGTGCGTGGCCCGGACCGCAACGATGTGGCTCTGGCGCTGAACGACCTGGCCCAACTCTACTGGGCACAGGATCGGTATGCCGAAGCCGAGCCCTTGCTCCGGCGCAGCCTCGACATCATCGAGAAAACGCGTGGCCGCCAGGACAACAACGTGGCCGCGGCCCTCGACAGTCTGGCCAAACTTTACTCTGCCCAGGGCCGCTATGGCGAGGCCGAGCCGCTGTTCCGCCGCAGCCTCGCCATCCGCGAGATCGAGGCGCAGCGGGACAACCCCGACGATGCCGGAGTAAGCATCGCGCTCGACAGCCTGGCCCAAATCTATGTGGCGCAGGGCCGCACCGCCGAAGCCGAACCGCTCTTCGAACGTAGCGTCAGCCTGCGCGAGAAGGTGTTCGGCAGCGACCATCGGGAGGTGGCCGCAGCGCTCACCAACCAGGCGGGGCTCTATCACGACCTGGGCCGCGATGCCGAAGCCGAGCGCTTGTACTTGCGCAGCCTCGACATCTTCGAGAAGCGACTTCCACCCGAGCACCACCACCTGGGAGCCGTCCTGCATAATCTGGCGCGGCTATACAAAGATCAGGGTCGCTACGCCGAGGCAGAGCCCTTGTTCAAGCGCAGCCTCGGCATTTTCGAGACGGCACTGGGCCCGGAACACCTTGACGTGGGCAAGGCGCTCAACAATCTGGCCGACCTCGCCTACCTGCAAGGTGATTGGGCGACAGCCGCCGACTACTGGCGCCGCAGCGCCGACATCATCAAACGTCGGGCCGAGCGCGGCCTCGCCGGCGGGCGAGGCGAGACGATGGCCGGGGAGGCGCGGCGATCGGCGAGGCCATTTCTTGGGCTGGTCCGGGTGAGCCACCGCGCCACCGCCTTCGGTCCTGCCGAACGGGTGGCCGCCGAGACGTTCGAGGCAGCACAATGGGTACAAGGATCGGCGGCCGCCGCCTCGCTCACGCAAATGGCGGCGCGGTCGGCGAAGGGCTCGCCGCAGCTGGCCCAAGTCGTGCGCGAGCGGCAGGACCTGGTGGCCGAATGGCAGGCGAAGGACAAGCTACTGGTCGCCAGCAAGGCTGAACCGCCGGAGCGGCGGCAGGACGAGGCGGAGCGCGTGCTTGCCGCGCGCCTCGCCGCCATTGACGCGCGCCTCACGGGCATCGATCGGCGGCTTGCGACTGAATTTGCCGACTACGCCGCGCTCGCCAGTGCGGCACCGGTGTCGGTCGCAGAGGTGCAGACGCTGCTTGGCAACGAAGAGGCGCTGGTGCTGTTTCTCGATACCGCCAAGGAAAAATCGGGCAAGGGGCGACCCGAGGAGACGTTCGTGTGGGTCGTCACCAAGTCGGCCGTGCGCTCGGTACGCTCGGACCTGGGCACGGCGGGCCTGGCCCGCGAGGTGGCGGCGCTGCGCTGCGGGCTCGATGCCACGGCATGGTATGGCGTTGGAACGGAACGGTGTGCCGACGCGCTCGCAATCCCGCTCGCCCAGCTGCCTGCTGCCGACCAACCGCTGCCGTTCGATGTCGCCCGCGCCCACCGACTTTATGCGACGCTGTTCGGTGAGGTCGAAGATCTTATCAACGGCAAACACCTGCTGATCGTACCATCGGGTCCGCTGACGCAACTGCCGTTCCAGGTGCTGGTGACCGACCCGTCAGCGGCCGGCGAGCACCGCAGCACCGCCTGGTTGGCGCGTACGCACGCCGTCACCATCTTGCCCGCGGTCTCCTCGCTAAAGGCGCTGCGCCGCATCGGCAAGCCCAGCGCGGCGCCGAGGTCGATGATCGGCTTTGGCAATCCGCTGCTCGAGGGCAGCGATCCAGCGCTTGCGAAGCTTGCAGCCGAAAAGCAGCGCTGCCCGGAGGCGCGCGAGCGCCCGCTGTTGGCGCGGGCCGCCATGCGTGGCAGCGTCGGTCGCGTTGAGCCGTGGGCAGGCTTGGCCGACGTGGCCTATCTCAGGCAACAGGTACCGCTCCCCGAAACCGCCAACGAATTGTGTGCCGTGGCCCGGGACATGAAGGCGAGCGCCGGCGACATTCGGCTCGGAGCGCAGGCGACGGAAGGCGAAGTGAAGCGCCTGAGCGCCAGCGGTGAATTGGGGTTGTACCGCATCGTGCACTTCGCGACCCACGCGGTCATTGCCGGTGAGCTTGATGGCTCCCGGGAGCCGGGACTGATCTTGACGCCTCCGGCCCAAGCAACGGAGGCCGACGATGGCTATTTGTCGGCATCCGAGATTGCGGGCCTCAAGCTTGATGCGGACTGGGTCATTCTATCGGCCTGTAACACGGCCGCAGGAGCATCAACCAACGCCGAGGCTCTGTCGGGGCTGGCACGCGCCTTTATCTACGCCCAGGCGCGGGCCCTATTGGTCTCGCACTGGGCGGTCTACTCGGATGCAACCGTCAAACTCATTACCGTTGCCATCCGCGAAATGGCCCGCGACCCCAAGGTTGGCCGGGCCGAGGCCTTGCGACGCGCGATGCTGATCCTGATCGACCACGGCGACCCACAAGAGGCGCACCCGGCGTACTGGGCACCTTTTGTCGTCGTAGGTGATGGCGCCGGTGGACGCGCTGCGGCGTCAGCCATGGCATCGTCGCAGCTGGTCCGCAAATCCGCCAAGGCGCCAAAGGCAGGCTCAGGCGAGCCGCCGGACGCATGGCAAAGGCGCCTGTTCGACGCGCCATGAGGGGTGCGCGCGGTCGCTCCGCACGAGCTCCGCAGCAGCCTCGAGACCACGCACGCGTCCGCGCCAGCTCCTCCGGCGTGAGGCTGCAATCGACTAGGGATTGTTGGGTGGCACGAAAAACGAGGGACGCCGGGTTGTGCTTGTCGACGCCCCTCGCCATTCCGCTTCGGCCGTAGCGGGGTAGATGCCAGCCGAAGCACACACAGCGCTTTGGCAGCGTTGAGGTTTCCGCCTTGCGCTGAGTGCAAGCTTCCGGGGGAAAAATAGCACCCTCGTGACCGCTCTTGGGCTTTCTGGTGGCGGTGATAATCGCCCTGAAGCGATGAGGTTGGGGCATCCTCAGCCCACGAAGCGGCCAAACTCAAGGCCATCACCTGGCCAAGTTCAAGGTCGTGAGATGACGGGCCGGCCTTGTCCCACCTATCGGATCAGCCACAGCAACCACAGCCATCCAGCCAATAACAAGACGATCAGGAAGGCGATCAGCCGGTCGCGTCGCGTAACCGGCGATCGACTGGGCTCAGAACCATTTTCGTCCCCATTTGGCATGCGGTCTCGAACTGACGCTTCCCGAACTGACGCTGGCGACCTGCGGCCATTCTAAAGCTCGGCATGGCGGCGAAGCGCACAGGCGACGCTCGTCCACACCAATTTTGCAGGGGGTCTGCCGCACCGCGCCGAGCGCAATATCCGCCGGCGGGCCATGGGCGCCGCCAGCCGGCCGCATCGCCGCTTCCTTGCCGATGCCCGATTGCCAATGGATGCCACCTCATCGACCGGCAGCGGAGCAATAGGGCCAGCGCGACCAAGGTCTCCCCCGAGGCGGGGATGGCGCCGCCAGACTTTACCGCCATTTGACGGTCCCTCCCCCAGCAGAAGCCGGATCGACAGGGGACATGGACCCTCAAAGCTTCATTCTAGGCCTGATGGCCGGCATCACGCTGCTGGGCGGCGGCATTCTGCTCGCCATGATTATCCTTGAGCAGCCGCGACCACGCTTGCGTCGGTGGCAAAAGTTGGCATCGATCCCGGGACGCCGCTGGCGGGTCTGGCTCGAGCGCCTGTGGGTTGGAGCGCCGAACTCGGCCCCCAATAGCGCTGCCCGGCGCTCGTGCGCGCAGGACGGCTTGGCCAAGGGAGGCCTTGCCAACGAACCGCGTGACCGGCGGCGGGGCCCACGACCCTGAGCGGCGCCACGTGCGGCGATCCGCCCCTCAACGCTCCTGCCGGCTGCTTCCAAGGGTTTTCCCCCATTCCAACCCAAAGCTCTAGCCGGTAACCCTCATGGCCGGTGATGGCAGCATGGGGACTGCAATGAGCCTCCTTGGGGGACACTCAATCCTTGTAGTTGACGACGAGCCGCTGATCGCCTTGGGCGTCACGGCAGCCCTCGCCGATGCTGGAGCTGAGGTCGTGACCGCCCATGACCTCGCCACGGCGTTGGCCGCCGCCGCCGATGGCACCGTGTCGGCGGCGATCCTCGACGTACAGCTCGGAAGTTCGGATTGTGCGCCGGTGTGCGCTGCGCTCAGCTCGCAACACGTGCCCTTTATGTTCTTTACCGGCTCGGACAGTCACGACCTGTTGCGCGCTTGGGCTTCGGTTCCGATGTTGGCCAAGCCCACCGGGGAGGCGGAGCTCCTGGCCAACGTCGAAGCCCTGCTGGCCGAGCCCAGCGAATAATCCGCTGACCCAGCTGCCGCCGGATCCCGCGACCCCGGGGGCGCAGATCCTTAGCCGCGTATCGGTGCCGGTGCCTGCAGCGGACCGGGCATGGCCTGCTCGGCGGTCTCGATCAACCGCCGTTCATAGCGAACGATCAAGTAGCCGGCACCGAAGAACGCAGTCAGGGCCACCACGAACATGGCCGTTGCCAACGCGGCATGGAGCTCGAAAAGGAGCTTGCCAAAGTGGTAGGCGCCGAGGCCGAAAACGCCGGCCCACAAAAACGCACCCGCGGCGTTGGCGATCAGAAAATCCCGCCACGGCATTCGATTCACGCCGGCCAAAAACGCCGCCAGGATGCGCAACAGCGCCACGAACCGGCCGAAGAACACCACCTTGCCGCCGTGCTTGCGAAACAGGTATTGCCCGACCTTGATGCGCGGTTCCGACAGGCCCAAGTGGCGTCCGTAGCGCAGCACGGCCGCGTAGGCGTAGCGGTAGCCGATCCAGTATCCGATATTGTCGCCGATGATTGAGCCGATCGCCGCCGCCAGGATCACGAGCCAGATGTTGAGCGCTGGATCGACAGCGGCGTAGATCCCAGCCAAGACCAGCACGGTTTCGCCGGGCAGGGGAATGCCCATGCTCTCCAGGCCGACGATGAGCGCAACGGTCCAATAGCCGTGCGTTGCGATCAGTTGCTGAAGCATCTCCTTGGAAAGCCCTAGCATCTGCAAAAGTCCCTTTCGATCCCTCTCATGCTTTCCCGACATGCCAATCCGTCCGCCACGGGTTCGCAGCGGCGCGGAGATGCCGACCGACCGTGATGGAACGCCTTGTCTGGACAAGGGTTCACATGCCCAGGGCCATGCTCTCGCCGTCCGACGCCGGCATCTGAGGGAAAGTTCAGACCCCCCATGTCTATCCCGCCCCGCGGCCTTCGAGGAACAAGAAGTTGCACCCGATCCGGGTGATGGTGAAAACGCGGCACCGTTTTGGGCTTGGTGGTCCGTGCGCCTAGCAATTTTGGCGCAAGCAACCACCACCTGGCAACCGCTCACCAAGAGCTTGCGGCCAGCGCCGAGTTTGGTGACACTCCGCGCCAAGATGAGGCGGGACCGGTCGGCGGCCTGCCGCACGGTTCGGTGTCGGGTTAAAGAACCGGCGCCGAGCCGGGGACAAATGGGGCGTTAAGTTGGATTGAGGCGGCTCAAGAGCCAGCTCGCAGCGTGCGAATTCGCTTGAGGTGTGCGGCCGACGTTAACGCTTCGGGCCCGAGCGGCGCAAGCTGTGCGGCCCGCCTGAACACGTGGGGAGGAATCGATGCTCGCTGTCACGCGCCGCGCCGCGCTCAGGGGTGCGACGGCTGTGGCCTCAAGTCTCGCCTTGCAACCGGCATGGCGGACATTGGCTGCTAGCCCCGAGCCGCAAAAGATTACGCCCGGACTGATCGCGGCGGCAACAAAGGAAGGCAAGCTCAGCTTCTACACCTCGGTCGAACTGCCGGTGGCCGAACGGGTTGCCAAGGCATTCGAAGCCAAATATCCGGGGATTTCGGTTCGTGTCGAGCGCTCCGGCGCGGAACGTAACTTCCAGCGCATCGCGCAAGAGTATGCCAGCCGGATCTTTGTCTGCGATGTGGCGCAGAGCTCCGACGCTGCACATTTCATCGCCTGGAAGCGTGACGGGTTGCTCGCGTCCTACCTGCCGGAAGAGGTGGCTGAGCATTACCCGCCGCAACACCGCGATGCCGACGGCATGTTCGCGTCGTGGCGGATCTATTTGTCCGTCATCGCCTACAATACCAAGCTCATTAAGCCGGACGAGGCACCGCAGAGCTTCGCCGAGCTGCTCGACCCCAAATGGATGGGTAAGTTGGTCAAAGGTCATCCCGGCTATTCGGGAACCATCATGACGGCGACGCAGCAGATGGTGGCGACGCTTGGCTGGGGGTACTTCGAGCAATTGGCCAAACAGAAGGTCATGCAGCTGCAATCGGCCGCCGATCCGCCAAAGAAGGTGGCAGCCGGCGAGCGCGCAATTCAAGTCGATGGCGCCGACTACAGCATCTTGCAGCTGCAGGCTAAAGGCGAACCGGTGGCAATCGTCTATGCCAGTGAAGGCAGCCCACTGATCACCGGCCCGGCCGCCGTCATGCAGGCGGCGCCCAATCCCAATGCGGCGCGCCTGTTCTATAGTTGGGCGATGGGCAGCGAGTGCCAGCAGCTCAACGTCGACCAGGCCGGCTTGCGCTCGGCACACGCCCTGGTGCGGGAGCGCCCGGGCCGCAAGCCGCTAAGCGAGATCAAACTGATGCGCGAGGACGCGGCCGCCGTCGAGGCGCATGCCGACGAGATCAAGGCACGCTATAGCGCCATTTTCGGGGTGTAACCGCAAGGCGGATACCCCCCGGGAGCGGCGCGTCAGGGCAAAGGCCTGGGCCGACGCCGTGGAGCGCCTGGGCGCACGCCAAGGGTTGGCGCCGTCGTTGGCGTTGAGAGCCATGCTCCGTTCTCTGCCCATCCCAACAGTGCCAATTTGGCAGGGTGGCCCATGCGGTGGCAGCCGGCAATGACCCGGCGGTAGCGCGCTGCCTAGCCGGCGCGCCGCTTTTTCCCGCACGTCACCTCGACGATAAGCCGGGCGCATAGCGTGAAACGTCTCTACGCGGTGCGGCCATGCTTGCGCTCGCCCACAGGGCTCAGCGCCGAGGCGCCCGCTTGGATGCAACGCCTTGTCAAGCGGCGGACGACGGGGGACACTCAGGCCCTGCGCCAGCTACAGGGCAGTGGGCCGCGCCGAGTTTAGGCGGAAATTGGGTTTTCGACGGAGGATGAGACATGCCGACCTGGACGCCTGATCCGAGTTTCTACCCCTCGCCGCGTATGGCCATGAAGGCTGCGCCGGAGACGCTCGCCTACGTGGCCGCCTTCGATCCCGAACGCAAGACACCGGATGCGATCGCGGTGGTCGATGTCGATCCCAACTCGAAATCCTACGCACGAATCATCAACTCGACGGCGATGCCCAATGCTGGTGACGAATTGCACCATTTCGGCTGGAACGCCTGCTCCTCCTGCCTGTGCCCAAACGCACCGCATCCGCACGCGGAGCGTCGCTATCTGGTGGTGCCGGGGTTGCGCTCGTCCAGGATCCACATTCTCGACACCAAGCCCGATCCTAAGCAGCCCAAGATCGTCAAGGTCATCGAGCCCGAGGTCATCGCCGAACGCGCCGGCTACACGCGCCCGCACACCATTCATTGCGGGCCCGAGGGCATCTACGTCGCCGCCCTCGGCAATCGTGAGGGCAAGGAACCCGGTGGCATCTTCCTGATGGATCACGAGACCTTCGATGTGCGTGGTCAGTGGGAAATGGACCGCGGACCGCAGCAGCTGGCCTACGACGCGTGGTGGCACTTGGGTCATGACACCTTGGTCACCAGCGAATGGGGCACGCCCGATACTGTTGAAAACGGCCTCGTTCCGGAGATCCTGCTCGGCGCCAAATATGGTCGACGCCTGCACTTCTGGGATCTGCACAAGCGCAAACACGTGCAAACCATCGATTTCGGCGACAAGTACCAGCTGGTGTTCGAATTGCGGCCGGCTCACGACCCCACCAAAGCCTATGGGTTCGTCAATTGCGTGGTCAGCCTCGAGAACCTCTCGTCCTCGATCTGGACCTGGTACAAGGATGGCGACCAATGGGCGGTGAAGAAGGTCATCGAGATCCCCGCCGAGCCTGCCAGCGAGGACGACTTGCCGCCGCTGCTCAAAGGTTTCAAAGCCGTTCCGCCGCTGGTCACCGATATTGATCTGTCGATGGACGATCGCACCCTCTACGTGGCCTGTTGGGGTACCGGCGACCTGCAGCAGTACGACGTCTCCGATCCGTTCAATCCGAAGCTCACCGGCAAGGTGCGGATCGGCGGTATTGTCAGCAGGGCCACGCACCCCGGCGCCAACAACGGGGCGCTCAACGGCGGTCCGCAAATGGTCGAGATCAGCCGCGACGGCAAGCGCATCTATTTCACCAATTCGCTCTACGGTGCCATCGACCCGCAGTTCTATCCCGACGGCATCAAGGGCTGGATGGTGAAGCTCGACGCCAACCCGGGTGGCGGCATCGCCTTCGATCCGAAATTCTTCGTTGAATGGCCGGCGCCGCATCGTCCGCACCAGGTGCGGCTTGAAGGTGGTGACTGCTCCTCGGATTCCTACTGCTATCCGTAAGGCGTTGCCCTTGCGGATGAGCCGCGGCTCACTGAGCGCACGGCGCGCAAGGACGTGACGGCGATGACGGAGGTTTGGCCATGGCTGGCGGTGGCGGGACTTGGCGCCCTGCATGGCCTTAACCCCGGCATGGGTTGGCTGTTCGCCGTGGCCCTTGGTCTGCATCGCGGCAGTCGGCGGGTGGTCTATGTCTCGCTGCTGCCGATCGCCGCCGGCCACGCCCTCTCGATCATCACCGTGGCGGGCCTGCTGGCGGCCTCCGACTACGTGTTTCCGACCCGCGCCGCCCGCCTCGCCACCGGGATCTTGCTCATTGGCTGGGCCGCCTACCATTGGCGCTTCGGCCATCGCCACCGCGTTCGCTTCGGCTTGCAGGTGGGCCTTGTGGGTCTCACGGTATGGTCGTTCCTGATGGCAACGGCGCACGGCGCCGGCCTGATGCTCTGGCCCGCCCTCATCCCTTTGTGTGGTGCGCAATCGCCGGCCGTCGCGCCGGCCGACGGCTCCTGGGCCGGGGTGCTGGCGGGCGTGGGGCTTCACAGCCTGACGATGCTGGCGACCATCGCCATCGTCGCCGCCGTCATCTACGAATGGGTCGGGCTTGCGGTGTTGAAGAGCGCCTGGGTGAACGTCGATCTCATCTGGATGCTGGCCCTCGGCGCGACTGGCGCCTTCCTGCTGCTGGTGTGGAGCAGCTGAGCCCCCGCGCTCGAGGTTGCGGCAGGTCGCACCGATCGATGCCCGCCACAGCAAAGCACGGCGTCGCTACAGCAGGCTCGCGCCGATGTTGATGGCGAGGGCCAGGACGGCGGTGTTGAACAGGAAGGAAATGATGGCGTGCAAGGTCACGAGGCGGCGCAGCCACCGCCCGGTGATGGCGACATCGGAGGTCTGCGATGCGGCGCCGAGCGAGGTCGCAAAGTAGAGGAAATCCCAGTAGTCGGGGTGCTCCTCCTCGGGAAACACGAGCCCGCGTCCACCACCGCCATCGGGGCGATAGAACTCGTGGGCGTAATGAAACGTAAACACCACCTGCGTCACCAGCCAGGAGAGCAGGACGGTCACGGCGGCAAGCAGGATGTGCAAGGTCTTGGTGGCACCAGTCTCCGCCTTGGCTTCGGCAAGGACGCCAAGGATGGTGTAAAATCCCAAGGCAATCGCAATCAGGATCACCACCAAAATGACGATCGCGCTATCGTCCTGCAGGGCGGAACGTTTGCGCATGGTCTCCGCACCCGATGCCCGCATGATCTTGAGGGAGAGGACGAGGTAAATCAGCGCGCCGACGTCCCCGGCCATCGCCGTCCTGATGTTGCCGGAGACACTGCCCGGCAGCGCAAAGAGCACGACAGCCGCGGCCAGCGCCGCCCAGTAGACCTTGGGACGGATGGCAATGGACCGGGCGATGGATCTTGGCCGATACCACTGCCGTCGCACCCTCGCGGCGCGCGCGGGGGCGTTACGAGTTGGTGTCACATCTGTCACTGCGCTGGGCGCCTGTGTTGAAACCGATGCTGCCACTATAGAACCGGACACCGGCCTGTCGACCGGGGCCGCTCGCGCCAGTGTGCTTCTGACGCACCCCCGCAGCCAGCATCGCCAGCCACCGGCCAACGCGCGAAAATCGGACGAGCTGCTACCCACCTCAATGGGCGAGTGCGTGTTTCCTGGCCTCGTTCGACACGCCCCTTGCGCCCTGGAACCCACCAACTCTCGCCAGGCGACCAGGCCCGACCGGGGCGCTTCGTCACGAGCGGTGGCTTGGCGCTAGACGATCGGCGCGCTTACCCTCGGGGATTATCCGGATTGGTTGGGCGCTACGCTGAGAGGCATGCTGAGCCGTCGAATGGCGTTAGGCGTTGCGAAGGTGTCCCATGCCGACCTTGTCCAGCCTGTTGCTTGTACTCTGGGGCGTGGTCTGGGCGCTGGCTGGCACTGGGGCTTGCGCCCAATCGGCAGCCCCCTCGGACCAATCTGCCACCCCAGCGGAGCAATCTGCCGCCCCGGCGGTGCAGCCTGCCGCCCCATCGGGGAAAGCTGCTGCCCCGGCGGGGCAGCCTGCCGCCCCAGCGGGAAAAGCTGCTGCCCCATCGGACACCACCGCGCTATTGCCAAAACCTGCACCCGCGCCCAAGGACCCGTCCAAGACCGTTCGCGACCAGACCGACGCCTGGTTCAAGGACTGCAAGCAAGGCTGGGATGCCGCCACCCATATGAGCCGCAAGGCCTATGAGCGCACTTGCCTCCGCATGGCCCAGGAGCGCATCAAATTCATGCGCGATTGGGAGAAGAACGGAGGCGATGGTGTGAAGCCGCGGTAGCGTCCAACACCCACAACCGCGTTGCCATCAACACCCAAGCACAAGCGTAGCCGATCGGGGCGTCGATCACGCCAGCCCATTGACGGGCGCCCTTGCAACTCTGCTTGGCGCTATTCGCGCCTGCCAGCGATCGACGGCAAGCGCATAAAGCGCCAACGCTGCCGGCGACATCAGCCCTCATCATGCAAGCTCGCCGTCAGGCGGCGATGCATTTTGATCACTCGCGCCAAGATAGCGCAAACGGCTAGCGCCGCGACTCCCGCAAGGCTCTAATTTGCCGCCGTTGCACCTGATTCGACTTGCAATCCTTGGCGCTAACAGACCCTTGGCGGTGACAGATGATGAGGAAACTTGGCCTCGCCGTTGCCCTCGCCGCAAGCTGCGGCCTATGCCAATACGCGCTGGCACAGTCGACCAAGGCGCCGCCGAGGCGCGCGCTCGACCTCGACGCCGCCGCCTCGCCGGAATCCGGCCCAGACCCGCTGACGCCCCCGGCCGCGGACGGTCGGCCCTTGCTGGCGCCGGGAGCCGATGCTGTCCTGCCCGAGGCCGGGCCGGTGGCCGAGGCCGATCCCATTGTGGCCGCGGTGCGCCAGCGCCTCGCCGCGGTGCCCGAAGCCAATGCGCCCGGTGAGCGTGACGATCGCGCCGCGCTTGTGGCCTTCTACGCAGCACGCGCGCGGCCGCTTTGGATTGGCGAAAACGGCCTCACCGCGCGCGCCCGGGAGGCGATGCTGGAAATCAGCCACGCCGACGATTGGGGATTGAAGGCGGCCGCTTTCGACCTGCCCAAGTCGGTGGAAGCGACGGGGGATGTCGACACTCTCGCCGACAGTGAGGTCAAGCTCAGCCTGGCCGTGCTGACCTACGCCAGACACGCGCGCGGTGGCCGTCTGCAGCCGGCTGCGGTCAGCCGCAAGTTCGACCAGAAGCCGCCGCTCTATGAGCCCGGTTCCCTGCTCGTCGCCATCGCCAAGGTCGATGACATCGGCGACTACCTGCGCAAGCTCAACCCCAAGCACGAACAATTTTCCCGCTTGCGGCAGGCGCTGCTTGCTGCCCGCGCCGCGCCGCCCGACGCCAAGACAACCGACACCGTGCGGCGGCTGATCGCCAATATGGAGCGCTGGCGCTGGCTACCCGATGAGCTCGGCGACTTTTACGTCTGGGACAGCGTGCCCGAGCAGATCACGAGGGTGGTGGACCGGCAGCAGGTTACGCTGGCGGAAAAGATCGTGGTCGGCAAACCCAGCACGCCGACCCCGATATTCTCCGCCGACATGCGCTTTATTATTTTTCATCCCTCCTGGGGCGTGCCCGCCGGTATGAAGGTTGAGGAGTTGTGGCCGCAACTGCGCAACACCGGGGGCGGCTGGTTTTCGCCCTACCCGCTGGCCTCCGCCGTTCTGGCGAGCCACGGTCTCAACGTCAGCCGCGGTGGTGTGCCGGTCGATCCCGACGGCGTCGACTGGTCGCGGGTCGACATCCGTCAGTTCGATTTCGTGCAGTCGCCGGGCCCCACCAATGTGCTGGGTATGGTCAAGTTCCGTTTTCCCAACAAGCATGACGTCTATATGCACGATACCCCCGAACGACACCTGTTTGGCGGCGCCGTGCGCGCCTTCAGCCATGGCTGCATGCGCGTGCAAAACCCGGTCCGGCTGGCCGAGGTACTGCTGGCGCACGACAAGGGCTGGTCGGCCAGCGACGTGCAGGCCTACGTCCGCCGCGGTGGTGAGATTCAGCTCACCGCCCCGATACCGGTCCACGTCACCTATTTCACCGCTGCCGTCGATGATGCCGGCAATTTGCAAACCTATGGCGATGTCTACGACCTCGATGCCCGCGTTGCCACCGCGCTCGAAGGCCGGCCGGTCAGCCTTGCCGCCAATGCTGGCGGCGCCTCGGCGAGCCCGCCGCGGACAGCCACACGCGCCAGTTCGCGCGCGACCAAAAACGTCAAGGCGCCCGCTTTTTCTAACCCGTTCAGCGCCATTTTTTCCAATTGAACGCCGGGCGGCCTCCCCAGCCCGCATGCTAGCATCGGCGCGGATCACAAACCGGGGCAGCGCTCTGCGCGACCACGCTCAAGCTCACCGTTGGAGGACCCATGAACAAGACCCGCAGAACGTTTCTCAAAACCGCCGGCCTTGCCGGCGGTGCGGTGCTGGCCGGCGTCGAGCTCGACGCCGTGAACAGTTCCTCGCTCGCACAGGGCGCCGCCTCCGGCGCGCTTCCCACCGGCATGACCTTTTGCACCCTGAAAGGCGCCAAGGGTGACAGTCTGGGGCTGAGGACCGAGCGCGGTATCCTCGATGTTGCCGCCGCCGAAGCAGCGCTCAAGGAGAATGCACCCACCACCATCAGCGCCGTGTTTGCCGGCCAGGGCGACGCGGCGGGCTTGAAGCGCCTCGCCGATAAGGCGAGCCCGACGCAGTTCGTCGCCGAGGACAAGGCCAAGTTCGGCCCCTGCGTCACCCACCCGGAAAAAATCGTTTGCATCGGCCTCAACTACCGCAAGCACGCAGCCGAGACCGGCCAGCCGGTGCCGACGCAGCCCATCCTCTTCAACAAGTACAACACCGCGCTCAATGGCTGTGGTGGCGTGATCGTCGTATCCAAGGAGAAGGCCGAGAAGTTCGATTACGAGGCCGAGCTGGTGATCGTCATTGGCCGCACGGCCCGCAATGTGAGCGAGGCCGAGGCGCCGCAATATATCTTCGGCTATTGCACGGGTAACGATTTCACGGCCCGCGACCTGCAGTCCCGCTCCAGTCAATGGATGCTGGGCAAGACGCTCGACGGCTCCGGTCCGGTGGGTCCGTGGCTGGTAACGGCCGACCAGGTCGATGGCGACAATCTCAAAATTGAATGCCGCGTCAACGGCCAACTGCGGCAATCCTCCAACACCAGCGATATGGTGTTTAATTGCAAGCAGCTCGTCAGCTATATCTCGCACCACATGACGCTGAAGCCGGGTGATATCATTTTCACCGGCACGCCCGAGGGCGTCATTTCCGGCTACCCCAAGGACAAGCAGGTGTGGCTGAAGCCCGGTGACACGCTCGTGACATCGATCGAAAAGCTGGGCGAGCTGACGTTTACATTGACCTGAGGGCGCGGGCAGGTCTGGCGCGGACCCAAGCGGCCCCGGGGGCGGATTTTGCAGCACGTCTGCGGTTGGGGCATCGCCCCGCCGCGGGCCTTGCCTACCTCGGCGCCCGCGCCAATCGATCTGCGGCGGCGGGCACCATGGCTCGGCTATGGCGCGGGAGCAGGAGGATCGGCAGCACTCGGGCCGCGGCGCGCACTCGGCACGTCCGGCCCGCCGGCGCTGTTGACGCCGCCGACCCGAGTGTGCTGACGTCTCGCCAGCTACTGCTCAATAGTTTTGGCTTTGCATCGTTTCTATTCGGTCAACGAGCGTCGGATTTGCCAACGCACGGAGGCCACGGTTGTGGCCGAGGACCTCCGTTCCGACCTCGCGTTAGGTGCATTGTCTTTCAGGTGATGTGCAATGAGGAAGCGGGTGCCTGGCAGCGGAGCCGGATTGGTTCTGGCGGTTGCCCTCCTGTGGCCGGCCGGGGCCGGGGCTCAGGCGCAGACTTTCGCAGCGGCGCCGGGCGCCCAACCGCCCGCGCGGCCGACGGTCGATGGCGGCGGTTGCGAGGCCACGCGCCCACTGCGCGAGATCGTCAGGGCCTGCACCGCGCTGCTCGAACGGCAGCCCGACAATGCCGACTATTTGGCGCTGCGTGGCAACGCGCAGCGGCAAATGGGCAACAACGCGGCGGCCTTCAAGGACCTCAATGCCGCCCTCGCCGCCGATCCTACCCATGTGTTCGCGCTCAGCCGGCGCGTCAGCCTGGAGATTGGAAGCGGCAATGAGGCGACGACGCAAGCGGACATCGATCGCCTGCTGGCCATTGCCCCGGTAGCGGCCAAGGATTTTGAGGCGCGCGGCGTCGTGCGCAGCGTGCGCCGGGATTTCGCCGGAGCCATCACCGAGTATTCGGCCGGGCTCGAGCTCGAGCCCACCAATCCATCACTTCTCATCGATCGGGCCACCGCCTACATGGCCCTGCGCAACCCGACGGCCGCCATTGCCGACTGCCAACGGCTGATTGCGGCGCATCCCAACTATGCCTTTGCCCACTACATTCACGGCAGGGCGCTGACGACCCAGCGGCAGTTCGACGCCGCGATCGCCGCCGTGGATAGCGCGATCCGCCTCGATCCCGATCGGCCGCTCTTCTACGTCGAACGTGGGCGCGCCCACGCCGGGCGCGGGCGCACCGCCTTGAGCAAGCAAAGCTACGACCTGGCGATGGCCGACTACGACCGGGCGATCGAGGCCAATCCAGCGCTGATCGACGCCCACTACAATCGCGGTTTGTTGCACCTCGAGCGCCACGACTACGACAAGGCCATTGTCGATCTCACCACCGTCGTTGCCCTCAATCGACGCTTCGCACCGGGTTTTGCCGCCCGCGGTCAAGCCTATGCCAGGCAGGGCAATCACGACCGCGCCATCGCCGACCTGTCGACGGCGATCGAGCTTGACCCGAGCCAAGCCGAATTTTGGCTGCGGCGTAGCGCCTCTTTGTCGAGCAAGGGCGAGCTCGATCGCGCCATGGCCGATGTGGACGAGGCCATCAAACTCGGGCCAACCCTGGCCATTGCCTTCGTCGACCGGGCCAACCTCAAAAACCGCAAGCGCGACGCGGCGGGTGCCGTGGAGGATGCCGGCAAGGCGATCGAGCTGCAGCCGTCGCTGGTGGTGGCGTATACCGCCCGGGCCGCCGCCTACGTCACGCTCCGTGACTTCGATCGCGCGCTGCCGGACTACAATAAGGCGATCGAACTCGCCCCGAAGTTTGCCGACACCTATCTGCGCCGGGCCGAGGTGCTGGAGGCTTTGGGGCGCATGCAAGGCGCCAGTGCCGACCGCGCCCACGCCGCCAGCCTCAACCCGCAACCGGCCGCGAGCCCCTCCCCTACCACCGCCGCCTTGCCGCCCAGTACACCCCCAAGCACGCCGCCGCAGCCTAATTCCGGCCCGCCGTCCGGCGCGGCGCCGACAGGGTCGCCGGCGCCGTCGCCGACCGCGCTCATGCTGCGAGCCGCCGAACGGCAGATCGGCCGTGGCGAATACGACCTTGCCATCAGCGAGCTCGACAAGGTGTTGATCATGGAGCCGGGATCCTGGACGGCCTACGCCTTGCGCGGCTTGGCTTATGGCGGCAAAAAACAGTTCACGCAGGCTCTGCTCGATGCGTCCAAGGCGATCGATGCCAACCGCGGCGTGGCGCTGGGCTATACCATCCGCTGCAGCATTGAGCTGCAAGCCAAGGCCTACCAAAAGGCGCTTGCCGATTGCAACAAGAGCGTCGAGATCGAGCCGAGCAATGCCTCTGGCTATGCCCTGCGCGGCAATGCGCATCTGCTGCTGAAGTCATTCGGGCCGGCCATCAAGGATTTCGACAAGGCCATCGCGCTGGGCGCCAAGGGGACGCTCGCCACTTTTCATCGCGGGCTTGCCTACTTCTACAGCAAGAATTTTACCAAGGCGGCCGATGATTTTCGCAAGGTGCTCGAGGTCGAGCCTGAGCACCGCGGCGCCCTGCTCGGGCTGCGGTTGTTGACTGAGCCCTCGCACAACAATGCGCCGATGGAGGTCAGCATCGTGCGCAACGCCGATCCGCAATGCGGTGACCAATGCGCCGAGTGGATCGCCGCCGTAGGCCGCATCGATCACAGCACACCCGAGCGGTTCCGTGCCGCCCTCAAAAGGATCGATGGCCGTCGGCTGCCGGTGTTCATCGATTCGATGGGCGGTGACCTCGACGCCTCCTATGCCATCGGCCGCCTGATCCGCGCCCGCAACCTCGACGTCTATGTGACCCGCACCGAGCCGGCCAAATGCCCGGCAAGCAGCGAGGTGTGCCGCAAGGCCGAAGCGGCACGCATCACGTTTGGGCTGCCGCGCGGCAAGTTGGCGAGTTGCGCCTCGGCCTGCACCAACATCTTGGCGGCGGGCACCGTGCGCTCGGTCGGCGCGACGGCGCTGGTCGGCATCCACCAGGCAGCCTACTACCTCCGCCAAAGCGGCGCCGTGCGGGTTGCCTCCGATCGCAGCATCCCCGAGCACGTCTACGTCAGAATGAAGGATTTCCTGGTGGAAATGGGGGTCGATGCCGCCTTGATGACGCGACTATTGAGCACGCCGCACCAGAGCATGTATTGGCTCAGCACCGAAGAGCTTGCCAGCTCGCGGCTTGCCAACCAGACCAAGAGTGGCGAGGAACTGATCGCCGGCGGCGAAAGCGACGACTTCATCGTCGCCGCCCCCAAGCTGGCGGATGGCGTTGGGCCCTCGCGCTGGGGCCAGCCCGCAAAGCCGAGATAAGCGACCCAGCATGTGATCATCGCACCGCCATGCGGACTTGCGGCCGCCGCATGCCGCTCGAGAGCGTGCAGACGGTGATCGACCAGGCCAGCAGCACGGGTAAAAGCCGGCAAGCCGTGGCCAGCTTGCGGGCCGCAGCCACCGACGCGCCATCGCATTCTCGGCCCAAGGTCTAGGGATCGAAGGCGCGCTTTTGCCAGTCATCCGCCGATGCGCCGCGGCCTTTGTCGGCCTTGCCGGCTGCCTGGCGTGGCGCGGCCGCCGGCATGGGCCCGGTGTTCACCCCCGCGCCAACTACGGCGAAGGGCGCCCACACCGAGGGGTGGGCGGTCCAAGGCCGCCGGTCGTCATTAGCCAGCGCCACCATGGCGCGGCGGAAGGCTTCGGCGCGGCCAACCCGGCCGGATCGGCGTAGCTCGGCGAAGGTGCGGCTCGTCAGCAGGGTGGCGGCATAAGAGTCGACGGGCCAGTGCGAAACCAACAGCGCCCGGGCGCCAGCATAAAAGAAGGCGCGCGCCAACCCTGACAACGCCTCCGCGCCGACCTCTTCTGCGGCCGCGGTATTGCACGCCGACAGCACCACCCAGTCGGCATCGAGCTTCAAGCCCGCCACCTCGGAGGCGGTGAGCAGGCCGTCATCGAGCTCGGTTGGCTGCTCGGGCGGCGACAGCACCAGCGCCGGCTCGGCGCGCCCATTGCCGAGGTGCGCCGCCTCGCCGGCGAGCAGGCCGTGGGTGGCAAAATGCACCACCCGGTAGCGGCTGAGCGCGGCCGCCTTGACCACGGTCTCGGTCATATCCTTGCCGAGCACGACCGCGTCCTGGTTGGCACCGAGGCTCTTTGCCACGCAGGCGAGCTCGTGCGCGGTGTCCGGCAGCGGACACAGCTTGCGCACCTCGCCGACATCGGCCTGACCGTCACGGAAGTAGCTGGCGAAGGTGGCCGGCGTCTTACCGCCGCGAGCCGGACCGCGCGTGGCGGCGGCAACCCGGATCTCCTCGTCGGGGCAGGTGGCGGGAACCACGACCTCGGGGCAGCCGGGCTGACCGGCGAGGACCGGATCGCCGTAGCCAAGGAAGGGATCGGGCGCGACCGAATTGCCCGCATGCCGGCGCAGGGCGGCCAGGCTCGCAACCGATGGCAGGATGCTGATCGGTTGGCGGAGACCGAGCCAGGCGGCGCGACGGTAGGCGGCAGGCTTCGCCGAGGGCTCTTTGCCGGGCGGCTCCACCACCAGCACGTTGAAGGGCAGACTGAGCAATGGACCTGATGGCACAATCAAGAGATGCTTGCCTTTGATCAGGGCTTGCGCCGGTCCGAGCAAGGCCGTGTAGAGCTGGTGGGCCCTTGCAAGATCGAATGGTAATCCCGGCGGCGCCGCGTTCTCCGCCGCCTCGGGCGGCAGCCCCACCATCTCGACGCACTTTTGCGCGCTGTCGGCCTCGTTCCACAGCGCCTGGTCGAGCCCGCAACGCAGCGCCAGCACGCTGTCGGCCAGCGCGCGCGTGCCAAGCGGGCTGCGATGCCAGCTGGCGCTGGTCTTGCTGATCACCCAAATCAGCGTCTGCTCCTCCAGCCGCGCCCGCTGTTTTGTGTCGAGGAACAGCACCAGCGCCTCGTCGGCGTTGAGCAGGGCTTGTACGCCGGCGATGGAGAGGGGTTTGGGGTGCGCGAAATTGGCGTAGTCGGGAAATTTGCCGTCGAGCTCGGCGTCGATCGAGGCCACCTCCTGGTCGATGTTGGCCATCGAGGCGCGCAGCGCCGTCACCGTCGTTGCATCGGCTTGACCGACGCCGGCAAGCAGGCGCTTGTCCTCAATCTGGCGCCGCCCAACCAGGTCCTGGCGCCGGCGCACGAGGTCAACCAGCGGCCCTTCGCCCTTGGCGAGACGCGCCGACATCTGCGCCAGCGCCTCCCCGGCCTCCGATTGCAGCGCCCATTGCGCGATCTCGAAGGCTGCCGCACGGCTCCCCGCAGCATGCGGGTCGGCGCGGTTGAGTGCCACGGCGTGAAAGCGCAGCGCATCGGAATTTTGCCGCAAGGCGCCCTTCAGCGCCGCATCGCGATCGGAAGCCGCCGCCCCGCCGTTAGGGCCGATCCAGACCGGCGTCGCCCGGGCCAGCAGCAATTGGGCCTCGCGCCAATCGCCGGCCTGCGCGCGCAGCACCGCCAAGTTGTGCAGATCTCTGGCGACGTGGGGATGGTCCGAGCCGTAACCCAGCTCGTCGATGGCGAGCGCCCGGCGCACCAGCGGTTCCGCCGCCTCCACCCCGATGGTGTCCTTGAGCACCGCGGCCAAGCTGTTGAGGTCGGTGGCGACCCGGGGATGGTCGGCGCCGAGGCTCTTCTCGTCGATGGCAAGCGCCCGGCGCAACAGCGGCTCCGCCTCGGCGCGCCGCTCGGTGGCGGTGAGGAGCTCGGCCAGATTGCTCAACCGAAGCGCCACTTTGGGGTGCTCGGGTCCAAGCGTCTTCTCGCCGATGGCGAGCGCCCGGCGAAACAGCGGCTCGGCGTCCGTATAGCGTTTGCGGCCCTGCAACAGCGTTGCCAGGTTGTTGAGCGGCGTGGCGACGTTGGGGTGCTCGGGCCCGAAGCTCTGTTCGGCGATGGCAAGCGCGCGGCGATAGAGCGCCTCCGCCTCGGTCGGTCGATTGGTTTCCTGCAGCAGCCCGGCCAGATTGCTCAAGGTGGTGGCGATGTGGGGACCGTAGCCAAATTCCTCGGCAAGTGGCAGCGCGCGGCGAAACAGGGTCTCGGCTTCGGCCAGGCGATTGGCCGAGGCGAGCAGCGTGCCGAGGCTGTTGAGGGCCCGCGCCTGTTCATGGTTGGGCCCGTTCTGGGCGAGTGCCAATGCCCGGCGCAGCAGCGGCTCGGCTTCGCTCAGACGGTTGGTGTCGTGCAACACCCAGCCAAGGTTGATGAGGTCGCTGAACACGCGCTCGTCATCGAGCTTCTCATCGTTGGCGAGCGCGCGACGAAACAGCGCCTCGGCCTCGGCCGGTCGGTTGCTCTCGCGCAGCAAGCGGCCCAGTTGATTGAGGGCATTATGCAGGCCGAGCCGGCTGATGAGGCCGCCCTGCGGGTCGGCGGCGAATTTCGCCTCGGCGGCGGCCAATTCCCGGCGCATGAGCGGCTCGGCCTCGGCGGTGCGCGCCTCAGCGGTATAAATCTCGATCAGGTCATTGCGGGCAGCGCGCACATAGGTGTTGTCTGGGCCGCCGGGCTCCTTCTCCGCCAGCACCAGGATGCGCTGGTAGATGGCCTCGGCCTCGCGGTAGCGGCCCTGGCGCTTATAGAGAAATGCCAGGCTGTTGAGCGCCGGTCGCAACCGGACATCATCGGGGCCTCGCGCCTTCTCCAACAGCGCCACCTGCCGGCGGCGCAGCGGCTCGGCCTCGGCCAAACGCTGCTGCTGCTCGTAACTGCTGGCGAGTTTGCCTAGGGGCTCGCGCAGATCGGGATGCTCGGGACCCAGCGCCTTCTCCATGATGGCCAGCGCCCGCTCCAACAGCGGCGCCGCCTCGCCGCTACGGCGCTGCGCGTCGTAGTTGGCCGCCAGGCTGTCAAGCCAGCGCCGCAGGTCGGGATGCTCCGGACCCAACGCCGTCTCGGTGATGGTGAGGCCACGCTTGATGACGGGTTCGGCATCGCGATCGCGGCCCGCCATCTGATAGGCGCGAGCGAGCTTCTCCAGCCACGGGCGCAGGTCGGGATCATTGGCGCCCAGCGCCTTTTCGGTGATGGCGATCGCCCGCTGATAGAGGGCCTCGGCCTCGGCGTACTGGCGCTGACGTTCATGGCCAGACGCCAGCCGCTCCAGACATTTGCGCAGCTCGGGGTGATCGGGTCCGCGCGCGCGTTCGGTGATGTCAAGGCAGCGCTGATAGAGCGACTGCGCCTCGGGATAGCGACCTTGCGCCTCCTGCACGCTGGCCAATCGATCCAGGGCGGCCGCCACATCGATGTGATCGGGCCCCAGCGCCTTCTCGCTGGCTGCGAGGGCGCGCGCATAGACGGCCTCGGCCTCGTTGAAGCGGCCCTGTACGCGGTAGATGCTGGCGAGCCCGTTGAGCGCGCCCACGACATCGCCGAGATCGGCGCCAGCCGCACCGTCCAACAGCGAGACCGAGCGCTGGTAGAAGCCTTCGGCCTCGGCATAGCGCTTCTGGCGGGCGCAAAACTGCGCCAGCCGGCTCAGCGTCCTGCCGACAGCAATGTGGTCGGGGCCCGATGCCGCCTCATCAATGGCAAGCGCGCGCCGATAGAGCGGCTCCGCCTCGGCGGCGCGGTTGAGGACCTCGTTGATGAGCGCCAGATTGCTGAGGAGCTTGCTCAAACGCGGGTCGTTGGCCGGAAAGCGCGCTTCAGCCAGCGCCAGCGCCTGTTGCGCGGCCGCCATCGCCTCCTCGAAGTTCTTGGCCTGATAGAGCTCGGCCGCGCGCCGATTGAGGGCGTCGATCTCGGCATCGGATTGGGCGGCGCCCGGATAAATTCCGAGTCCCATGCCAACCACAACGAACAGTGCGTAGATCGCAGCCGCACACGGGATGCGCATCTTGCCCTCCCTCCCGTCGAGCCCACACCTTGATGAGGATGGGATAGCGAAGTGGCGGGGCGATGACGGGCGCCCCGCCGCGGCCCACAGCCGGCTGTGACGGGCTGGACGGGGAACATGGGTCTGGGGAGATCGGCATTCCCGGCGGCGCAGGTGTCTTGATGCACGCTTGCCGCCGCGGTCCGTCGACGGCGCCAGCCTTGGCGGCTAGCGCTTGCGCCACACCTGCAGCTTGGCAAAAAGCGTGCGCCCGGCCAACAGCTGCAGCAGCTTCACGGTCAGCGCGGTGATGACGATGAGGGTCGCCATCGCCGCCGCGGCCGCGGTGGCGCCCGCCTCGTCCATGTGCACGATCGAGATCGCGGCCGGCTTGCTCGAGGCACCATAGAGAAAGATCACGGCCGAGACGGTGGTCAGCGCATTGACGAACAGGTAGACGGCAACGTCGAGGATGGCGGGCATGCAGATCGGGACCGTGACGCGGGCGAAGGTCTTGTAAAACGGCACTTTGAGGGATGCCGACACCGCCTCAAACTCGCCGTCGATCTGCTTCAGCGCCGTACTGGCGGTGACGTGGGCGGTGGTATAGAAGTGCGCGATCGAATTGATGGCCAGCAGCGCGATGCTGCCATAGAGGACGCCGAGCGGGTTCCAAGGGGCGTTGAAAAAGAACACGTAGCTGAGCCCCAGAACGAGGCCGGGCACCGCCATCGGCAGCATGGCCAAAAGCTGGGCGCTGGCGCGCAAGAGCCGCGAGCCGCGTCCCTTTTCGATCAAATAGGCGCCGGTGAAGATGATGGCGGTCCCGGCCGTTGCCGCCAGTGCTGCCATGGTGATCGAGACGAAGTAGGGCCCGGCGGCATTAGGCTCAAAGTTCTCAAAGTCGTAGTTGTTGAGAGTGAGGGAAAGGTTGTAGGGCCAATAGGTGACGAACGACCCCCACACGGCGACGGCCAACACCGCGGCAATCAGGCCGCCGGTGACCAGGCTATAGGCCGCCATCCCCCAATCCTGGACAGGGTTGCGGGCGGGCTCAAAGGGCACGGCGCGGGCGGAGAGCAGCGCCACTTGCCGACGCTGCACGCCTCGATCGAGGCCGAAGGCCACCATCGCCGGCAGCAGCAGAATGAAGCCGACGACCGCCCCCATCTCGAAATTCTGTTGCCCAACCACTTGTTTATAGGCGTCGGTCGCCAGCACGTTGAACTGCCCGCCGATCACCTTGGCGATGCCGAAATCGGTGATCACGAGCGTGAACACGACGAACAGCGCCGAGATCAAGCCGTAGCGCACGCCCGGCAAGGTCACGGTCCAAAACACGCGCCAGCGTCCCGTGCCCATGGCCGCGGCCGCTTCATAGAGGCGGCCATCGGCCAGCGAAAAGGCGGTGATCAGGATCATCAAGGCGTGGGGAAAACAGTAAAACACCTGTGCCATGACGATGCCAAGCGGGCCATAGATGCTGGCGCCGAACAATAAGCTCTTCAGAAACCCCTGGTTGCCAAAGATGTAGATCAGCGAGATCGCCGGCAGCAGCGATGGCGCGAACAGCGGCAGCAGTGCCAGCGCCACAAACAGGGTCTTGGCCGGCATCAGGGTGCGGGTGAGGCCGTAGGCGTAGACGAAGGCCAGCGGCACCACGATGCCGGTTGCCAGCAGCGCCACGGCCAGGCTGTTCCACAACGATTGCACCAGCGCCGGGGTCGCGAAGTAGCGGCCATAGTTGGCCACGGCAACAAACCGCCCGCTCGCATCCTGAAAGCTCTTTGCGAGCAAGGTCGCCAATGGCAAGGCGATGAAGGTCACGAGCAGGACGACCAGCACCGCGACCGCAGCGCGCATCAACAGCTCATCGCCCAGCCGTCGACGCGGTGCGCTTGGGAGGGCGGCGACCACCGTCATGCCGGCATCCTGCGATCGCCTTCGAACACGCGCAGCAGCTCCGGCGGCAGAGCCACCGTCAGGGTCTGATCGCGGCGGATATCGAGGTCCCGCATGGCGTTGACGGAGAAGTCGGCGATCAGCGCCAGGCTTGGCTCGGCAACCGGCCGCAGGGTCGCGCGCCAGAAGGCGCCGAGAAAGTCGAATTTGGCCACGCTGACGGCAATGGCGTTGGCGGCGCCGGGCGCGACAGCGCGGATGCGCACCTCCTCGGGCCTGAGCCCGAGCCGCACCGCGGTGCCGGGTGCACGCTGCTGCAAGCCCTGGCAGGCCAACCTAAGCGCCCCGACCTTGACCTCGTCCGGCGCCACCACGATTGCCTCGAGCAAATTCATCTCGCCGACGAAGTTGGCGACGAAGGCCGTGGCCGGGCGGCCGTAGACCTCGGTCGGGGACCCGATTTGCTCGACGCGGCCGCGGTTCATCACCACGATCTGGTCGGCCACCGCCAGCGCCTCCTCTTGATCGTGCGTGACCATCACGGTTGTGACCTGCAGCCGGCGCTGCAGCGCCTTAATTTCGTCGCGTAGGTGCACCCGCACCCGCGCGTCGAGCGCGGACAGTGGTTCGTCCAGCAGCAACAGCGATGGCGAGGTCGCCAGCGCCCGCGCCAGCGCCACCCGCTGCTGCTGGCCGCCGGAAAGCTGTACCGGGAATTTCTGGGCGTGCTCGCTTAAGCCGACCAGCGCCAGCATGTCGCCGACGCGGGTCTTGACCTCGGCCCGAGCGCGGCGCTGGTTGACGAGCCCGTAGCCGACATTTTGCGCCACCGTCAGATTGGGAAACAGGGCATAGGACTGGAACACGATGCCGAAATCGCGCTGCGCCGGCGGCAGCTTGGTGACGTCGCGGCCGGCGATGGTAATGCGGCCTTGATCCTGCACCTCCAAGCCGGCGATCACGCGCAACAGCGTGGTCTTGCCGCAGCCCGAGGGCCCGAGGAAGCAGACGAGCCGGCCGGTCTCGACCGACAGCGACACATCCTCGAGCGCACTAAAGCCGCCAAAGCGCTTGCTGATGCCCGCCACCGTCAGATGCGGCGCGGCCGCGGCCGGCGCGACCTGTTGCGCGCGCGGTTGATCGGCGGCGGTGCGGTCAATGGTTTCGACCATGGACATCACCCTCGGCAGCTCAACTGTTAGTTTAGTTTTTTGGCGCCGCCTTGGCTTCGTAGCGCTTCGACCACTCCGCCAGCACCCGCTCGCGGTCATCGGCCATCTTTTGAAAGTCGATCTTGGCCATCCGCGCCTCGGCTTCGGCTGGATAGTTCTTCGGGATATTCTTCACATCCGGGTGGGCGACGATGGCATAGTATTTTGAATAGAGCTCGTTGGCCGCCTTGCTCGCCGCCCAATCGGCAACCTGCTTGGCGAGCTCGAGCTTCTTAGTGCCTTTGACGATGGCGTAGGCCTCCATATCCCAGCCGATGCCCTCGACGGGAGCGATGACCTCCAATGGCGCGCCCGCGGTTTTTTCTCGCGCCCCGCGCATGTCAAGCGCGATACCGGCCACCCGCTCGCCCTTGGCCGCCTGCACACACGGGGCGCTGCCCGAATGCGTATAGACGGCCATGTTCTGATGCAGGGCATCCATGAACGCCCAGGCGTCGGCCTCGCCCATGAGTTGCAGCCAGGCGGCGACCGTCAGATAGCCCGTGCCCGAGGATGCCGGATGTGGCATCACCAGCTTGTCCTTATATTTGCTGTCGGTCAGATCCTTCCAGGATTTGGGCGCGGGTATGCCCAACTTCTGCGCTTCCGCGGTGTTGAAGCAGACGATGCCGACAAAGGCATCATGCGCGGTCCAGCTGCCGTCGGTCGAGTGAAAGGCTGGGCGCAGAGCCTCGACGCCCTTGGGCTGGTAGGCTTCCAATAGCCCCGCCTTCTTGAACGCCAACAGACTGGAGGCGGCCAAACCCATGACCATGTCGGCCTTTGGATTGTCCTTCTCGGCCAGGAAACGCGCGGTAATGATGCCGGTGGAATCGCGCACCCACTCGACGTCGACGGCTGGCACCGCCTTCTCGATCTCCGCCTTGAACGGCGCCAACTGATCATTTTCCAGCGCCGTGTAGACGGTGAGCTTGGTTTTCTGCGCTAAGGTTGGCGCGGCGAACTGAACCGCCATCAAGGCGGTCAGCCCCATCACCCGCAAAAGCTTGGCAAACATCGAACGATCCTCCCCTGTTGACCCCCCGCGCCGTCAGTGCGGCCAGGGTAGCGAATAGGTCTTGACGTTGGTGTAGCTTTTGATGGCTTCCCACACGCCCTCCTTGTAGCCGAGGCCCGAATCCTTGATGCCGCCGAACGGGCTCATCTCGATGCGGTAACCCGGCACCTCCCAGACATTGACGGTACCCACCTCCAACTCGCTGATGCAGCGCGTGATGTAGTCGAGCCGATTGGTACACACCCCCGATGACAGTCCGTATGGCGTGTCGTTGGCGATGCGGATCACCGCCCCGATGTCGTTCGGACAGCGAATGATGGGGATCACCGGACCGAACGTCTCCTCACGCACCAAGGCCGCGCCGAGCGGCACGTGGTCGACGACGGTTGCCGGGTAGAGTGCACCAGCGCGGTCGTTGCCGAGCAGCAGGCGGGCGCCGCTGGCAACGGCGTCATTGACGCGGGCTTCGAATGCGCGCGCGGCGCGCTCGTGGATCACGGTACCGATGTCGGTGTTGGGATCGAGCGGGTCGCCGCAGATGAGCTTGCGCGCCTTGGCAACGACGCGCTCGGCGAAGCCGTCGGCGACCGCCTCCACCACCAGAATGCGCTTGATGGCGGTGCAGCGTTGCCCGGAGTTTTTGGTGGCGCCGGCAACGGCGAGCTCGGCGGCCGCGTCGAGGTCGGCATCTTCCATCACGATCAGCGGATCGTTGCCCCCGAGTTCGAGAATGAGGCGCTTGTAGCCGGCCTTGTCGGCGATCAGCTTGCCGACCCTGACGCTTCCGGTGAAGGTGACGATGTCGGCGTTGGGGTCGGTGATCATGGCTTCGCCCATCGTCTGCGGATTGCCGGTGACGATCGACAGCATCTCGGGCGGCAAGCCGGCCTCATAGAGCACATCGGCCAGCGCCAAGGCGGTGAGCGGCGTCAACTCGGTCGGCTTGGCGACGACCCGATTGTTGGTGGCGATCGCTGGCGCGATCTTATGGCTGATCATGTTGAGGGGATGATTGAACGGGGTGATGGCGGCGATGCAGCCCCTGACCGGCTCGCGCGAGGTATAGATGCGTCGGGCCTTGCCATGGGGCGTGATATCGCAGGAAAACACCTCACTGTCGTCGCGGATCGCCAGTTGGCCGGCCAAGTTGTAGACGTCGCAGGCGCGCCCGACTTCGTAGCGCGAATCCTTGAGGCACAGCCCCGACTCCATGGTGATCAGGACCGCCATCTGCTCGCGTCGCTCGGCCAGAAGCGCGGCGGTGTTGAGCAGGATCTTTTGCCGTTCGTAGCGCGTGAGCTTGGGCTTATAGGCGGCGCCGATGCGGAAGGCTTCGGCCACCTGCGCCGCGTTGGCTGCCGCGACCGTGCCGACGAGGTCGCCGCTATAGGGATTGCGCACCTCGATGCGCTGGTCGGCATCGACCAGCTTGCCGGCAATGCGCATGGTCTCGTGCGCCTTGGTTGGCAGCTTCGGCGTGCTCAGGCGCTCCTGCATGTAACCCTCGTCCCGTTGAACCGGCGCTCAGGCCAGGCAATTCAAGGCAACATCGAAGGCGTCGAAATTGCGCAGCCGGCGATCCGCCGCAATCGCCAGCCGGCGGTTCGAAAGCATCGGCACCCGCTGCTCGGTGAGCCCGCCATGCGAACGCAGCGGCTCATCGAGGCCGGACAGGTCGTGCAACTGTGGCGCGGTGCCGAGCACCTTGCGCCGAGCCGAGATGACGACAATGTCGCCAACCCGGTCAGGCGGCAGCTCGAAGCGCTGGCAGGCCTCGCTTTGGCTGAGCGCCAGATCGATGCCCTCGATCGCCTTGAGCCGGTCGAGCAGCTTGGGTAGGTCGGCGGTGTCGGGAACGTGCACGGTTGCAAACGAGCCAAGGGCGCCGTGGTGCGCCACATAGGGGTCGGTGATCGGCAAGATGACGCGGGCCTGGTCGACCCCGAGCCAGGCATCAAACAGGGTCTTCAGATAGATGACGTCCGGCGCCCCGTCCGGGCTGTGCTTGTCGTTCATGCCGTGATCGGCGGTGGCCACTATGATCGCCCCTTGCTGGTCGAGTTTGGCCAGGTAGCCGTCGATCATGGCGTAGAAGTCGTTGGCCAGTGGCGTGCCGGGAGCGGTCTTGTGCTGGATAAAGTCGGTGGTCGATAGATACATGAGGTCGGGACGGTGTGCCGCCATCAAGCTCACGCCGGCGGCAAACACGAACTCCGATAGATCTGCCGAATAGACCTCGGGCAGCGGCCGGCCGACGAACGACAAAACCTCCTCGATGCCGTTGTCTTGCCGGCGGGCGCGGTCGGCACGCTCGGCGGAAAAGGCGATGGCCCGGTCGCTGTCGTAGGCGAGCCCATGCGACAGCAACAGACGCAGCTTATCCTTGGCGGTGACCATCGCCACCTTGGCGCCGGCGTCATGGAAGGCTTTGAGGATGGTCGGGGCGCGCAGAAATTTGGCATCGTTCATCATCACTTCCGAGCCCGTCGCCCGGTCGTAGAAGAAGTTGCCGGCGATCCCGTGCACGGCCGGCGGCCGCCCGGTGATAATGGAAAGATTATTGGGGTTGGTGAAGCTCGGGATCACGCAGTCGGCCTGTAGGTTGGCGCCTTCGGCCAGGAAGCGGGCAAAGGTCGGCGCGCGGCCGACGGCAATCGCCTCTTCGATATAGCCGGGTTCAGAGCCATCGAGGCAGATGACGACGGTTGGTGCCGCAGGCGACGCGTAGGTGCGACCGTTGCAACTGACGCTAACTTGGACAGGCTTGGCGTGCATTTGACCTCAAGGCTGTGCGGATGCGCCGGTCAGGGTCACGCCCAATTCACCCATGACCGCGCGGACGGCGGCGACGACGCCCTCCATGTGCGCGGCATTGAGCCTACCGATGCAGCCGATGCGAAAACTGTCGGCGACCGTGAGCTTGCCCGGGTAGATCACGTAACCCCGTTGTTTCAGTTTCTCATAGAAGCTGTCGAACACGAAGTTCGCATGCCTTGGCATATGGAATGTGACAATGATCGGCGCCTGCAGCGGGCCCGGCAGCAGCGGGCGGAAGCCGAGTTCGGCCATACCCTCGACCAGCACGCGGCAATTCTCTCCGTAGCGGGCGCCGCGCCCCGCCTGGCCGCCCTCGGCCCAAAATTCCTGCAACGCGCGATGGAACGCGACAATGACGTGGATCGGCGGCGTGAAGCGGTATTGCCCGGTGGCGCGCAAGCTCTGCCACTGGTCGTAGAGGTCGAGCGTCAAGGTGGTGGCATTGCCCTTGGCGGCGGCCAGCGCCGGCTCGCGGCAGATGACAAACCCCAAGCCCGGGACGCCCTCGATGCACTTGTTGGACGAGGCGGCGACGGCATCGAACCGGGTCCGCTTGGCATCGAGCGGCAGCGCGCCGAACGCGCTCATGGCGTCGATCAGCAGCCGGCGGCCGCACGCCTCGACCACGGCGGCGAGCTCGGCGATCGGGTTCAAGATGCCGCTGGTGGTCTCGCACTGCACGGCAAAGACATGGCTGATGCTCGGATCGGCGCGCAGCAGACGGTCGACCTCATCGACATCGGGCGGCGTATCCTCGCTGGTTGCATAAACCGTATGCGGGCGGCCGGCGATCTCGCAGATCCGGCGAGCGCGCTGGCCATAGGCCCCGTTGACAATCAGCAGCAGCTTGCCCGCCGGCGGCAGCAAGCTCGTCAGCATGGCTTCGACCGCGAAGGTGCCCGAGCCCTGCATCGGCACGGTGACGTGCGTATCCGAGGCATTGATGATGTCGGGGAGTTGCTGCAGGACTTGCTGGTTGATGGCCAGAAAGCCGGCATCGCGGGAGCCCCAATCGTGCAACATCGCCGTCTTGACCGCGCGCGACGTCGTCAGCGGACCCGGTGTCAGCAGCAGCGCGTCGCCCGTCTCGGACGAAGCGCGTGCGTATGCGTCGGTCATCGACAGATCCCCTTCACGTGTTCGACGGGTCGCGGCGTGAGGCTAGACGCCCGAGGCGGCATTTTCAAATGCGTGCGTCGGCCAGGCCAGCGCAACCGTCAAGCCGCGCATGCCGAGGGGACCAAAGTTTAGGATTTGTTGGCGTTCGGAAAGAATAATTGCTGACCGTTGATCTTATAGGCGGCAATCGCTGCCTGTCCGTCGGCGGAAATCAGCCAATCGATGAACGCCTGGCCCGCGTCCTTCTTCACGGTGGCATGTTTGGCTGGGTTCACCAGGATGACGCCATACTGATTGAAGAGCCGGCTGTCGCCGGCCACCGCAATGTCAAGATCCCCCTTGTTCTTGAAGGAGATCCAGGTGCCGCGGTCGGACAAGAGGTAGGCCCCCCTTGGCCCCGGCCGTGTTCAGGGCGGCGCCCATGCCCTGGCCGATCTCGCGGTACCAGGCGGGTTTGCTGGCGGCCGGATCGAGACCGGCCTGTTGCCACAACGCGAGCTCGGCGGCGTGCGTCCCCGATTTATCGCCACGTGAGACAAAGGGGCTCTGATGCTCATTGATCGCCTTGAGGGCGGC
>DATFXD010000185.1:0-42400 GCA_035258605.1 Hyphomicrobiaceae bacterium | reverse complement strand
GCCGGGGCCGGCGTGGTGGCCGACAGCGATCCGGACGCCGAACAGCTTGAGTGCGAGTTGAAGGCCAGGGCGCTGATCAAGGCAGCCGAGGAGGCGGTCCGCTTTGCCGCAAGGGGCAAACGCGGCAACCGTCCCAGTTAGATGACGACGCCGCTTGCCACCGCCAACGCGCCGCTGCCCGAGGGCATTGGCTCGCGCATGATCGACAATGGCAACGGCCTCAAGATGCACGTGCTGGAGGCGGGCCGCGGCGGCAACGGCCAGCCCTGCCTGCTACTGCTGCACGGGTTTCCCGAACTCGCCTACAGCTGGCGCAAGATCATGCTGCCGCTGGCGGCGGCCGGTTTTCACGTCATTGCTCCCGATCAGCGCGGGTATGGGCGCACCACCGGCTGGGACGGCGGCTATGACGGCGAGCTCGCGCGCTTCCGGCTGATCAATCTGGTGCGCGACGCTTTGGGTCTGGTGGCGGCGCTCGGCTATCCATCGGTGGCCTCGGTGATCGGCCACGACTTCGGCGCGCCGGTCGCCGCGTGGTGTGCCCTGTTGCGGCCCGATGTGTTTCGTTCGCTGGTGCTGATGAGCGCGCCGTTTACCGGTCCGCCGGCGCTACCGCTGGGCGATGACGGCCGGCTGCCGCCGCGCCCGGAACGGGAGGATATCCACGCCGCGCTTGCCGCCCTGGTGCCGCCGCGCAAACACTACCAGTGGTATTATTCGACGCGCCAAGCCGATGCCGATCTGCGCGACTGCCCGCAGGGGATCCATGCCTTCCTGCGCGCTTATTTTCACGTCAAGAGCGCCGACTGGCCGGGCAACAACCCTTACCGGCTGGCAGCCTGGAGCGCCAGCGAACTCGCCAAGCTTCCCGCCTACTACGTCATGCCGCTCGCCAAGACGATGGCGGAGGCGGTGGCCACCGAGATGCCATCGGCCGCAGCGATCGCCGCCTGCCAGTGGCTCACCGATGCCGAGCTTGCCGTTTACAGCGCCGAATTCGCGCGCACCGGCTTTCAGGGTGGCTTACAGTGGTATCGCTGCCGCACCAGCGGTGCTTTTGAGGCCGAGCAGCAGGTGTTTGCCGGCCGCCGTGTCGAGGTCCCCGCGCTGTTCATTGCCGGCAACAGCGACTGGGGCGCCTATCAGGTGCCCGGCGCCCTGGAAAAAATGCAAACTGATGCCTGCGCGCGCATGCGGGGCTGTCATTTGGTCGATGGCGCCGGCCATTGGGTGCAGCAGGAACAGCCTAGCGCTGTCATCGATCTGTTGGCTAAATTCCTGAGCTGAACCTTGATTCGCCCGGCGCGGGGTAGGCGCAAGTTTTGAGCCAGAGCAACAGCCTTGGCTGCATGGTAGCCCACCGTTGGGCGCTGCTGTCATCCAACCGCTGGCCACTTTAGTGTTCCCTGCCTTTTCCGCCCCCGTGCCAACAGGAACCTCATTTGGCAAGCATGTCCACGGATACTCTCGCGCGACCGCTCGTTTCCAACACGGTCATCGCCTCGCACTTCCCGACCCTGTTCATGATGCGCGAGTTCAGCCAGTGCGCCGGGCTTAATGGCCTGCTCGAGCGCCTGATGCTGCGCCTGGAGAAGGAGACGGCCAACATCGCGGCCGCCACCAGCAACATCGGCGGCTATCATTCCGATACCACCTTGTTCTCGCGCAAAGAGCCTGAGATCGGCGCGCTCCGCGAGCTGGTACAGGCGGCTTTGCACGAGTATGTGCCGAAGTTCCTGGAGGCCAACTGCCACGTGCCGCCGACCAAGCTCAACTTGCGGCTGTGGGCCTGGGGCATCAACATGCGCGCCGGGGACATCAATTTCCAGCACGTTCATCCCGATGCCAAGGTCAGCGGCGTCTATTACGTGAGCGTGCCGCCGCCGCCGCCCGAGGCCAAGGCCGAGGAGGGGGCCATCATGTTCGTTGATCCCCGCCCACGCGCCCACATGAACCGCGTCCAGAACCAAACCACCGAGATCACGGTCACTCCCAAGCCCGGCATGATGGTGCTGTTTCCGGCCTACTACGAGCATGCCGTCATTCCCTTCCGCGGCGCCGGCGTGCGCACCTGTATTGCTTTCAACGCCAATTTCTAAGGGGCGGCCGGCCCAGATCCCGGGCGATCGGTAGCCCGCCGGGCGCTCTTCAAGAAAGCGCGCGCAGCCGCTATCTTTGAAGGCATGCTCGAGCTCCATCTGCTGCGCCACGCCAAATCGAGTTGGCAAGACGCCTCGCTTGACGATTTTGCTCGCCCGTTGGCGCCGCGCGGCGAGGCGGCGGCGCCGCGCATGGGCGCCTACATGGCCGCGCACGGCATCAAACCGCAGATGATCCTGTGCTCGGCGGCCAATCGCACCCGGCAAACCTTGGCCCTCATCCTGCCGCACCTCCCCGGCAACCCCACCGTCGAATTCGAGGACGGGCTCTATCTTGCCACCGCCGCGGGCCTGTTGGCGCGCATCCGCAAGGTGCGTGCCAGGACCACGTCGTTGATGCTGGTCGGGCATGATCCGGGCATGCACGGCCTTGCCGTCGAGCTCGCCGGCCGCGGCGAGGCCGCCGACCTGGCGCGGCTTGCCCACAAGTTTCCGACCGCGGCACTGGCCGTCATCAGCTTTGGCGCCAGCCAATGGTCCAAGATCGAGCCCAAGGCCGGCAAGCTCGAGAGCTTCATGTTTCCGCGCCTTCTCGACTGATCGCAGCCGAAGCGCGGGCGGCCGGCGTCGCCGGCGCGCGCAGCGGCTGCGGCTTTGGCCACGGCTTTGGCTTGTGCCCTAAGTTGGCGCACGTTAAATCGAGGAGGCTGGGGCCCGCGCAATCGGCACATCGACCGATCGCACGCGGCCCCGACTTAAAACAGGATGGCGCCGCGCCGATGCTGGTGTTGATCGATAACTACGACAGCTTTACCTACAATCTCGTCCACTTCCTGGGCGAGCTTGGGGCGCGCTGTGAGGTCTACCGCAACGACAAGATTGCCGTGGCCGATGTGCTTAAGCTGGCACCCCAGGGCATCGTACTGTCGCCCGGTCCGTGCACGCCAAACGAGGCCGGCATCTGCCTGGAGCTGATCCGAACGGTGGGCGCGTCGATTCCAATCCTCGGCGTGTGCCTCGGCCATCAGGCCGTTGGCCAGGCCTATGGTGGCCGCATCGTGCGCGCGCCGCAGCCGATGCATGGCAAGCTCTCGACCATTAGCCACGTCGGCACCGGCGTGTTCAAGTCGCTGCCGAAGAAGTTCGAGGTGACGCGCTATCATTCCCTGATCGTTGATCGCGACGGTCTGCCCGACGATCTCGTCGTCACCGCCACCAGCGAGGGACTGATCATGGGGCTGGCGCACAAGCGGCACCCGGTGCATGGCGTGCAGTTCCATCCCGAAAGCATCGCCTCCGAGCATGGCCATGCGCTGCTCGCCAACTTCCTCGAACTGGCAGGCGCTGCGCCGCGACGTCGCAACCGTCGCCCCGCTCGACACGCCGCCTGAGATCGCCATGGACCTCCAGCCTTCGCAGGAATTGCGCCAGCTGATCCAGAAAGTCTCGCAAGGCGCCACCTTGAGCGAGGACGAGATCCGTACCGCGCTTGACCAGATGACCGCCGGGGCCGCGACGCCGGCGCAGATGGGTGCCTTCCTGATGGCGCTCAGGGTTCGTGGCGAGACCGTTGAGGAGATCACTGGCGCCGCGCAGATGCTGCGCGCCCGCATGCAGCGCGTGGCGGTACCGGAGGACGCGGTCGATATCGTCGGTACCGGAGGCGACAGCCACGGCACCTATAATGTGTCGACCTGCGCCGCCCTGATCGCCGCCGGCGCCGGCATCCGCATCGCCAAACACGGCAACCGCCGCGTCTCTTCCATGTCTGGCGCTTCCGACGTGCTGTCGACCCTCGGCGTCAAGCTCGATCCGCCGTTCGAGCTCATCACGCGCTGCGTCGAGGAGGCGGGCGTCGGCTTCATGTGGGCCCCGCTGCATCACCCCGCCATGAAGCATTGGGCCCCGATCCGTGGTGAGCTCGGCATCCGCACCATCTTTAATCTGTTGGGACCGATCTCGAACCCTGGCGGCGTCAAGCGGCAGGTGGTCGGCGTGTTCTCCTGGCATTGGGTCGAGCCGATCGCCCAGGTTTTGAACAATCTGGGTGCCAAGCACGTTTGGGTTGTGCATGGGCACGATGGCCTGGACGAGTTGACCACCACCGGCGCCACCGATGTGGCCGAACTCAAGGATGGCAAGGTGACGGTGTTCGAGGTGACGCCAGCCGATGCCGGCCTGGCGCCGGCTAAGCTTTCCGACCTCAAAGGCGGTGACGAGCACGCCAACGCCGCCGCCATTCGCGACGTGCTGGCGGGCAAACGCACGCCGCTGCGCGATATCGCGGTGCTCAACGCCGCGGCGGCGGCGGTGGTTGCGGGCAAGGCGGCGAACATTCTCGAGGGCGCCGAGCTGGCGCAAAGCGCGATCGAAAGCGGTGCTGCCCGGCGGGCGCTCGACAGGTTGGCGGCCATCACCAACGGACGCGGCTGACGGCCAATGCGGGATGCCAGCGCAGAGCCTACCCCCGCGCAGCTGTTCCGCACCGTGTTTCCCTCCATCATGCTGCCGATGTTCTTGGCGGTGGTCGATCAGACGATCGTCGCCACGGCGCTGCCATCGATCGCCGCCTCGCTCGGCAATGTCGGGCGCGTCTCCTGGGTAGTGGTCGGCTATCTGGTCGCGACCACGGTCGCCGCGCCCGTCTACGGCCAGTTGCGCGACGTCTACGGCAGCGCGCGCATGATGTTCATCGCGCTCGCAATTTTCATCGCCACCTCGCTGTTCTGCGCCGCCGCCACCAGCGTCGAGATGCTGACCGTCGGCCGCATCCTGCAAGGCCTCGGCGGCGGCGGGCTGATGACCTTGTCGCAGGCGCTGATCGGCGAGACCATCCCGCCGCGGGAACGGGCGCGCTACCAGGGCTATCTGGCCTCGGTGATGGTGACCTCGAGCACCTTTGGCCCGGTGGTCGGGGGCTATCTGACCCACCACCTGGGCTGGCGCAGCGTGTTCCTGATCAACGTGCCGCTGGGCGCGATCGCGGTGTTGCTCACGCTCCGGCTGAGGCCCAGGGCGGTGCGCGATCAAACCTGGCAGTTCGACACCTATGGGCTGTTGCTGTTCATCGGCTTCATCGTGCCGCTGCTGTTGGCGCTCGACCAGGCGCAGCGCATGCAGGCGAACCTGGTGCTTGCCATCGTCGCACTGACGGCGGTGTCGCTGATCGCCCTGATCGGGCTCATTCGCCAACAGCGGCGGGTGCGCCACCCGCTGTTGCCGATCACGCTGTTGCGCAATCCGACGGTGTGGCGCAGCGACGCCCTGGCCGCCTGTCACGGCGCCACCTTGGTGTCGCTCATCACCTTTCTGCCGCTCTACTTCCGCGTCCTGCGCGACGCGACGCCGGCGGCGATGGGCCTGATGCTGCTGCCGTTGGTGTTCGGGATCGGCGCCGGCTCGATGCTCACCGGTCGGATCGTCAGCCGCACCGGCCTCACCACCATCTTCCCCTCGATCGGCCTGGTGCTGGCGTGCGCCACCCTGGTGCTGTTTGCCGTCACCGCCGACCACCTGAGCCCGAGCGCGTTGCCGTGGCTGCTGTTCTTCAGTGGCCTGTTCATGGGCACGGTCATGGGGGTGGTGCAAGTGACGGTGCAGAACGCCGCCGGTGCCGCCTCGCTGGGTTCGGCGGTGGGTTCGGTACAGTTGTCACGCTCGGTGGGTGCCGGCGCCGGCACGGCGCTCGTTGGCACCGTGTTGTTTGCCTCAATTTCGCTGGCCGATCCCGACACCCGCCGCCTGTTTGCCGAGCTGGTGGCGGACCGGCAGGGAACGCTCGCCGGCATCGCCGATCAAGTCATCCGCGCCAACATTGCGCGCGCCTTCCGCGCCGCCTTTCTCACCATCGCCGCGTTCGCCGCCTGCGGCGCGGTGCTGGCCTGGTCGATCCCGGCGCGCCGCCTCGGCTGAGGCGAGCCCTTGAAGGTTTCTGCCTGCCCTGTTGCCGGCTGCCTCGGCTCACCGCCGGCCCGAGACGCCAATCAAGATGCCCGCGATCAAAAGCCCCAGCGCCAGCAGCAGTGGCACGGTCGGCGGTTCGCCGAGGAGGACCATAGCGAGCACGATGCTGACGGCGGGGGTGCCAAGCAGGCCGAGCGAGGTGGTGGAGGCGGGCAATTGTGAGGAGCTGACCGCGGCCGCCCAGTAAGCCAGTGCGGTGCCCGGGATGCCGGCAAACACCAACAGCAGCACCGCCTCGGTGCTCCAGCGCACCACCGGCGGGCCCTCGACCGCGGCGGCGGCCAAACTCAACAGCCCCGCGGCCAGCAGCGCCTGCCAGGGCGCCAGCTGGAATGGCGTTGCCCGCCAGACGTGGGCGCGGTTGTGCACAATGCTCGCTGCCCAGAGCATCGCCGCCAGCAGCAGCGCCGCATTGCCGCTGATGGCGGCCCGATCGCTCCAATCGAAGGTCATCGGATTGAAGATGGTGAGGAGCCCGAGGATGCCGAGCCCCAAGCCCAACATTCGCCGCCGCGACAATGTTTCCCCCAGCACCAGGGCGGCGCCAAGCGGCGCCCACAGCACGCTGGTGTAGGCGAGTACGGCGGAGCGTCCGGCCGGCACCAGGCGCAAGGCCAATTGCGTCAGAATGGTGAAGGCGACCATATGCAGCACGACCATGCTGACGAGCACCGGCAGGTCCCGTCGCTGCGGCAACGCCAGGCCGGTGACGAACAGCGAGATGGCGAATAGGCTCAGCATCGAAATAATGGTGCGCAATGCCACCGACCAGATCGGTGGCATGTAATTGAGCAGCGCCTTGTTGACCGGCCACATGGCCCCCCAGGCCAACACCACCACCAACAGCAGGAGGCGGGCTTGCGTTGTGCTGGCCGGTGGCGCCGCCTCCCTCATCGGTGGGTACCGCGCCGACGCTGCCCAGGTTTAGAGGCTGGCGACCAACCGGCTCGATGCCGCTGGCGGCGGCCGTGGGCGCGCCGGTCGGCTCTCCCATCCCTGGTCGCCAGCGGTCGCCCGCCGACCTCTATCGCGCCCTCGCCGGCACCCTCAAGGCAGTCGTGCACGCTATCCTCCACCGTTGCCCTAGCCTCGCCGAGACCATCGCCGGCCCGGATGTGGCTTGACGTCACGCTTTGGCTTTCACAGCCTGTCACAAGCCTGTCAGCGTTCGGGGCCCCCCCTTCCGCCCCGGCCCGCATCACTTTATGTCATTAATGGAATGGGCAATTCGAGGACCAATCCTCATGCTGATTAAGCCAGCCTGCGATCTCCCCGGCTCCGAAATCACCCCGCGCTCGGTCTATGTGCGCCGGCGCGAGTTCATCGCCGGCGCCGCCGCGCTCAGCCTTGGCTCGCTGCTGCCAGCAGCGGCGGGCGCCGCGCCGTTGGCGGCCGCCCCGAGCCCGCTCTCGACCACGGATGAGGCTCGCACCCCGCGCAAGGACATCATCAGCTACAACAACTTCTACGAATTCGGCACCGACAAGGACGATCCAGCCAAAAATGCCCACACGCTTGAGACCAAGCCCTGGAAGGTGAAGGTCGATGGTCTCGTCGGCAAGCCGGGCGATTACGACCTTGATGACCTCATCCGGGAGGTCGCCTTGGAGGAGCGCATCTATCGCATGCGCTGCGTGGAAGGCTGGTCGATGGTCATTCCCTGGATCGGGGTGCCGCTCGCCACCGTCCTCAAACGCCTCGAGCCGCAGGGCAGCGCCAAGTATGTCGCCTTCCAGACCGTGGTGCGCCCAGCGGAAATGCCGGGCCAGCGCGGCCTGTTCCAGCCGCTGCCATGGCCTTATGTCGACGGTCTGCGGCTCGATGAGGCCATGCACCCGCTCTCAATTCTTGCGGTCGGCCTCTATGGCGAGACCTTGCCCAACCAGAACGGCGCTCCGATCCGGCTGGTTGTACCCTGGAAGTACGGCTTCAAGGGGGTCAAGTCGATCGTGCGCATATCGCTGACCGAGGCGCAACCGCCCTGCACCTGGAACGTGCAGAACTCGCGCGAATACGGCTTTTATTCCAACGTCAATCCCACTGTCGACCATCCGCGCTGGAGCCAAGCGACCGAGCGGCGGATCGGCGAGAGCGGTCTGTTCGTCAAACGGCGGCCGACCCTGATGTTCAATGGCTACGGCGAGCAGGTGGCCCAGCTCTATAGCGGGCTCGACCTCAAGGCCAACTACTAGCATGCCGTGGGCCGCACCCGTTCCGCGCTCCGCGCTCGGCCGCGTCGTGTTCGGGCGCGATCCGGTGCGGCGCGGCATCTATCTGGTGGGCATGCTGCCGGCGGTCTCGACGTTTAGCTTGGCTCTCCTCGATCAATTGGGCGCCGATCCGCAGAAGACGCTCGAGCGCACGCTCGGCCTGTGGGCGCTGCGTTTTCTGATTGTCACGCTCGCCATTACGCCACTGCGTCGGCTGGGCGGACCCAACCTGATCCGCTACCGTCGCGCCTTCGGGCTCATCGCCTTCTACTATGCGGCGCTGCACGTCACGGTCTACACCGTCCTTGATCAGGGCTTGGATCTTGCCGCCATCTGGGCCGACATTGTGAAGCGTCCCTATATCACTATCGGCATGCTGGCCTTCACCATCCTGATCCCGCTGGCCATCACCTCGAATTCACCGATGATCCGCCGGCTCGGCGGCAGTGCCTGGCAACGGTTGCACCGGCTGGTTTATGTCGCCGCCGGCGCTGCCGTGGTGCACTTCATCATGCTGGTAAAATCGTGGTCGCCGGAACTGGCGCTCTACGCCGTCGTCACCGTTGCGCTATTGGCCGGGCGGCTGCTGCTGCGGCGGCGCCGAGCGACGGCGGCGCCGAAAGCGGGGGCGGCCAACCGCGCCGCCCGCGCCTGAGGTGCCGGTCCTCTCTACCCGGCAAGGCCGATCGAGGCACGAAGGTTAAGGGTCGATCCAAGGGCGATGCCGCGACCCGGATGCGCCGCCGTTGGCGCACTGCCGCTAACCTTGTGCCGCCGCCACCGGGGCCCGTCGCAAGCCAAGGTATTGCAGCTCGCCCAGCACCGCGACCACGACGGCCTGCGCCAGCACGAAGGCGACGCCGAGGCCGGTGGCGGCGACCATGCCGCTGACCAGCACCAGGCAGCTGGCGCCCGCCCATAGCCCGTTGCTGACAATGATGGCCCACACGGCGGCGGGCTCGAGCCGCTCGCGGGTCGCCACCAAGGCGACGAAGGCCACGTACGGGATGAGCACGAGGCCGGCGCCGCGCATAAGCGCCACCGGCAGCCCGAGCAAATCGTCGATGTAGCCGGCGGCGCCGAGCAACAGCAGGGCGGTGGCGCCGCTGGCGAGGGCATCGAGCATGAGGACGCGGCGCAGGAAAGAAGAGGGATGCTGGCTTGACATGTCGAACTCCTTTTGGCGTCGATGGGCGCCTATGATCGAGCCCACAGGCAGCGCCGTCGATTACGTCCAAGGTAAGCGCGCGGTTTTTACCGGGAGCCAGACATGCTGTTCATGGTGATCGAAAGGTTCCGCAATCAGGATGCCCGCGCCGTCTATCGTCGCCTGCGCGACAAGGGCCGCGCGATGCCCGACGGCCTCAGCTTCATCAGCAGCCATGTCACGGCCGACCTCGGCCGCTGCTTCCAACTGATGGACGCCAGCGACGTCACCGTGCTGCAGCGGTGGGTAGCGGAATGGTCGGATCTGGCCGAATTCGAAATCGTGCCGGTGGTGGCCGGCGCCGAGACCGCCAGCGCGCTCGCCGCCTCGCTGTGATGCGGCCAGCGCGGGCGGTGCAAAATTGCCGATGCCTGCCGGCATCGACCATCAGCGTCTCGCCGGTGGTGCGCCGCATCGGGCAGCAGCTGGCATCAACACCACCGTCTGGGCGCCGTGCTTGGCCACGCGCAGCGCCATCGCGCCATCTTAATGTGCGCGCGGCCACCGGCCCGCTCGTCGTCAGCGCCGTCGCCGCAGCAGCCGCTGGGCGTCGCCCAAGATTTGCGCGTGATCGAAGGCGAGCGGCACCCGCCGCCAGCGGTCGACCCAGGCCACCGCCGCCGCATCATCTCCCGCCCGCGCCGTGGCACGCCGCACGCGCGCCAGGAAGGCGACCGAGCAGGTGTGCCCGCGCTGGTCGCGCCGCGGGTCCGAGTAGACCCCGATCAGAGTGAGACGGCCGGCGCGCACGCCGGTCTCCTCCCATAGCTCGCGCCGCGCAGCATCTTCGACCGTCTCGCCAACCTCGACGAAACCACCGGGCAAGGCAAAGCATCCCTTGAACGGCGGATGCCCGCGCCGCACCAGCAGCACGAAGCCTCGGGCGTCGATCACGACGGCATCGACGCTGAGCGCTGGGGTAGGCGGCAGCGGCATGTCGATCACCTTGTCGAGCCAGGCTGGCCTCAGATGCCGAACCTTGCCCGTAGCTCTTTGAGACCGTCGTGGTGCGGGGTGAACATGGCGCCGCCGATCAGGCCGCCGTCAACGACGATGTCGGTGGCGTTGACAAATGTCGAGCGGTCCGATGCCAGCCATAGCACGCACTGGGCGATGTCATCGGGCAGGCCGGAACGGGGAATTGGTTGCGCCTTGGCGAAGATCTCCTGCATCTGATCGGCCAACTGATCGGCGCGGCCGGCCTCGAGGCCAAGCGCCTTGGGTAAAATGCCGGTGGCGATGGCCCCGGGCGATACCGAGTTGACGCGCACGTTGTGTTCGCCGAGTTCCATCGCCACGCATTTGCTGAGGTGGTTCACCGCCGCCTTGGCGGCGCCGTAGACCATGGAGGTGGAGCGCCCGGTCTGATGTGCGGCAATCGAGCCATTGTTGATGATGCTGCCGGCGCGCTGGCGCATCATGGTCGGCGCCACATGCTTCATGCCGAGCATGACGGAGCGCAGCAGCAGCGCGATCGCGGCATCAAACCCGTCGACCGGCACGGTGGTGATGCTGCCCGTCGGCGCCGGGCCGCCGGCATTGTTGAACAGGCAATCGATACGGCCAAAGCTGGTGAGGGTGTGCGCGATCACGCGCTGCCAGTCGTCTTCTACGGTCGCATCGGCGGCAATGAACTGCGCCTTGGCGCCGATCCGGGCGGCAACGGCGGCGCCCTCGGCTTGGCGACGGCCCGTGAAGACCACGCTCGCCCCCTCGGCAACGAACAGTTCGGCCGTGCGCGCGCCGATGCCGCTGGTGCCACCGGTAATGATGGCGACTTTGCCGTCGACCATACCCATGCGCCATCCCTTTGCTGGAGCGGCCTGCTCCGCCAGAGGTGCCTCTGCGCCAGAGCGCCTGGGCAGTTTAGCTCGGGCGCCGCTAACCTCAACGGGGCTGCTGCACCGATCCGGGCAACAGCAGCATCTTGAAGTCGGCGACCCCGGTCCGCTTCGCTTTGGCCGCCTGATAGGCAGCGGAATGATAAAAGCTGCGCGCCGCCTCGGGGCTGGCAAATTCCACGAGCACGACGCGGTGGGCATCGAACCGGCCCTCGAGCACGTCGGGTTTGACACCACTGACAGCATAACTGCCGCCCGCAGCCGCCACCGCCGGTGCCGAGAGCGCCGTATAGTCTTGGAAGCGTTGGCGGTCGTGGATCGTCATTTCGACGTAGATGTAGCCCTTGCCGGATGGCGCGGTGGTTTTGGTCATGATCGTCTCCCTGGCCTTGAATGGCGGTCTCAAGCCTGGGCCGGCCGCATGGGCAAGTCGATTACCCCTGAGGTAATGGAGCGCCGCCTCCAGTTCGGCTAGCGTCGCCCAATGCACACCGCCAGACCGATCGGCGACCACCTGCGCGCCTGGCGCCAGCGCCGCCGCATGAGCCAGCTCGACCTCGCCAGCGAGGCTGAGATTTCAACCCGTCATTTGAGCTTCGTGGAATCGGGCCGCGCGCAGCCGAGCCGCGACATGGTTCTCAATCTGGCCGAGCGCCTCGAAATCCCGCTGCGAGACCGCAATGTGCTGTTGGTATCGGCAGGGTTTGCCCCGATTTTTCCCGAGCGCCGGCTCGAGGACCCCGCGCTTGCCGCGGCCCGACGCGCCGTCGATCTTGTGCTCGCCGGCCACGAGCCATACCCCGCGCTTGCCGTCGACCGGCACTGGCAGCTGATGGCCGCCAACGGCGCCGTCGGCCGGCTGATGGCCGGTGCCGCCCCGAAGTTGCTGACGCCACCGATCAACGTGCTGCGCCTCAGCCTGCATCCGGACGGCCTCGCCCCCCGCATCGCCAACCTGGCCGAATGGCGCCAGCACCTGCTCGAACGCCTGCGCCGGCAGATCGACGTCAGCGCCGATCCGGTGCTGTCCGACCTCAACCAGGAGCTCAGCGCCTATCCCGTCCCAGCCGCCAAGCGGGCGCGGCTGGGGTTCGAGGCGGATCTAGGCGGCGTTGTGATCCCCCTGCGCCTCATGGTCGAGGGCAGCGTGCTTGCCTTCTTCAGCACCACGACGGTATTTGGCACCCCGCTCGACATCACGCTGTCGGAGCTGGCGCTGGAGGCGTTTTTTCCGGCCGACCCGGATACCGCCGCGGCACTGGGCCGCCTTGCCGGCCGCCCGGCGTGAGGCCGGCGGCCTCGCCCAAGCGCCTTGCACGGCCGGCACGGCGGCCATACATCGAGGCGGCCAGCGGCGGAGTGACCCATGCGCGATCGTCTGCAACAGGAAACCAAGCGCGCCCTGAAGGCGCAGGACAAGGCGCGGCTTGGCGCCTTGCGCCTCATCAGCGCCGCGCTCAAGGACCGCGAAATCGCCCAGCGCACCGACACCCTCTCCGACCAGGAGGTCGTCGCCGTGTTGCAGCGGATGCTCAAGCAGCGGCGCGAGTCTTTCGCCATCTATGCCAAGGCCGGGCGCCAGGATCTGGCCGACCAGGAGGCCCGGGAGATCGCGGTGATTGAGGAGTTCTTGCCCGCCCAGATGGGCGAGGCGGAGGTGAAAGCGGCGATCGCCGGCATCATCGCAGAGGTCGGGGCCTCCGGGCCCAAGGACATGGGCAAGGTCATGGCCGCACTGAAAGAGCGCTATGCGGGCCAGATCGACATGGGCAAAGCCAGCGGGCTCGCCAAGGCGCTGTTGGGCTGAGCGGTTCATGCCGTCGGGCGCGCCCCGCTCGGGCGCCGCAGCGCAGGGTTCGCGCGCCGCTCCTTGCCCTTTCACCCCCGCTCGTTTCGGCCCGCACGCTGGCTCCCTGCCGGGTTGTGGAAATTGGTGGCCCAGGGTTCGATTTTTCTCGCTGAGGAAGGACCTTGCGGGCGAATCACGTATGTGAGCGTTGGCTGTCGAGGACCATCGCCCCCATGCGCTTTCCGCCATCCCTGCTCGATGAGATCCGCGCCCGGCTGCCGGTGAGCCACGTCGTCGCGCGCAAGGTCAGCCTCAAACGCGCCGGTCGCGAACTCAAGGGCCTGTCGCCCTTCAAGCAGGAAAAGACGCCGTCGTTCTTCGTCAATGACCACAAGGGGTCCTGGTTCGATTTTTCCTCCGGCCAGAACGGCGACATCTTCAAATTCGTGATGCTGACCGAGGGCTGGAGTTTCCCCGAAGCGGTGGAGCGGTTGGCCGAGCAGGCCGGTGTCACGCTGCCGCAACCATCGGCGGCGGAGGCGCAACGGGACGACGAGCGCGGGCGGCTGCTGGCGCTGATGGAGGCCTGCTGCCGCTTCTTCCAGGCCCAGCTCGCTGCCAGCCCGGGCGTTGAGGCCCGGCGCTATCTTGAGCGGCGTGGGCTGTCGCCTGAGGCCATCGCCCGGTTTCGCCTGGGCTACGCCCCGGCCAGCAAGTCGGCGCTCAAGGAGCATCTGGCCAAGGCTGGCTTCGGCGGTGCCGAAATGACCGCGAGCGGCATGCAGATCAGCGGCGCCGATATCCCGGTCGCCTATGACCGTTTCCGACATCGGGTGATATTTCCCATAACCGACCTCAAGGGCCGCGTGATCGCCTTTGGCGGCCGCGCGCTGGCCGCCGACGCATCGGCCAAGTACCTCAATTCTCCGGACACGCCGCTGTTTCACAAGGGCCGGGTGCTGTTCAACGCCGCCAATGCCCGCGGCCCCGCCTTCGACCGTGGCCAGATCATCCTGGTTGAAGGCTACATGGATGTGATCGCGCTCGCCGAGGCCGGGTTTGCGCAAACGGTGGCGCCGCTGGGTACGGCGCTCACCGAGGAGCAGCTCGAGTTGCTGTGGCGCCTGGCCCCGGTCCCGGTGTTGTGTTTTGACGGCGATGCGGCCGGCCGCAATGCCGCCTTTCGCGCCGTCGAAACCGTGCTGCCGCACCTCAAGCCTGGTCACAGTGTGCAGTTCGCCTTGCTTCCCGACGGGCTCGATCCCGACGAACTCATCCGCCAGCACGGCCCCGGTGCGTTCGCCGAGGTCCTGGAGCGGACCCGGCCGCTGTTCGACGTGTTGATCGAACGGGAGGAGCGGCGGGGCGAGACCGCCACCCCGGAAGCGCGCGCCTCGTTTGACGCGCGGCTCAAGGCCCAGGTCGGACGCATCGCGGATGGTGGCGTTCGTGCCCATTACGAGCGGGAGCTGCGCGAGATCCTGTGGCGGCGCGGCCAACAGCTGGCGCGGGCCGGCGCCCGCAGCCCAGGCCGGCGCCCGGACGCGGCGGCGGGACATCGCCGCAACAACCTAGAGCCTGACTGGCGGCTGGCGGTGCGCAGCTCCGAGCGCCTGCGGCTTGGCGGTCTGCCGCGCGCCGCCGTGGCGCGCGAGGCGGCCGTGCGCAGCAACGCCTTGGCTGAACGCGTGCTGCCGGTGCCCGCCCGCGAAGCGCTGCTGATGGCCACACTTCTCAACCATCCCTGGCTGATGGAGGAACATTGCGAGATGGTGGCACAACTGCCGTTGAGCGCCGCGCCGCTGGCGCGGCTGCGCGATGCGCTGCTTGGCCTCTTCAGTCAGGGTTCACCTCTTGATTCGGCTCAGTTACGCACCCAACTGAGCGCCATCGGTCTCGATAGCGTCGTTGCCGCGGTTGGGCGCGCCATCACGCACAAGGGCGACAAGTTTGCCGAACCTGGGACAGCTGCCGCGCAGGTCGAGGCCGGATGGTTGCATGCGCTTGCCATGCACAAATCCCAGACCGAGCTGAAGCGTCACCTCAAAGGGCTTGAGACAGATTCCTCCGAGGCCGCTTTTGAGCAGATTGTGGAGATCCAGCAACAGCTGTCGCAAGCAGCGCGGTCGGGTGAAGCGCAGGATTGAACGCGGTTTTTTTCCCACCGAGGGAACAGCCGGCCCGAACCTGCCCTTTTTTCCGTGCGTCCGACGGTCGAGGTTCGGCGTTTTTGATGAGGATAAGCAGCCGGAAACCCTCATAGGCTAGGAAAAGAACCCCCCGAGAGCGGGTAGAGAAAGAACAAAACAAACGATAGGAAATGATGCGGAAGTTGTGTATGCCTGCCGCGATTCCCACACCAAGGGCAACCGAGCGTTATGCCGGCCCAGGCGGATCCGCAGTTTGTGGGTTTCATCGACAGGTTCTCACCCGGCGGGGCAACCCGCCTGAGCGGGATGGTTTGGCGTTGGCTAGAGCCACGCCGGCGCAAGCCACCGCGCGGTTTTGTTGAATGGCGATGCGTGCTGACCCACGGCGAGCGCTGCCCCGGAGCCCATTAATGGCGATGCAGAAGTCCGACGACCAAGTGCCGACCCAAGCCGAAGCACCGGAGAAGGATAGCCCTCTCCTCGATTTGTCCGATGCCGGCGTCAAGCGGTTCATCAAGACCGCCAAGGCGCGGGGCTACGTCACCTACGACGAGCTCAATGCCGTGCTGCCGTCGGAGGAGGTGTCCTCCGAGCAGATCGAAGACACCATGTCGCTGTTGTCCGACATGGGCATCACCGTGGTCGAGAGCGAGGACCAAGAGGAAGCAAGCTCGCCGGGCGAGAGCGATGAGGCGGGCGGCGACGACGAAGAAGGCAGCCGTGCCATTACCGCCCCCAGCATGCCGGCCGTGGTGCAGACCCGGGCCGAGCCCTCCGAGCGCACCGATGATCCGGTGCGCATGTATCTGCGCGACATGGGCTCAGTCGAGCTGCTGTCACGCGAGGGCGAGATCGCCATTGCCAAGCGCATCGAGGCCGGGCGTGAGGCGATGATCGCCGGCCTGTGCGAGAGCCCGCTCACGTTCCAGGCGATCATCATCTGGCGCGACGAGCTGATGAACGCCAAGATCCTGTTGCGCGACATCATCGATCTGGAGGCCACCTACGAAGGCCCCGAGGCCAAGGCCGTGCCGCCGCCGATCGTGGCGCCGCAGCCCGGCGCGCCGCCGGCGCATAGCCATCCCAACAACGGCGAAGACCTCAACGGCGACGGCGAAAGCGCGCCGCCGGAGGGCGAACTCGATGATGAGGACGATTACGAGAACGCCCTGTCGCTGGCTGCGATGGAGGCCGAGCTCAAGCCGAAAGTGCTCGAGACCTTTGATTCGGTCGCCAATACCTACAAAAAGCTGCGCAAGCTGCAGGACAAAAAGGTCGAGATGCAGGTGGCGAGCGAGCAATTCAATCGCCAGCAGCAGAAGGCCTACGACAAGCTTCGCGACGAGATCATCAAAGACGTCAAGAGCCTGTCGCTCAACAACAACCGCATCGAAAGCCTGGTCGAGCAGCTCTACGGCATCAACAAGAAGCTGGTGGCTCTCGAGGGCCGCCTGATGCGGCTGGCCGACAGCTACGGCGTGCCACGCCAGCAGTTCATCGATGAATACTTCGGCAACGAGCTCGACCAGGCCTGGATCGAGCGCATGTCGGGTGCCAGCAAGAAATGGGCGCAGTTCATCAAGCACGAAAAGCGCCACATCGACACCATCCGCGACGACATCCGCACGCTCGCCTCCGAGACCGGGCTTGAGATCACCGAGTTCCGCCGCATCGTCAAGGCGGTGCAGAAGGGCGAGCGCGAGGCCCGTCAGGCCAAGAAGGAGATGGTGGAGGCCAACCTCCGCCTGGTCATCTCGATTGCCAAGAAGTACACCAACCGCGGCCTGCAGTTCCTGGACCTGATCCAGGAGGGCAACATCGGCCTGATGAAGGCGGTCGACAAGTTCGAGTATCGGCGCGGCTACAAGTTCTCGACCTATGCGACGTGGTGGATCCGGCAAGCCATCACGCGCTCGATCGCCGACCAGGCGCGTACCATCCGCATCCCCGTGCACATGATCGAAACCATCAATAAGATCGTGCGCACGTCGCGGCAGATGCTGCACGAGATCGGCCGCGAGCCGACCCCCGAGGAGCTCTCCGAAAAGCTCGCCATGCCGCTCGAAAAGGTGCGCAAGGTGCTCAAGATTGCCAAGGAGCCGATCTCGCTTGAGACCCCGATTGGCGACGAGGAGGATTCCCATCTCGGCGATTTCATCGAGGACAAGAATGCGTTGTTGCCGATCGATGCGGCGATCCAGTCGAACCTGCGCGAGACCACCACCCGGGTGCTGGCCTCGCTAACGCCCCGCGAGGAGCGCGTGCTGCGCATGCGGTTCGGCATCGGCATGAATACCGACCATACGCTCGAGGAGGTTGGCCAGCAGTTCTCGGTCACCCGCGAGCGCATTCGCCAGATCGAGGCCAAGGCGCTGCGCAAGCTGAAACATCCAAGCCGCAGCCGCAAGCTGCGCTCCTTCCTCGACAACTAAAGTCGGCCGCACACCCCCTGATTGGGCGTGTGGTCGACGGCGGGGGTTCGCGCCGACGCCTCCGGTTGGCGGTGCCGGGGCCGGCACCCGCCCCCGCAGCCGCCAGGCCGGATCAAAATTGCCGGCTCGGGCGTTGACGTGCGGCAGCGGCGCTGGCCTGTCCTGCGCCCACAACCGTTGCGAGGCCTCAATGCGTTTCCTGGCGTTCATCGGCCTGCTCGCAATCATTGCCGGCATACTCGTGGCTGGCTACTTCTTCGGCGGCTTTTTCGATGTCGCCGCCACCTGGGAGGATCCCGGGCCGGTGGCCTCGGCCTTGGCCCGGGTTCGGAACGCCTCGATCGGTCGACACGCCCACGACCAGCCGCCGATCGCCCTCGATCAGCCCGAGGCCATCCAAACTGGGGCCCGCCACTACGCCAAGTACGGGTGCAGCAACTGCCATGGCGCTCCGGGCGTCGAATGGGCGAAGTTTTCCGAAGGACTCAATCCCGGACCGCCCGACCTCAAGGAGGTCGCCCCCGAGCGCGACCCCGCCGCCCTGTTCTGGGTGGTCAAGAACGGCATCCGCATGACCGGCATGCCGAGCTTCGGCAAGGCCGGCGTGCCGGACCCCGAGCTGTGGCAGATCGTGGCCTTTCTCAAAAAGCTGCCCAGCGTCTCGGAGGCCGACTTCAAGACCTGGACGGCGGAGGCCCAGTGAGGGCACCGCGGCTTAGCGATCCGCCATCCCATCGCTGGTCAGCGGCTAATGGTATTCGAGGCGGCTTGGGGCATCCGCCGGCCGCGTCATCTTCGGCGCCTTGAAATAGGATCCGGGCTCGCCGTCGGGACCGACGATCGGCGTCTTGCCCTGTTTGGCGCTTTCCAGCGCCGCCAGCAGGTTGATCGGCGCGTAGCGCTTTTTCACCGGCAGTTTGCGCGTTTCCAGATAGCGCAGCAGCGCGCTCCAATGCAGCATTTCGCCGATGGTGTGGGAATGCGGTCTGACCTGCGGTAGCCGAATGCGCTTGGCCTGGCGTTGCACGCGGCAGCGATTGATGAGGCGATAGAGCGGCCGGTGCAGGCTCAGCCAATAGAGCCAGCCATCCGGCGCGGCGATCTGACCGCGGTGGTTGGGTTCGAGCCGCGTCTCGCGCAGCGCCAGTTCTGGGCAGTAGCGCCGCAGGCGCTTCAGCATCCAGTCCAGCGTCAGATCCGACAGCCCCTTGTCCTGGCAACCGCCGCCGATGTTGGCGTGCGCCCCCGGAAACCAGACCTGCTCGACGGTCAGATAGCCGCCGCGTCGCGGCAGGTCCCACACCGCCGCCTCAAACTCCTGGCGATGCTCATCGATGGCGAGCGCGTGGCACGAATGATCGACGATGCTGCACAACTCGGTATCGTGAAACTGGAAGGACTTGCGGCCGACCCAGTTCAGCCACCTGCGCGGTATCCCGAGCGCGCCGACCGTGTCGAACACCCCGAGGAAGCGGATGCGCAGGTCGGCATAACTCATGGCGCGCAGCCTGGCGTGTTCGGCGGGATAGCGTTGCTTGGGCTTGGTGCGGTAGTAGGCCCAGGCCGCCGCCAGGTTGGCCGCATCGCACAGCTCCGCGCGCAACAGGCCGCTGGCGGTCATGAAGCCGCACAGGCTGCGCGCCGTGAAGGCGCCGCGGGAATAGCCGAACAGATAGATGTTGTCGCCGGGCCGGTAGTTAAGCGACAGGAAGCGGTAAGCCCCTAGAATATTGGCGCTGAGCCCCTTGCCGGTGACGCCGCCGGCGAGGCGCGCCATGACGCTACCGCCGGTCCCGACCCCCGGGTCGTAATAGAGCTGTTGGGCCGGCTTGCCACCGCGGCGCAGATCAATGAGATCGGACAGGATCGCAACATTGGTCTGCGGCGCCGCGCAATCGGCATTACTCCAGGTCCCATCGAGGCAAACGACCAGGTTCGCCATGCTCGCCCCCTCCACCCAAGCCGGCGCAAGTGTCTCCTGATTCGGCAGCGGTCGGCGTGCGCCTGAGACCGATCAAGGGCCTCTATCCGCAGGCTTTTTGTGACAGCGGTTGGGGTCCGGCGCGTTGGCTGATGCGCCCTCCACCGCCGCCCACAGCCGCTGGCCGCACACGGAGTGTGCGGGCGCCCTCCCACCGCATTGCCGCGACCGCGTCACGCGCTTGTGATCGATTTCGCCCCGCTCACCCCTTGAAAACCGCAGTACAGTCTCCGCTCAGCGGACCTACGCTTTTACCTTCGGCGCTGTGTCAACCGACTGGCGACGCCAGTCCTTTATGGCGGGCGATTTCGACCGCCAAATTTTGTCGGCCATGAAATAATTGGGTTCGCGCCTTCGTTTTGCTTGGCCGACTGAGGAAGGTAGGAGCGGCTCGCACTCGGAATTTGCGGCCAAGGAGGAAAGCAGATGGCGAACTTACGGGTGAATGGACAGGAGCGCACCTACGACGGTGACCCGTCGATGCCGCTCCTGTGGTACCTGCGTGATGAACTGGCCATGACCGGCACCAAGTTCGGGTGCGGGGTTGGCCTGTGCGGCGCCTGCACCGTGCACATTGATGGCGCGGCGGCCCGCTCGTGCATGGTGCAGATGTCGGAAATTGCCGGCAAGGCCGTTACCACCATCGAGGGCTTGCATCCCAAGAACGAGCATCCGGTCCAAGTTGCCTGGCGCGAGGTCAGCGTGCCGCAATGCGGCTATTGTCAGGCTGGGCAGATCATGCAGGCGGCGGCGTTGCTGGCGCAGAAGCCGGCGCCGACCGACGATGAGATTACCGCCGGCATGACCGGCAATCTCTGTCGCTGCGGTTGCTATCAACGCATCCACGCGGCCGTTCGCGCCGCTGCCAAGGGGGCGTGACATGACAGAACTCAGCACCCACCGCAAATTCGCGATTAAGAACGTCAGCCGCCGTGGACTGATCAAGGGCATGGCTGCCACCGGTGGGCTGGTGCTCGCCGCCCAGCTGCCCGCGGTCAGGAGCGCGCTCGCCGCCTATCCGACCGGCGCTTCGGCCATGCCGAACGGCGTCGTCTCGGACCCCAAGGTGTTCGTGGCGATCGGCAAGGACGGCATCGTCAGCATCATTGCTGCCCGCGCCGAAATGGGTACCGGCGCCGCCCGCACGGCTCTGCCGATGATCGTGGCCGACGAGATGGGCGCCGATTGGGCGCGCGTTAAGGTCGTGCAATCGCCTGGCGATGAGAAAACCTACGGTAATCAGGATACCGACGGGTCCCGCAGCGTGCGCCACTTCATCCAGCCGATGCGCCAATGCGGTGCCGCGGCCCGGCAGATGCTGGAAGCCGCCGCTGCCAAGCAGTGGGGCGTCGACGTCAGCGAGGTCGAGACGCAAGTGCACGAGGTCGTGCACAAGGCGAGCGGCCGCAAGCTCGGCTTCGGCGACCTTGCCACCGATGCCGCGGCCCTGCCGGTACCGGCCGAGGACAAGATCAAGCTCAAGGATGCCAGTGCCTTCCGCTACATCGGCAAAGGTAATGTGCGCCCGACCGATCAGGTCAACATCACCACCGGCGAGGCCACCTATGGACAGGACGTCATGCTGGTCGGCATGAGGTTCGCGGTCATTGCCAGGCCGCCGGTGCTTGGCGGCAAGGTGGCTTCGCTCGATAGCAGCGCCGCCATGAAGGTGCCTGGGGTCGAAAAGATCGTCACCTTGCAGCCGACGCCAGCCCCCTACAAGTTCGCCCCGTTGGGTGGCGTAGCGGTTATCGCCAAGAGCACCTGGGCGGCGCTCAAAGGCCGAGACGCGCTCAAGATCACCTGGGACGACGGTCCCAACAAGGTCTACGACTCCAAGGCCTATCGGGCCCAGCTCGAGGCAAGCGTCAAACAACCCGGCAAGGTCGAGCGCAACATCGGCGACGTCGACAAGGCGCTGGCGTCGGCGGCCAAGGTCATCACCGCCGAATACTACGCCCCGCATATCCACCATGCGACCATGGAGCCGCCGGCGGCCACGGCGCGCATGCTGGATGGCAAATGGGAGGTGTGGGCGCCGGTGCAGAGCCCGGGTGCGGCGCGCGACGACATCGCCAAGGCGGTTGGCGTCAAGCCGGAGGAGCTGCAGCTCCACACCACCCTGCTCGGCGGCGGCTTCGGACGCAAATCCAAGTGTGACTTCGCCATCGAGGCGGCCTTGCTGTCCAAGGAACTGGGCGGCACACCGGTCAAGGTGGTCTGGACACGCGAGGACGACATGCAGCACGGCTTTTATCACACCGTGACTGCGGAACGCTTCGAAGCCGGTCTCGACGCCAACAACAAGGTGATCGCCTGGCGCCACCGCAGTGCGGCACCATCGATCCTGTCCACCTTCGCGCCCGATCCGAAGCATCCCTTCGATATCGAGCTCGGCATGGGTTGGGTCGACACGCCATTCGACGTGCCCAACATCCGCATGGAGAGTGGAGAGGCTCAAAGCCACGTGCGGATCGGCTGGTTCAGGTCGGTCAACAACGTGGTGCACGCCTGGTCGACGCAATCGTTCGTGGCGGAGATCGCGCATCAGCTCGGCAAGGATCCGAAGGACTTCCTGCTCGAGCTGATCGGCCCCGACCGCACCATCGACCCGCGCGAACAGGTCACCACCAAGTGGTGGAACTACGGTGAGCCGTTCGAGACCTATCCGATCCAGACCGGACGGTTGCGCCGGGTGGCCGAACTCGCCGCCAAGGAGGCGGGGTGGGGCAAGCAGCTGCCGAAGGGCCAGGGGCTCGGCATCGCCGCGCACCGGAGCTTCGTCAGCTACATTGCCACGGTGGTACACGTGGAGGTCGGCGAAAAAGGCAAGATCACGATCCCGCGCGTCGACACCGCCATCGATTGCGGCTTCTGCGTGCACCCCGACCGGGTGCGCTCGCAGATCGAAGGGGCCGCCGTCATGGGGCTGACGCTTGCCAAACATAGCGAGGTCACCGCCAAGAATGGCGCCATCGAGCAGACGAACTTCAACGACTATCCGCTCGTCCGCATCGATGAGTCGCCGAAGGTGACGCATGTGCACATCGTCGAGAACTCGATCGATGTGCCGCCGAGTGGCGTCGGCGAACCGGGCGTGCCGCCGTTTGCTCCGGCGCTGTTTAACGCCATCTTTGCCGCCACCGGCAAACGGCTGCGGCAGCTGCCGATCGGCGATCAGTTGGCCTGACGGTCCATGGTTCAAAGGCAGGCGGGCAACCGCCTGCCTTTCCCCTTTCCCGCCCAACTCCCATCCGACAGCGACGGGGACCGCTCGCCTGCGGCCTCGATAAAGCCCGCGCGCCCGGCCGGCGATGCTTGGGGCTCGGGCCACGCTCGGCGCCGCTGGACAGGGCCGGTCCGAGGGGAGACAATCCGCACCCCCGTGGCGTTGGGATGATGCCTCATGTTTTCGAGCCTCAAAGCCCTGTGGACCCGCCTCGCGAGCGGATCCTCGCCCGCCGCGCCGCAGGCGGTCGCCGCCGTCGAATATAAGGGCTATCGCATCCGCCCCGCGCCCTACCTCGCCGGCAGCCAGTACCAGACCGCTGGCAGCATCGAGAAGGACACGCCCGAGGGGGTCAAGGAACACCGTTTTATTCGCGCCGATACCTATGCCAGCCGCGACGATGCCATCGCGTTTACGGTGACCAAGGCCAAGCAGCTGATCGACCTGCAGGGCGATCGCATGTTCGGCTAACGGCCAATCCGTCGGCCTGGGCAAAGTGCCGCAGAGCCTCGATGCCAGCCTCTGCGATGTGGTGGCCGACCGCGGTTTGCTCGGTGGCTTCGGGCGAGCTGTCGAATTTGTAATCGTCCCTATCCAAAGTGTAATCGAAACAAGCCTTTGCGCCGGGGCGAGCGCGCATATCTAACGAGGCAAATGGTCCGCATGCGCGGGCCGAGGGACGGATCCTTGTAGTCTTTGGAGAAGAGTTATGCCCATGCTTTCCGATCGCCCACCGCAACCGGCGCCGTTGAAACCGCGCCTGTCTCGCCGCCGCCTCGGCGCCGCCGCGGGTCTTGCCATGCTGGCGCTGGCGGGTGCCGTCAGCGCCTTAACCCCGACCGCGCCCGGCGCCGGCTTGATGTCGAGCACCAGTGCGCTCGCCGCCGAGACCGTCGCCGCCCCCCCGGCGACAGCGATGCCGAGCTTCGCCGATCTGGTCGAGCGCCTCAAACCCAGCGTGGTTTCGGTCTATGTCGATGCTGAAGTCGGCAACCTGGCGCAAATGCAAGGTCGCGAGGAGTTCCAGGGGCAAAATCCGTTCGGTCCCGGCTCCCCCTTTGAGTTCTTCTTCCGCCAATTCGGCAACGGCCAGCGGGCCCCGACGCAAAAGGTGCGGGCACAGGGCTCCGGTTTCTTCATCTCACCCGATGGCTATGTGCTGACCAACAACCATGTGGTCGAGCATGCCAAGAACGTGCAGATCAGAACGGTCGAGGGCAAGACGCTCGATGCCAAGGTGGTGGGCAAGGATCCCAAGACCGATCTTGCGGTGCTTAAGGTCACCGAAGCCGGCAACTTCCCGGCGGTCAAGTTCGCCTCCACGCGGCCGCGCGTCGGCGACTGGGTATTGGCGATGGGCAATCCGTTTGGCCTCGGTGGCACCGTCACCGCCGGCATCGTGTCGGCCAGCGGCCGCGACATCGGCTCGGGTCCCTACGACGATTATCTGCAGATCGACGCACCGGTGAACAAAGGCAACTCCGGTGGCCCAACCTTCAACACCCAGGGCGAGGTCATCGGCGTCAACACCGCAATCTATTCGCCGTCCGGCGGCTCGATCGGCATCGCCTTCGACATCCCGGCCGATACCGCCAAGAACGTTGCCCAAGACCTCAAAACCAAGGGCGCCGTGGCGCGCGGCTGGATCGGTGTGATGGTGCAGCCGGTGACGGCCGACATTGCCGACAGCCTCGGTATCAAGGACGCCAAGGGCGCCCTGATCGATGATGTCCAGCAAGGCAGCCCCGCCGCCAAGGCTGGCCTCAAGACCGGCGATCTGGTGGTGGCGGTGAACAATGATGAGGTCAAGGACGCCAGGGAGCTGGCCCGCAAGATCGCCGGCGTGGCGCCCAACCAGGAGCTCAAACTGCAGGTCAAGCGCGACGGTGCCGATCAGACGATCAACGTCACGACGGCCGCCTATCCCAACGACGAGGCCAAGGTCGCCAAGCAGGACCGCAGCGAGCCCGGCACTCCCAGCGACGCCAAACTCGGGCTCTACCTGGCCCCGGCCAACGAGGTGGAAGGGGCCGGCTCAAAGGGCGTGGTGGTCGTCAACATTGACCCCAACGGCCCCGCCGCCGACAAGGGCCTGCAGCAGGGCGACGTGATCCTGGCGGCCGGTGGCAAAACGGTCTCCTCGCCCAACGACGTCAGCACCGCGGTCAGCGATGCCCGCAAGGCTGGCAAGCACGCCATCTTGATGCAAGTGCGCAGTGAGAACGCCACGCGCTACGTGGCGCTGCCGATCGCCTGAGGCAGCTCAAGCCCTTGAGCGCAAACAGTTGCGGCGCCCCGGCCTGGCCGGGGCGCCGCAGCCGTTACTGGGCCTCAATCAATTGCCGAACAGCCCCTGAAAGATATCGTTGCTGGTGGCCTTGGTGCGCTTTTGCGCGGCCTCGCGCACGGGGTCGCTGGGCGACTGCACCGGCTCGGGAGGCAACGGCCTGCCGGCCAGTGCCGCCATCAGGCGACGGTCGTGCCCGTAGATGTCGGCATGAAATGTCACGTGGCCATCGTCACCGGCGATGGCGGTAAAGTAGGTCACGTGCACGGGGATCTGTGAGGACAGCGTGATCTCATTGTTGCCGCCCCGCGCCATCAGATCGCGAACCTGCTCGGGCGACCAGCCCTTGTCCTCGGCGAGCAGGATCTCGGCAAGCTTGCCCGGGTTCTGCACCCGCATGCAGCCGTGACTGAAGGTGCGCACCGGCCGATCGAACAACTCGCGCTGCGGCGTGTCGTGCATGTAGATGTCGTGCTTGTTCGGGAACCGGAACTTGATGGCCCCCAGCACATTGGTGGCGCTGGGCGGCTGGATGAAGGTGAAGCGCCGGATGTCGACCTGGCTCCAATCGACCTGGGTTGCATCGACCGGCCTGCCGTTCAAACTGACCCTGAGATTGTGCCGTTCCAGAATGCGCGTATCGGTGCCACCGAAGCCGCCGAACAGCCCAAGGCCGGCCGGGCGCAGGTAGGGCAAGATTTCCTTGATTTTGATGGAATCGGGAACCCCCCACTCCGGACCAAACACGATGTAGCGCATGTTGGCGGAGAACAGCTCGGTCTGCGTGTCGGGCTTGCCGACGATGATTTTGGCCTGATGCATCAGCCGGCCGTTCTTGACGACGCGCGCCGTGAACTCGGGCACATTGTCCCAAACGTAGAATCTGCCGAGGTCTTCCGGCATCCAGCGCCAGCGCTCCATGTTGGCGATGATGCGCTGCACGTCCGAAGCGGGCGACGGCCGGGCCGCCGGTGCGGCGCCGGCATTGAGCACCGCCCGCATGCGGCTGCCGATGATGCCATCGGGACGCAAACCCTTTTGGCGTTGCAGCGCCATCACCGCCTCGGCCAACTCATCATCGTAGAAATCGCGCGCCCCCGCCTTTGCCGGTAGCTCGAGGCGCTGCCGCAAAAAGGCAACGTGGGGATGCTCCATCCCCGGCCGCAGGATCGGCCCGTTGGGGAGTTCGATCACCGGTTCGGCGGCGGGCTCGGGCCGGCTGCCGCCCGGCGGCACCTTCAACAGCGCCTGGCGCAGGCGCTCGAATTGCGGATGCTTCGGGTTCAGTCCCTTGAGATAGTCGCCGGGCGTCTCGCTCGCCGCCAGCGCCAGCAACACATCCTTGGGGTCAGGCAAGGTTGGGGACTGATCAAAGCTGCGGCTGACGAGCGAGGGCTCGACGCGGCCGCCGCGGGCATGGCGGGCGTATTGCAGGGCGGCGAGCGCCAGCTTGATCTCGGCGGCCGCGAGCGCCGCTGGCCGCGACTCTGTGGCGGCCAGGTTCGGCAAGTCGAAGGCCGACGCGTTGAGACCCCAGTCCTCGGCGCGACGGATCTCGGCCATGGCGTGGCGGGCGCGCGCCGTGAAGCCATCGGCCCTCACCCACAACAGCTCGCGGCCGGGCTCGGCGTAGTAGGCGGCAAGGGCGGCCCGGTCGGCGCGATCGACGGCGCCGCGGGCGGGCTGTGCCAGTTGCTGGCGGACGTCGGCAAGGATTGGATCGACCGGCACGGCCGCCTCCGAACTGGCCGTCGGCGGCGGGGCGACCTCGGTCGAGGCCGGCCGGGCAAGCGGGCGTGATCCGTCCCCGTCATCGGCCGTTGCCGCGGGCGGGCTTCCCGGGCCGGCGCCGGGCGCACCGTTCACGGACGGTTGCAGCTCCGGTTGCAGTTCGGCTGCGGGCGCACCCGCGGCCGCCCGGGCGGCCGCGGTTGCCGCTACCCCGCCGGGATCGGTCAGCGCCTGCGACCACGCCGGCAGCGCCAATATCGTCGCCGACACCAAGCTGGCCGCCCCCGCGACCCACGTCTGTCTAAGCATTGGTACATTTTCTCCAAGATTCTCGGCAAGCTAGCCGTTGGCGCCAGCGCTGACCAGCAATACGCATGGGATGCCTGCGCAGATCGCGCGCAGGTCTGGCAAGCCTGCAACAGAGATTGCCCGCCACACGAGCCCGGCGATCCCATTACGGACACCCCATTGTGGCGACTTTTAGCGTGCTGCGCCGGCCGCCGCGCACCCTCGGGCGGGGCGCCGCGGCGGCCGCAAAAATCCAAGGAAGAGGCTGCACCCCCGGCAACGGGCAAGGGGGCTTGGTCAGAGGATCGGCCGCTCTCAACCGCCGCCCTGGTCAGTGAGCTGCAGGCGCCGCGACAGCGCCACCAGGATTGGCCGTTGTCCCTTGAGGATCTTGTCGGCCGCCGCCTGCGGCGTGAACCACGCCGCCCGGTCGACTTCCGGGAATTCGCGCTGGCGTCCGGACCGCGGTGGCCACTCCATGGCAAAGGTGTTGCTGTTGAGGGCGTTGGGGTCGAAGTCGCCTTCGACCGCCCACACGTCGACGAGCTTGGCGCTCGACTGGCGAAAGGCGCCCAAGGCCAGGGCCTCCCCCTCAAGCCGCGCGCCGGTTTCCTCCTCGAACTCGCGTTTGGCGGCGGCCAGGGCATCCTCGCCCGGCTCGTAGCCGCCCTTGGGAATGGTCCAGGCCCCCGCATCCTTTTTGGCCCAGAAGGGACCACCCGGATGCACGAGCAGAACCTCGAGCCCGCCGGCGTTGCGGCGAAAGAGCAAGATGCCTGCGCTGCGTTGCGGCATAAGCGGTCACGGCCGATGGAACGCTGCCAACCGCGAGCGGCGAGGCCAAATGCCGTCACGGCGATGCCAACCCGCAAAGGCCGCTCGCGGCGGTGGCCTTGCGGTCTACTCCGCCGCCTCCCGCTTGCCGGCAACGCTGCTGCGCCGGCCCAGGAGGTCCTTCAGATACTGCCCGGTATAGCTTTCCTTCACCTTGGCCACATCCTCAGGTGTGCCCTCGGCCACGATCGAGCCGCCGGCGTCGCCGCCCTCGGGTCCCATGTCGATGACCCAGTCGGCGGTTTTGATCACCTCGAGATTGTGCTCGATCACCACCACGGTGTTGCCGGCGTCGGCCAGCTCGTGCAGCACCTCGAGCAGCTTGGCAACGTCATGGAAGTGTAGCCCGGTGGTAGGCTCATCGAGAATGTAGAGGGTGCGCCCGGTGGCACGGCGCGACAGCTCCTTGGCCAGCTTGATGCGCTGCGCCTCGCCGCCCGACAGGGTGGTGGCCTGTTGGCCGATGTGAATATAGCCGAGCCCGACGCGGGCCAAGGTCTCGAGCTTGTCGCGGATCGATGGCACCGCCCGGAAGAACTCGGCCCCCTCCTCCACGGTCATGTCGAGCACGTCGGCGATCGATTTGTCCTTGAACTTCACCTCGAGCGTTTCACGATTGTAGCGCTTGCCCTTGCAGACATCGCAGGTGACGTAAACATCGGGCAGGAAGTGCATCTCGATCTTGATGACGCCGTCGCCCTGGCAGGCCTCGCAGCGGCCACCCTTGACGTTGAACGAGAAGCGTCCCGGCTGGTAGCCGCGCACCTTGGCCTCGGGCAGCCCCGCGTACCACTCGCGGATCGGCGTGAAGGCGCCGGTATAGGTGGCGGGGTTGGAACGCGGCGTGCGGCCGATCGGCGACTGATCGATGTCGATCACCTTGTCGAGGTGCTCGAGGCCCTCGATCCGGTCGTGCGCGCCCGGGTATTCGCGCGCGTTGCTGAGCCGGCGTGCCACCGCCTTGTAGAGGGTATCGATCAACAAGGTGGACTTGCCGCCGCCCGACACGCCGGTAATGCAGGTAAACAGCCCGAGCGGGATGCGGGCCGTCACGTCCTTCAGATTGTTGGCGCGCGCGCCGATGACGTTGAGCGATTTGCCGTTGCCGCGGCGACGCTGCTTCGGGCTCGGGATTTGCCGCATGCCGGTCAGATATTGCCCGGTGATGCTGTTGGGGCTGGCCATGACCTCTTCGGGCGTGCCTTGCGCCACGATATGGCCGCCATGGATGCCGGCGCCGGGCCCGATGTCGACCACGTGGTCGGCGGTGAGGATGGCGTCCTCGTCGTGCTCGACCACAATCACCGTATTGCCGATGTCGCGCAGGTGCTTGAGGGTCTCCAGCAACCGCGCGTTGTCGCGCTGGTGCAGCCCGATCGAAGGCTCATCGAGCACATAGAGCACGCCGGTGAGGCCCGAGCCGATCTGCGAGGCGAGCCGGATGCGCTGGCTTTCGCCGCCAGACAAGGTGCCCGAGGCCCGCGACAAGGTCAGGTAGTCGAGGCCGACGTCGACCAGGAACTGCAGGCGTTCGCGGATCTCCTTGAGGATGCGCGTGGCAATTTCGTTCTGCTTCTTGTTGAGCTTGTTCGGCAGCTCGGTAAACCAGGCGTTGGCGGCACGGATCGACATATCGGTCACCTGACCGATATTGCGGCCGTCGATCTTCACCGCCAGGGCCTGCGGCTTCAGCCGGTAGCCGCCACAGGCATCGCAGGGATGCGCCATCTGATAGCGTGACAGCTCTTCGCGTACCCAGTCGCTGTCGGTTTCGCGGAAGCGACGCTCGATGTTGTTGACGACGCCCTCGAACGGCTTGCGGTTCTTGTATTTGCGGGCGCCGTCCTCGTAGACAAACTCGACCTCCTCCGCACCGGTGCCGAACAGCACGGCGTGCTGCACCTTGTTCGGCAGCTTTTCCCAGGGCGTCGCCATCGACACCTTGAAATGCCGCGCCAGCGCCTCCAGGGTCTGCTCGTAGTAGGGCGAGGTGCTGCCGGTCTTGGCCCAGGGATAGACCGCGCCCGCCTTGAGGCTGAGGCTGGGGTCGGGCACCACCAGCTCCGGCTCGAAGCGCAATTCGGTTCCTAGTCCGTCGCACTTGGGGCAGGCGCCGGCGGGTGCATTGAAGGAAAATAGCCGGGGTTCGATTTCATCGATGCTGAAGCCCGACACCGGGCAGGCAAAGCGTGCGGAGAAAACGATCCGCTCGTGCGTCTCGTTCTTGTTGCGCAGAACGCCCTCGTCGCGCTCGAGTTCGCCGTCCGTCGTGCGCGTCGCGGCCCGAGATTTGCCAGGCTCGGCAGCGGCCGCCGCCGCGTCGCTCGCCTTGCCGCGCGCGCTGCTCTTGGCCGCCGCCAGCGGCCGATCGGCAAATTCGGCAATGGCAATGCCGTCCGCCAATTCCAGCGCGGTCTCGAAACTGTCGGCCAGACGCGTGCCAACGTCCTTGCGCACCACGATCCGGTCCACCACCACGTCGATGTCGTGCTTGTATTTCTTGTCGAGCTTCGGCGCGTCGGCGATCTCGCTGAACTGACCGTTGATCTTGACGCGCTGGAAGCCCTTCTTCTGCAGCTCGGCCAGCTCCTTGCGGTACTCGCCCTTGCGCCCGCGCACGATCGGCGCCAAGAGATAGAGCCGCGTCGCCTCCGGCAAGGCCAGCACGCGGTCGACCATCTGCTGCACGGTCTGGCTCTCGATCGGCAAACCGGTAGCCGGCGAGTAGGGCACGCCGACCCGCGCGAACAGCAGCCTCAGATAGTCATAGATCTCGGTCACCGTGCCGACCGTCGAGCGCGGGTTCTTCGAGGTCGTCTTCTGCTCGATCGAGATTGCCGGCGACAGCCCGTCGATGTGATCGACATCGGGCTTTTGCATCATCTCCAGGAACTGGCGGGCATAGGCCGACAGGCTCTCGACGTAGCGCCGCTGCCCTTCGGCATAGATGGTGTCAAACGCCAGCGACGACTTGCCCGAGCCCGACAGCCCGGTGAACACAATCAGCGCGTCGCGAGGGATTTCGAGATCGACGTTTTTCAGGTTGTGTTCGCGCGCACCACGGACGTGGATGGTTTTGCTGCCGTGCGTCGGCGGGAGCTTGGCGGTCTTGGCCATGGGGCGGGTCTAACGCAAACGAGCGGGGGCGGCAATCTGGGGCGGCGCCACCTGTCGGGGGCTCCTGACAGGCCATGCCAAGGCGGGGCCGGCGGCCGCCGTTAACCCACCCAAGCCCCAGCCGGCAAGTTGTGATCACCCCCGGCTTGACTTCCTTCAGAATGCTCCCAAAATTGAGATATGGTGGCCGTCGCTGCCGATTTTGAGGTCACATTCCGCGGAAGCCTCGCGTCAGTACCCTGGGTTTTGAGGACGGTCGCCACCCGGATCAACAGCCAGCGGAGGGAGCATGACGCCACCTGACAGTCAATTCGCCCTCGCGCCGCGCGAGGGCAACGGCTCGCGCGATTGAAGCTCGAGCACAAAAGATCGCAATCGGTCGAGCCGCCGACAATTCGAAGCTAGACGCGAGGCGAAAGCCTCGCACACAAGCCCGGCGTGGCTGGGCAAAACCTTAGAGATGAAGTGCCCCGTTTGCGCTCAGCCGCAACGGGGCTTTCCGTGTGTTCGGCGCTTTGCATGTGTTGGCCATGCCTCGGCCGGCGGAACGGCAGCCCCGGACCCGACGTTTCCCCGTTTTTCAGGCGGAGCTCGGTTTTCCCTGCAATTGTTCAATCTTGAGAACAAGCGCGCTCTGGTTGGTGGGTGCGCCATTATCGCGGTCGCCATCTACCTCGTGCCCACCGGGGCGCATGTGTTTGAGCTTCCCAACAAAATAGGCTTGCCGGTGGCCCAATACATGATCGTGCAGGCGATCTACGCGGGCTGGGCGGCGTTCGGGGTCGTGATCGCCGCGGCCGTGCTGTTGACGGCGGCGCACGCGGCGCTGGTGCGCAAACACCCCACCGCCCGCCGGCTCGCGCTCGTGGCGCTGACCTGCCTCGCCGCCACCCAGGTGATCTTTTGGCTCTTCACCTACCCGATCAATGTGGCGAGCGCCAACTGGACCCGGACACCGGCCGCCTTCGAAGCCGCGCGCCGCCAGTGGGAATATTCGCACGCGGCAAGCGCCGCGCTCACCTTGCTGGCGCTGATCGCGATCGTGCTCTCCGTGCTGGCGGCCAACCGCCACCGCCCCGGGGCGGTCCGGTCGCCTTGAGGCGACGCTCAAGCCGGCGCTTGGCCAGTCGCCGCTCGAGCCCATGGCTCCCCAGCGCCAAGTCGGCGAGGCAGTCAGGCTTTGGCTCAGGAGTTGTCGGTGGTGGCGACGAACTCGGGGTCCTCCTGAGCGCGACGCTCAAAGGAGAGAAAATCATAGTAGCCACAGCGGCCGCCCGGATAGCTCCGGCACAGCGCCGGCCGCGCCTCGTAGATCGTGCACCGGCGTTTGTCGGTATCGAAGAAGCGGCAGATGCGGCCAAAAATCGGGTCGGCCTTGCGGCGCATGGAATATTTGCGCCCCCAGCGCTCGACCGTAAATTTCTGGCGCGCCTCATCAAAGCTCACCCCAAAGTGCCTGGCCAGACGCTCAACGTCGCGCTTGTCGAGGGCGATCAAGGGATAGGAGCAGCAATAACCGGGGCATTTTTTGCAATTGTACATCGCTGGAGTTCCAGGGTTGTAGCCAACCCGTTAGCACGGATTCGCCAGCGCAGCGAACCGGCAAACCTGGGCTGTGGCGGCGGACCGGGGTCGGTCGGCGGCCGCGGGCTATTGGATAACGCCGGCATCGAGGCCGGAGGCCGATCGCCGCCGGCTGTCGTACTTGGCGAGTACCCCCCGGGCCTGCTCGACCACGGCATCCGCGATCGCCGCCTGCCCCTCGGCGGTCGGGTGGAAGGCGCCGGAGTAGATGCTCGCCAATAACAGCTGCAGCCACGAGAAGCCCTGCGTCTTCAACACGTTCTGCAGCAATGACTGCGATACGTGGAAGTTGCCGGTCATAAAGGCGTCGTTGGGGGTGCGAAACCAGCGCTGGCGCGAGGCATAGGGGCGCCATTCCGAAGGTTCGTAGGGAAACCACACGCCGTTGAATTTGCGGGGCAGGCGCTGCTCATCGGCCATGCTCCAGGCGGCCTCACCATAGGTGGCGCAAATACCGCGGCCACGAAACGCGGCGCGGTGCGACTCAATAAAGGTCCAGCCGTGCTGGGCGGCGCTGCCCTTGAGGATGTCGTTTAAACGCTCGGCGGCGACGCCACCCTCTTTCGCCTTGGCGGCGCTGAACACGAGGTCCGGCAGCACGTTCATGCCGGCCTGGCCGTCGGGGCAGGTGGATTTGCCGTCCTCGAGCAGCGCCATCGGCGGATAGCCGGTCAAAACGATGCGGTCGGACTCCGGCCAAGGCACGTTGAGGATGCTATGGATGGCGCGATTGAGCGCCTTCATGCGGTCATCGAGGTCATCGAGCAGGCGGCTCGCCTCGGCAAAGCCGTGCACCTGCCCGAACCAGCCGCCGAGATTGCGCAGCAGCGATGAATCCGCCAGCACGGCATTGGCCACCAGCCGGGCAAAGCCGATGTCGTTGCCGCCGATCGATAGCAACAATAGATCGATCTTGCGCGACCGGTTCTGCTCGCACTTCTTGAGCACCAACCCGCCGTGCATCTCCGGCAACTTGCCGCGCATGTGGTAGGCCTCGGGCAGGTCGTAATCGCGCGCCTCCCGGTCGGGGCACTGGGCTTCGGCAACGGCCGAGATCTGCGACAGCGCCGGCGGGTTCGGCACCCACTCGTTGCCCTTGTAGCGCAGGAACAGTCCGTACACGCTTTCAGCACCCGAGCAGGCCACCCCGACGAACGTCACCGCCCGATGCACATCCTCGACCGCCAACTGCAGCGCCACCCGCAGCTGGTGCGAATAGAGGGAACGATGGCAGGCTTGCTCCTGCCAGCGGGCATTCTCCTCGATGAATTTCTGGTCTCCGATCGTCCGCCAATCGCCGATGCGCGCCGGATAGCCGACGAGACTGGCGTCGTAGTCGGCGCTGCGGTCGGGCGACAGGCGGACCGGAACGTCGGGATTGCCTTCGCCGGAGGCAAAGCTGTCGCCCATGCCGACGATGAATAGATCCTGCACGCGCGCCAAGATCTCGGCCACCTGACGGCCGCCGATCTCGACCACGATCCAGGCGCCGCCCGGATAGGGCACCTCGAGCTCTACGGTTGTGTCGCACGGCAAGATCAGCGCCTCGCCGCGACCGCCGCGCCGCGGCGATGTCAGCCAGGTGCAGTCAACCACCTGCGCATCCTCAAGCCCGGTCATGCTGGCCAGGATCTTGTGGCTCTTCGGGAACAGGTAGTCGGGGCGTTCGCGGCAGCTGTATTTGTTCTGTTTGGGGTCCCAGCAGGTCTTGTCGAACACCGTGGCGCTCCAACCGTCGGGGTGTCGGCTGGCGAGCAAGCGTTCCGCGGTCAGCACCGGATGGCGGCGCTCGGCGTCGGACAGGTGCTCCCAGGTGGCGCGGTGCACCTCGGTATCGACCGGGTCGAGAAAAAAGCGAAAGCCGTTCTCAACCCGCCATTGGATGCGCGGCTCCGCTGCCGCAGCCGTGCCGAGGGCCATCGCCAGCAGCATTGTCAATGCCAAGCAGCGGGCCCAGACCCTCACGTCAAACCTCCCCGTTTGCCCTATCCCCTCAGGGCTCGTTCACCAACGTCGCAACCAGTAGGCACCCGCCACTCTGCCGACATGGGTCAGCGGCGCGATCCGGGCGGGCGCAGCCGTCACCTGATGCGCCGCGCGCTGGCCTGCTCGCAGATAGGACTCGACCAAGGCCAAAGGAAGGACAGCGATTGATGGCTGTCGTGGCAATTTCGTGACCGCCGGCCGCGCCTCGGCAAGGTTGCGCCGGGCATCGCCGGCAAGACCGGCCGCCAACTGGGCCAGCACCGCCGGCGGGGCGGAGAACGCGGTCTCAGGCGTGAGCCCCAGCGCGCCGAGCCGCGCCACCGGCACCGGCAGGTGACCCCGGGCCAGCGCCGGCCGCAGGCCGAACACGAGCCGCGCCAGACCGTAAGCTCGGCCGCAAGCGGCGTCGCTGGCGCCGTCGGCGCTGGCACCGAGGATGCGCCGCGCCATGCCGAATAGGGTACCTTCGCCGGCCACCAGATAGCGATCGAGCGCCGCATCGTCGGCGAACGGCACCGGCTCCAGGTCGGCGGCCCGCGCCTCGAGGATGGCCAGTGGCGGGTCGGCGGCAAGGCGGTGACGGGAAAGCGCGGTGCGCAGCCGATCGGCGATCGGATGGCCCGTGGCCACGCCCGGCGGCAGCGCCACGGCCTCGCGCCACCACTGCAGGCGCAGTTCGCCCCGCGCCGGCTCGCGTCGCACCGCAAGCGGAACGCGGGCCAGCTCGGCCGCGAACGCGGCCACCGCCAACAGATCGGCCCTGAGCGGGGCCGGGGCCAGCAGTGCGGCAAGGTAGCGGTCGGGCTCGCCGGCGCGGGCAGCAGCGATGATCGCCGTGTGCACCGGCTCGCTGCTGCCGCGCCCGATCGTCACGTCAGTAGAGGTGCGCGGCGGCAATCATCCCGACCACAACCGGCATCGCCAGCACCAGATTGAGCCGTGCGAACAGCACCACCCGGGCCCGCGCCGCCAGCTTGGCATCGCTGTCGCCGGCGCGCAGGCCGAGCACGACTTGCATGTTGGGCCAGATGTACATGTGGACGAACATCCACATCGTTACAGCCGCCAGCACGGCGACCCACAACACCCCGAGCCTGGCTGGTGCCATGAACACGCTCGAGCCGTAGATCAGCGACGGCAACAGGTAACCCGTGGTCAGCAACAAGATCAGGCCGCTCAGGACCGCCACCGTCGAGGCGTGCCGGAACCACCAGGCGACGGCGGGCACGATGGTGGTGTGGATAGCGTCGCGCTCAGCCGCATCGGCGCGGCTGAGCGCAACCAGCTGCACGAAGTTGACGAAGAAAATGAGGCCAACCCAGATCATCGCCGCCAGCACGTGGATCGAACGCACCAGGAAGGCCAACACCCCCCAGCGGTCGGCGGTGCCGCCGAGCAATGACAGCACAAATAGCACCAGCGCCAGCGCCAGCCCGGCGATCAGCGCCGTCCGCGGATTGTCGGTGAGCTCTTGCATCGCGCGCTCCCTCGTCCGTCATTCGACCGCGAGCAGCGCGGCCGCCACCGGTCGCGCCTCGGCCAGCAACACGTTGTAGGTGCGGCAGGCGGCACCCGTGTCCATGGCCTCCAAGGCAACGCCCAATCGGGCGCAGCCCTCGCTGAGTTCGCGCGCCGGCGGCCCGCCGACCCGGCCGGTCCCCAACAGCAACAGAGCAAGCTGGTCGCATTCGGTCAACGCCGGAGCCAAGCTTTGCAGCGAAACCTCGTCCGGCCGCGTCGGCGGCCAGGCATAGATGCCGCTCGGCAGGCACAGGATCGACCCGCGGTGGCTCATGCCGGCAAACCGGAACCCGCCGTTGCCGTAGGCATCGATCTGGGCCCGCCCCGGATAGCGCGCGGGGGCGGTTATCATTTGCTGGCTGCGTTCACACGCTGCGCGGCTGGCGCCACCTCGCTCTTGCCGGATCTGGCGACGCTGGCGCCGCTCCAGTCGCGCCGGACGCCCAGATAGCCCAACAGCGGCGCGGCAATGAAGATCGAGGAATAGGTGCCGATCACCACACCCAGCAACATGGCGAGATTGAAGTTGCGAATCACCTCGCCACCAAACGCATAGAGCGCGATCAGCACGGCAAGCGCGGTGCAGCCCGTCAGAATGGTGCGCGACAAGGTTTCGTTGATCGACACATTGAGGAGTTCGTTCAGCTCCATGCGCTTGAACTTGCGCAAGTTCTCGCGGATCCGGTCGGATACGACCACGGTGTCGTTGACCGAATAGCCAAGAATGGTCAGTAGCGCGGCCACGATCGACAGGTCGAACTCGAGCTGGAACAGCGAAAAGATCCCCGCCGTCACCAGCACGTCGTGCGTCAGTGCCACGATCGCGCCCAGCGCGAATTGCCATTCGAATCGGAACCAGACGTAGGCCACGATTGCCAGCAGGCCGGCGGCAACGGCGATGAACCCGGTCATCCGCAGCTCGCTCGACACCGCCGGTCCCACCACCTCGACCCGGCGCTGGGTGTATTGCGTGCCGAGCGCCTCCTGCACCTTTTTGAGCGCCGCCTGCTGCTCGGCCTCGCCGCCCGGCTGCTGCTCGACCCGGATCAAGACGTCGCTGGGCCCGCCAAAGCCCTGGATCTGCACGGCGCCAACGCCAAGTTTGTTCAGTTTGTCGCGCAGCTGATGCACGTCCGCCGCACCGGTGGTCGATTGCACCTCGATCAGCGATCCGCCCTTGAAATCGACGCCGTAGTTGAAGCCTTTGACGGCGATAATGGCGAGCGAAATTACCATCGCCAGCACCGAGAGCCCAAAGCACAGGCCCTTGTAGCGCATGAATGGCAGGCGCGTGTTGTGCGGGAAGAAATCAAAACCCTTGAAATTTGGGATCAGCCGCATCGTCGCCCGTTCCTAGACCGGCACCTCGGCACCGCGCCGCAGTCCTCGGTTGGAACGCAACCAATAGTAGATGAGGAGCCGGACAACGGTGACGGATGCAAAGATGGAAGTGAGAATGCCGATGGTCAGCGTCACGGCAAAGCCGCGGATTGGACCGGCGCCGAGCCAGAACATGACGAAGGCGCAGGCGAGCGTGGTGAGCTGCGAATCGGCGATGGTGACAAAGGCGCGGGTGAAGCCGGCGTCGATGCCCGCAATCGGCGACTTGCCGGCCCGTAGCTCCTCGCGGATGCGTTCGTAGATCAAGACGTTGGCGTCGACCGCCATGGCGATGCCGAGCACCAGACCGGCGATGCCGGGCAAGGTCAGGGCCGATCCGGCCAAGGTCATCAACGCCACCGTCAGTAGGCCGTGCACCACCAGCCCGACGCAGGCAAAGATGCCAAACGTGCCGTAGACCAGCACGGTCAGGCCGATAGTGGCGATGCCGCCGACGATGCCGGCGAGCTTGCCGGCTTCGATCGAATCGGCGCCGAGCGATGGCCCAACCGTGCGCTCTTCGACGATTGTCAGTTTCGCCGGCAGGGCGCCGGAGCGCAGCTGGATTGCCAGCTGATGCGCGGTCTCGACCGTGAAATTGCCGCTGATCTGGCCGGAGCCACCAAGGATCGGCTCGCGGATGACCGGCGCCGAGATCACCTTGTCGTCGAGCACGATGGCAAACGGCAGATTGACGTGGTCCTTGGTAAAATTGCCGAACTTGCGGGCACCGGAATTGTTGAAGCGGAAGGAAATCACCGGCTCGTTGGTGCGGCTGTCGAAGGCCGGTTGCGCATCGACCAGTTCATCGCCGCGCACCACCGGTGTTTCCCGCAGCACCAGCGCGCCCTCGTCGCGGACGCCGGATTCGTAAAGCTTGAAGCCGGGTGGCACGCGCGTCTGGCGCGCCTCGGTCGCCGATACGTCGCGACTGACCTCGTGGAACGTCAGGCGCGCGGTCTTGCCGATCAGCTCCTTCAAGCCGGCCGTGTCCTGCAGCCCCGGCACCTGCACCAGGATGCGGTCGCGCCCCTCGCGTACGATCTGGGCCTCCGCCGTGCCGAGGCTGTCGACGCGGCGGCGCACGGTTTCGATGGCGGCGCCGATGGCGTTGCCGATCCGCTGCTGGATCCCGGGCTCGGTCGGCGTGATGGTCAAAAGGCCGCCGTCGCCCTTTTTGACTTCGAGGTCGCCGCCACCCGACCCGACCAGTAGATTGCCGACCGGCTGCACCATGCCGCGCAGCTCCTTGAACGCCGCATCGGCATCCTCGGGCTTAGCCAGGCGCACCTGTACCGCATTGTTGGCAACGCCGAGGCCGGTGACGCCGATTTTGGCCTCGCGCAGCCGGCGCCGGGCGTCGTCGCGCACCGTGTCGAGCCAATCCTTGCGCACCTCGTTGGTTTCCATCGACAACAACAGGTGGGCGCCGCCGCGCAAGTCGAGCCCAAGGTTCAGCTGTCGGGTCGGCACCCAGCTTGGCCAATGCGCCAAGGTCTCCTTGGAAAAGAAGTTCGGCACCACCATAAGCAGCCCGAACAGACAGGTGAGCAACACCGCCGCTTGCTTGATGGGAGTGAAATGCATGTCTGGCTCACACCGACCTTAATGTTCAACCGCGCGCTTTCCCGCGCCACCCGTCAGGCCGGTTCCTTCGCCGGCTCGCCCTTGACCCGCACCTCGGCCACCGTGCCCTTGAGCACCCTGACCCGCGTGTTCTCGGCGATCTCGACCTCGATCTCGCTGTCGTCCCTCACCTTCGTCACCTTGCCGATGATGCCGCCGGACGTCACCACCGTGTCGCCGCGCCGCAGGTTGGCCACCATTTCCTTGTGCGCCTTGGCGCGCTGCTGCTGCGGCCGTAGCAGCAGCAGGTAGAAAATGACGAACATCAGCAAGATCGGAACGAGCTGAATGATGAAATCACTGCCTCCCCCGATACCCTGGGCGTAGGCCGGCGAAATGAGCATCGGAGTCGCGTCCTTGAGATCGGGGCAGGATCGGGGCCAAAGCGCTCAGGGCTGCGGCAACCGCGTCCCCACTAGCCCCGGTTCGATTTTGGCCCGGAATATAGTGTTTGCGCCCCTGTTTGCAACCAATCTTGGGGGCGGCCGATGACGCAGGGCGCGGGCTGCATTATAGAAACGGCGTTTGGCCCGCTTGTCGCCGCACAAAACCGCGCCCAGCCTCCGCACAAGGAAATTTCTGCCCCATGAGCGACCGGAAAGGTCTTGTCCAATACCTGGAACGGCTGGTGGCGGCGCTGGAACGCCTGGCGCCCGTGGAATCGCGGCAATTCGACTTCAGCCAAGCCGAGGCTTATGTGTGGCAAACCACGCCTGAGGCCTTCCTGCCGGTGGCGCGGGTGAACCGCCAGCCCCTCGCCCTGCTCAAGGGCATCGACCGCGCGGCCGAGCAACTGTTGGACAATACCCGCCGCTTTGCGCAAGGCTTACCCGCCAACAACGCGCTGTTGTGGGGTGCGCGCGGCATGGGCAAGTCCTCGCTCGTCAAGGCGGCGCAAGCGCACGTGCGCACCAGCTTGGGGCTGCCGCGCAAGGGCCAGCCGGACTTGAAGCTGGTCGAAATCCACCGCGAGGACATTGCCGCATTGCCGCAATGCCTGGCGCATCTGCGCACCGCCGCCGACCGCTTCATCGTGTTCTGCGATGACCTCTCCTTCGACAAGGACGACACCTCCTACAAATCCTTGAAAGCGGTGCTGGAGGGGGGCATCGAGGGGCGGCCGCCGAACGTGTTGTTTTACGCCACCTCCAACCGGCGCCACCTGATGCCGCGTGACATGATGGAGAACGAGCGCTCGACCGCCATCAATCCTTCCGAGGCGGTGGAGGAGAAGGTGTCGCTGTCGGACCGCTTCGGCCTGTGGCTCGGGTTTCACAACGCCACGCAGGACGAATATCTGGAGATGGTGGCCGGCTATGCCGCCCATCATCAGCTGGCGGTGGATGCCGCGCTCCTGAAGCGCGAAGCCCTCGAGTGGTCGATCACCCGCGGCGCGCGTTCCGGCCGCGTCGCCTGGCAGTTCATCCAGGATCTGGCTGGCCGCCACGGCCACAAGCTCGACGGCTGACCGAAGCGGGCCCTATCAACCCACGCCCGGCAGCCGGGCGCGGGTCATTCGTCTGTCCACGCCCTAGCGGGCGCTGTGGGTGCTGCGCGCCTCGCGTTGGGCCTCGTCGAGCCGCGTCTGCATGATCTGGGCGGTGTCCTCCGCCAGCGACTTGCCAAGCTTCGTCATCTGCTCGAACTCGGATTGGTAGTCGGCGACGGCGGTTTGAAAGAACTCGCTATAGACGCCGTACATGTCCTGCACCGTCTTGCAGCCGGCCAGGTGTTGCGGCATCGCCAGCTCTTCCTTGAGGCGGCGATTGATGAAGGTCACCCAATTGCGGTTCATGGCCGCCAGATTGTCGTAGACCTTGCCGTTCACCTGGGCCATTGCCGTCAGCGCCGGCCGCTGGAATTCAAGCAAGGCTTCAAACCCGAGAGGCAAGGCCATTGGCATAAATCCATTCTCCGCTCGCCCACTGCTCGTAGTTTTGTCAGCCATTAAGGTGTTCCTCCTGCTTGCCATGCGTGCCCCGATTCTATCCGGCGCTTTGGGTAACGCATCAGAAATCAAATCAACTTTTCAGGAAACGATTGCATAGCTGTGGATAAGTTGCGGACGGCGCCGCGCCGATCGAGGGCGCGACCTAGAGCGCGCGTGCCGCGACGAAGGCGTCCAATTCGCTGCGCCTGGGCAATCCCGAGCGCGAGCCGAGCCGCGTGCACTTCATGGCCGCGACCGCGCTTGCCAGCCGCGCGCACTGGGGGAGCGGGCGACCTTCTGCCAGCAACAGCGCCATGGCACCGTGGAAGGCATCGCCGGCGCCGGTGGTGTCGGCGACGGCCACGGCGAAGGCCGGCACGCGGGCGATTTGGCTGTGGTCGCGCCACAGATATCCCTCCGCGCCCAAGGTCACCCCGGCATACTTGGGGCCGTGCGCCAGCACCGCTGCCAGGCGCTCCTCGTCGGTTCCGGCTGGGATCAGCTCGCGCAGCGCCGGTGCGCAGAAAATGGCAAAATCGGTGAGCCGCAAAATCCCCTCCAGGGCCTCGCGCGCGCCGAGATCGGCATCGAGCACGGTTGGCACGCCTTCCGCCTTGGCGCGCTGGAAGACGGCGCGCAAGCCCTCAAGCCAGCGCAGATCGCCGAGCACCGCGTCGGCCCCGCGCACCCGCTCGAGCGGCAGCCAACTGGTGCCCGCCGGCATGCCGGCATCGCGTTGGCCAACGATCAAGCGTTCACCGGCGCGGTCGACGATGATGGCTGACGTTGAGGTGCGCGCGCCTTCGAAGGCCTCAAGATAGCGCACGTCGACAGCTTCGGCTTTGAGACCGGCGCGCACCGTCTGGCCGGCGGCGTCATCCCCGGTCCGGCTCCATAGTTCGGCCGCACCCCCTAGGCGGGCGATGGCCACGGCGGCATTGGCGGCCATGCCGCCACCCGCCTCGATGTGCTCCAGCGCCCGCACCTTGGTGGGTTCGGGTGGAAACGCCTCGATCCGATAGATGCGATCGAGCGCCGCATGCCCCACACAAATGATCCGCCTGGCCGCTGCCATGCCTTCGTCCAGCGCCGTGAGGCCCTAAAGACCCCTTGGAAAATGCCGCCTATGCGCACGATAATGCCCGCTATGGGCGAGGGAAAGACCACCGCGTCGGTAAGCCTGATCCAAATCCGGCTCCCGGCCGTATCCTTTGG
>DATFXD010000184.1:0-4289 GCA_035258605.1 Hyphomicrobiaceae bacterium | reverse complement strand
TGCTGCGGGCGGGCCCGCACGCGGTTGGCGCGAGCGCGGGCATCGTGCCTTCAAGAAAGCAATCATTCAGGTTAAGATGCGATGAACGGGCGGCTGAACTTGAGCCGGTCAAACCGAAAGATCGACTGAACCGACGGGGGACGACGAGGGAAGTCGACAAGGAAAGTTGACGAGAGAGGTCGAGGAGAAGATCGAGGGAAGCCGCGTGAGGTGCTGCGCCAGGGCAACACCGACCATGGCAGCGCGGGGGCTGGCGATCGGGTGGGTCGCACCAGCCTCGCGGTCACCGAGACCGACAGAGGCCGATGACAGAGGCCGGTGGCAGAGCGCCGTGATGGGGCCCGTGGCCGGGACAGTGAGAGAGGGGTCGTGACAAGGGCGTGATATGGAACGGCGAGGCAGCATGCTCGGGCGGTTCGCCGGCGCTTTGCCTCCTCGACAGTCGCGGTTTGGCAGGGATTGGGCGAGTGGTCCCGCGGTTTTCTGCGGTGCTTCGATGAGGCCTAGGCGATGATGACGTGGGTTTTTTTGTTGCTGGTCGTGGCTGCTGCGGTGGTAGCTGGCCTGTGGGGTTATCGCGCCTACGTCACCGGCGACGCCGCTGGCCTCGGCGGCTGGTTCGGCCCGCGGCCCGAGCCGCGGCTCTCGATCTCGGAGCAGACCACACTCGACAGCCGCCGCAAGCTGGTGCTGGTACGGCGCGACGATGTCGAACATTTGATCATGACAGGGGGGCCGGTGGACGTTGTTATCGAAACGGGGATCAGTGTCGCCAAGCATGAGCCTGTGATTGGCGACAGCGCGCAAGCGCCAACCCCACCTGTGTTTTCGCGCAAACCGCGCGCCTTTGGACAAGCTGTCAACGAGTGAACGTGCACTACCGTTTGCTCCATCGCTGGTGCCTGCTGGTCGGGCTGCTGGTCGCGGCGTTGGTTGGCCTGTGCGGGCAAGCTGTCCCGCAGACGCCAGCGCCAGCCACCTCGCCATCCGCGCCACCCCGGCCGGCCGAGCCCTCCCAACCGGCTGCGGCCGCGGCCGGCGAGCCGGTGGCTGCGCCCCCGGCCGTGCTGCCCAAGAACCTTGCCGATGCCGTCGTGCGGCTGAACACCTCGCTCGATACGGCGGAGAAGGCACTGCAGCACCTCAACAATGTCGAGGAGGATCTCGGCTCGCTTCGCATCAAGGTCGAGGACATCCTGTCGGATGCCTCGCAAACCGCCGAGAACTTGCGGCCCGAACTGGTGGTGGTGCGTACCCAGATCGAAAAGCTCGGTCCGCCACCGGCCAAGGACGGCCCAGCCGAGGCTCCCGCTATCGCCGCTGAGCGCGCGCGACTGACGGCGCTCGCCGCGCTGTTGGACGGTGCCATCAAATCGACCGAGCTCACCTGGGTGCGCGCGCGCCAGCTCATCGAACGCATCACCGTGATGCGGCACGCAATTTTCACCAAAAACTTGATGGAGCGGTTGCCGAGCCCGTTGTTGCCCGGTTTGTGGCGCGACCTTTACAACGAGGCGCCAGGGGTCGCCCACCGCTTCAACTATCAGGCCGAGGACTGGCTGCGCTGGGCCGAGTTCAAGCGCTTGCAGCTCTCGTTGCTGTTTGTGGCCGTGATGTTGCTGTTCTTCGTGCTCTGGCGCCTCGCCAGCAGGCTGACCAGGCATCGGGTCATCGGCGAGGATGCGCCGCCACCATCGTTCTTCGAACGGGCAAAGTCGGTGGCCTGGGTCGCACCCTTGCGCGCGCTCGCCGCCGTGGCGGCGGCGACGCTGTTCTACGGTGGGCTCGACGGACTGGGCCTGCTCTATCCGCCGTGGGTGCGGGCGGCTGCCGCCGTCCTCAAAGCCATCGTCATCTTTGTTGCCGTCTCGGCGCTCATCACCGGCGTGTTGGCGCCGCGTGAGCCGAATTGGCGCCTGGTGGCGCTCGCCGACGCCTCGGCCCTGCGCATCGCCCGCCTGCTCAAGGGCATCGGCGCGGTCTATGCCATCGATGTGGCGTTGACGGAAATCAGTCGCGCCTTTTTTGTGCCGCTGACGCTCAGTGTGGTGCAATCCTTCGTATCGAGCACCGCCTTCGCCGGGCTCTTGATCGGCGTCTTGCTGACACCGTTTGCGCCGCAGGATGCGGCGCCAGGGCAGGTCTCCCGTCACTATCCCCGGCTACTGAAGTTGCCGCTGTGGGGGATTGCGCTGGGCATCATCGCCACGGCGCTGTTTGGTTACGTTGCCCTCGCCCGTTTCCTTGCCCAGCAGCTGGTGCTCACGGGCATCGTGGTTGTGGTGGGTTGGCTCGCCTATCTCGCCATCCGCGCGGTGACGCGCGCGCCGCCGCAGCGCAGTTTTCCTGTTGGCGAGATCCTCGAGAGCCGCTTTGGTCTCGACGGCCCACGGCGCACTCAGTTGGCGCGCCTGACCGAACTGGCGCTGACCTTGGCGGTCGTCATTGCGGCCATTCCCTTGCTGATGTTGCAGTGGGGCTTCTCGGGCGCCGACATCCGCGATTGGTTCACGTCCATTCTGTTCGGCATCGAGGTCGGTCAGTTCCGCATCTCGCTAGCCCGCATCCTGCTTGGCATCGTGCTGTTCATCGCCCTGTTGTTCGCGACCCGCTTGTTCCAGCGCTGGCTGCGCGAGAAGGCGTTGCTGCAGACCCGCATGGACCCCGGTATCGTCAATTCGATCGATACCGTGGTCGGCTACGCCTGCATCGCCATGGCGGCGCTGCTGGCCATCTCCTATGCCGGCTTCGACATTACCAATCTGGCAATCGTTGCCGGTGCCCTGTCCGTTGGCATCGGTTTTGGCTTGCAGTCGATCGTCAACAATTTTGTATCGGGACTAATTTTGCTGATCGAGCGGCCGATCAAGGTTGGCGACAGAATTGTCGTCGGTGACCAGCAGGGCCTCGTGCGCCGCATCTCGGTGCGCGCCACCGAGATCGAAACCTTCGATCGCGCCAGCCTGATCGTGCCTAACTCCGAACTGATCACCGGTCGGGTCTTGAACTGGACGCATCGTGATTCGCTGGTGGCCGTCAGCGTAAGGGTCGGCGTGTCCTACGCTTCCGATCCCGAGCAGGTGATCGGTATTCTGCGCCAGTGCGCCGAGGCACACCCCGATGTATTGAAATTTCCCGAGCCCGGTGCGGTGTTTGAGGATTTCGCCGATAGCGCGCTGATCTTCAGCCTGCGGGTTTCGCTGCCCGACGTCGGCAAGGCCGTGGCCGTGCAATCGGCGCTGCGGACTGCCATTTTCAAGGCCCTGCGCGCCGCCGATATCGAGATCCCGTTCAATCAGATGGACGTCAATCTGCGCGGTCTCGACGGCAAGGTTAGGCGCTCGCTTACGCAGTTGACCGCAGGGGAGCTGGGGTCGGAAAGCCGGCCGGCGCCACACGTTGAGGTCCAGGATCAGGGAGGTGCCCACGACCACCTGAGTGGGCAAGAGCGCGGCAACGGCAAGCGTCTTTCTGGCGGCGGCGACTGAGCGCGCGTCTGGCGCTGGCCTCTCGCCGGCGCTCAATCTTCGCGGAACACCTTCTCGCGGCGTTCGTGGCGCTCTTGCGCCTCCAACGACAGGGTGGCGATCGGCCGGGCATCGAGGCGCCGGAGCCCGATCGGCTCACCGGTCTCCTCGCAGTAGCCATAGGTGCCTTCCTCGATCCGCGACAGGGCGGCATCGATTTTGGCGATCAGCTTGCGCTGGCGATCCCGCGCCCGCAGTTCCAAGGCGCGATCCGTCTCCGACGTGGCGCGGTCGGCAAGATCGGCGTGTTGTGCCGAATCCTCGTGCAGAACCTGCAAGGTTTCCCGGTTCTGGCGAACGATCTCTTCTTTCCAGGCCACCAGCTTGTTGCGGAAGTAGGCTTTATGCTGCTCGTTCATGAACGGTTCGTTTTCGGACGGACGGTAGCCCTCGGGGAGCACAATAATTCCCGCCGCTGCCGGTGCCCGCGGGCGCCTGGTCAGCGCGTCTGGAGCTTGCTTTTTGGCGCCGGCCTTGCCCTCGACCGCCTTACCTCGGCCATTGAGCGCACCATTGAGTTGGCCGTTCATGTTAGCCTTGGCGTGCGGTTTGGGGCCGGCCTCTTTGGCCGATACGATACGATCTTTTTTGCCCATCCACGCTTCCCGACGGCTCGCTTATTTGTCTTTGGGGCACCGAAGCCAACCAGTTACCCTTCGCGGCCCGTATTTAACTTCCTGTTTTTTCAAGTCAAGGAGTTGCCGTGCGCCGCAACACGAAAGCGTGCACCACGTTGCAGCTACCATTGCTTCGACCATGCGA
>DATFXD010000183.1:0-20295 GCA_035258605.1 Hyphomicrobiaceae bacterium | reverse complement strand
GACCACATCGACGATCAAGATTGCCCGCACCCCGCGTGCGACATGACGCGAGGAAGACGCCCGCACCGAGGGCATCACCGCCTCCACCCCTTCATGTCCCTCACCTTTTGGCGGCGACGATGAACACTGAGCATTTCAACGCCTATTCATATAGTGCATCGTTCTTGTTTCGTACACCGTCGTCAGACACGCACGTCGCTTTCAATGCTGTGCGCCCCAAGCTCGGACGTCAGGCCAAAAGGATGACGACTGATGAACGACCTCTTTAATGCGACCCGGATGACGGACGCCCCGCTTTCCCGCTCGCTTGGCTGCTGGTGCCGCGGCTGGTTAACAGGTTGAAATAGGTTGCAAGAGTGGATCTGGGCCGCGCATTAGATGGAGGCGGAATTTGGTAAGTACTTTGCGCCCCTACTGTGCCATCGGCTGTCTTCGCCGGAGCATGTGCGCACGCCGCTGCGCCCTGAAATCAGTTCAATGAGTTGTGGGACGCGCCAGCTCTTCGTGCCGGCGCAGACGGCAGGAAGCGATCACCCGGATAGGTTGCCGCGTGTTATTCGACCGACGTCACTATCCGCGCGAGACCCTGCTGCAAAGTTGGGCTGGTTCCGGGTGCGAAAACACGAATGGAAACTCAGTAGCCTTTTTTCAGCGCTTGCACCTGGGCTACGGCGGTGCTGCTCCCCAGCCATGACCTCATCATCTTGCGGCCGGGTGAGCGGCGGTGCACTCTAGGGCGAGATGCGCCCCGAGTGGAGGAGCCCCATGTCCGCGCCCGCCCAACGCCAAGTTACGCACCACGACATCCAGCCCAACAGCGACCCGAGGCTCGCCTCGCGCTTTCTCGATGTGCCCAACATGCCTTGGGAGCCGACCAAGTTCCCGGGCATCGAGATCAAGGTGCTTTATGCGGATGACGACGGCATCACCACCGCGCTGTTCAAGCTGGCGCCGGGCGCAGTCGTCCCCTTGCACGAGCACACCGCCCTGGAACAGACCTACGTGATTGAAGGCACGTTGGAAGACCACGAGGGCGTGTGCGGCCCCGGCCAGTTCGTCTGGCGGCCGGCCGGCAACCAGCACGAGGCAACGGCACCCAACGGCGCGCTGATCCTCGGCTTCTTCCTGAAGCCGAACCGGTTTGCCTATGGCGAGAAGTTCTTCACCGAAGCCGGCGAGAGGTAAACTTCGCGGCAGCATGGCGGCTTGGTAGCGGGGCGGAACGGTCTCTCATGGCGTGGGTTATGCCCCTCACCTTGCGCAGCGCCGCCGTCACCCTCGAGCCGCTGGGGCAATGGCATTGCCCAGATCTCGTCGAGGCGGTGCACGACGGCGAGCTGTGGCGGCTGTGGTACACCTCGGTCCCGCCGCCCGAGGGCATGGCGGCGGAAATCGATCGGCGCCTCGGCCTGGCCTTGGCCGGGTCGATGCTGCCCTTCGCCGCCATCGACAACGCCAGCGGCAGGGCGGTCGGCATGACCACCTACATGAACATCGAGGCCGCCCACCGGCGCCTCGAAATCGGCGCGACCTGGTATCGCCAATCGGTGCAGCGCACCGCCTTCAACACCGAGTGCAAGCGGCTGCTGTTGACGCACGCCTTCGAACAGCTCGCGTGCATTGCCGTCGAGTTCCGCACCCACTTTTTCAACCATCAGAGCCGCCAGGCGATCGAGCGGCTCGGCGCCAAGCTCGATGGCATTTTGCGCAGTCATCAGTTGGCCGGCAATGGCACCCTGCGCGACACCTGCGTCTATAGCATCATCGCCGCCGAATGGCCGACGGTAAAGTCGCACCTTGATTATCGGTTGAGCACCCCCCGCCGGGGGGCGCAGCGGTGATCGGCGGTAAGCCGGCTAACGGTTCGATGCGGCGCTAAAGCTCAGCGGATCACCCCGATCGGACCCTGCCGGTACTTTTCCACGATCGCCATGTCGGGCTCGACGCCGAGGCCCGGGCCGGACGGAACGGTGACCTTGCCGTCGCTGGCCAGCATCGCCGTGCCGTAGGGGCTCGCCTCCAGGTTGGCATAGATGTTTTCCAACAGCGTGTCGGTGGCCAGCGAAGCGACAATGTGGATCGAGGCCAGGTTGCCGGGCCCGAAATAGGCGCAATGTGGGATCAGCTGAACGGCGTGCGCCTCGGCGGCGGCGGCAATCTTGCGCATTTCGGTGATGCCGCCGATTTTGGTGACGCTGGGCTGGGCGATGTCGATGGCGCCCTTGGCAAACATGTCGACGAAATCGTGCAACCCGGCGGCGTTCTCCCCCGCCGCGATACTGGTGGCGGCGCGGGCGCGCACGCGAGCAAGCCCGCTGTGGTCCTCCGGCGGCCACACCGGCTCCTCCAGCCAGGCCAGATGGTAGGGCCGAAAGGCCGCTTCCATGGTGATGGCATCCGCCACGCTCCAGGGACAGTTGACGTCGTTCATGATGGCGACATCGGCGCCAACCGCCTCGCGCGCCGCCGCCACTGCCGCCACCGAGTGTTCGTGCAACTTGATGTGGCGAAAACCGCGCTCGACCATCGCCGCCGCGATTCTGCCCACGGTCGGGGCAGCGCCGTAGCGCAACAAACTGGCGTAGGCGCGCACCTCTGAGCGGCGGGCGCCGCCCAGCAGCTCGGCCAGCGGCAAGCCGGCGCGCTTGCCGGCGATGTCCCAGAGCGCGATGTCGATGCCGGAGTGGGCGTAGACCACGGGACCGTTGCGGCCAAAGATGTGGAAGGCCTGGGCTGCCTCGCGATGCAGCGCATTGATGTCGGTTGCCGCCTTGCCGATGAACCAGGGGCCGACGTAGCTTTCGAGCGCGGCCTTGGTGGCGGGAATGATCGAGTGGCCGAAACCCTCGCCCCAGCCGCTGATGCCGGCGTCGGTTTCCACCTCGATCAACAGATGGTCCATGCTGGGGAAGCGCAGCCCGGCGAATTCCTGCTGGGCGGCTCCCATGTCGAAGGGAATGCGCACGTAGTGGGTACGAATCGCCGTGATCTTCATGCCGTGCTCCTGCGCCGGGACGCTTGGCAAGGGAGCGCAATTGTCCCCGCCTTCGCCATCATGTTAGCCTCGCTCCGTCAGTAAAAAAAAGCGTCGAGGAGGACGGCCCCGTGACCGCAAGACGTACCCTATCGCTGTTGGGCGCAATCGCACTGCTGGCGCCGGCAGCCGCGGCGCTGGCCGACACCCCCAAGCGCGGCGGGATTCTCAATTTTGCAGTGGTGGCCGAACCGCCAACCACGGATTGCCATGCCACCACCACCTTCGCCATGGTGCATCCGGTGGCGCCGCAGTATTCGACCCTGCTGATGTTTACCGGCCCCCACGACAACATCAAGATCGAGGGCGATCTGGCCGAATCCTGGGAAGTGTCCAAGGACGGGCTCAGCTATACCTTCAAGCTGCGCAAGGGCGTGAAATTCCACGACGGTTCCGACTTCACGGCCGACGACATCAAGGCCACCTACGAGCGCATCATCAATCCGGCGCCCGGCGTCGTGTCCTCGCGCAAGGCGCAGCATCAGGACATCAAATCGATCGAGACGCCCGATCCCTACACGGTCGTGTTCCGGCTCAGTCAGGTCAACATGTCGATGCCGCTGCACTTCGCCTCGCCCTTCAACTGCGTCTATAGCGCCAAGAAGCTGGCGCAGAACCCGCGCTATCCCGAGACCGAAGTGATGGGCACCGGCGCCTTCAAATTCGTCGAGTACCAGAAGGGTTCGCACTGGAGCGCCACGCGCTTCGACCAGTACTTTCGCAAGGATCGCCCGTACCTCGACGGCTATAAGGCGATCTTTGTGCGCAGCAACACCGTGGTCGCCGGCCTGCGTGGCGGCCAGTACGACGCCGAGTTCAGAGGCCGCACTCCGCAGGAGCGCGACCAGCTGCTGGAGGCGATGAAGGATAAGGTGACCGTGCAGGAGGGGCCGTGGGTGACCAACATCCTCATCACCTTCAACACCGAGCACAAGCCGTTCGACGACATCCGCGTGCGCCAGGCCCTGACGCTTGCCATCGACCGCTGGGGCGGCTCGGCGTCGCTCGGCAAGATTTCCCTGATCAAGGGCGTGAGCGGTACCTTTCGACCGGGCGCCGAGTGGTCGCTGCCGCCCGAGGAACTGGAGAAAATGCCGGGGTTCTGGCGCGACATCGAAAAATCGCGAGCCGAGGCCCGGCGGCTGTTGCAGGAAGCCGGCTATCCCAACCTCAAGCTCAAGCTGGTGAACCGAACCATCGATCAGCCGTTCATCCCGGCCGGCATCTATGCCGTCGACCAGTGGCGACGGATCGGCGTCGAAGCCGAGCACGCACCGGTCGAAACCAAGCTGTGGTTTGCGGCCATGGAGAACGGCGATTTCGACGCCGTGGTGCAGAACATCTCCGACTTCGCCGATGATCCGACCGCGCAGTTCAACACCTTGCTCAGCAAGCATACCTCCGGCATCGCCTATTCGCGCCACGGCGACACCAAGCTCGATGATCTGTTCAAGCTGCAATCGCAAATCGTCGATGCCAAGGAGCGGCTCAAGGTCGTGCACGAGTTCGAGCGCTATGCCCTGAACGCCGCTTACAATGTGCCTTTGCTCTGGTATCAGCGGATCGTTGTCAACAACAAGAAGGTGCGGGGCTGGGACCTGCCCCCGAGCCACTTCGTCGGCCAGAACCTGATCAACGTCTGGCTCGACGAATAGCCGGCTCGGACCACCGTGGCGGCGTCGCTGCGCCGCCACGATCGCGCTCGCGGCGCACGCCGCGCGCTAATAGGTGGCGCGGCCGCCGGATATGTCGAACACCGCGCCGGTGGTGAAGGAATTCTCCTCGCACGCCATCCAGGCCACCATGGCGGCCACTTCCTCGGCCAGCACGAAGCGGTTGCGCGGGATCTTCGACAGCATGAAATCGATGTGCTGTTGCGTCAGCTGATCGAAGATGGCGGTCTTGGCCGCGGCCGGCGTCACGCAATTGACGGCAATATCATAGCCCGCAAGCTCCTTGCCCAGCGACTTGGTGAGGGCGATGACGCCGGCCTTGGACGCCGAGTAGTGCGCGGCGTTGGGATTGCCTTCCTTGCCGGCGATCGAGGCGATGTTGACGATCCGGCCGTAGTTGTGCGCGATCATTCCCGGCACCACCGCCCGCGAACAGACGAAGGGACCGTCGAGGTTGACGCGCATCACCTTAAGCCATTCCTCGACCGGCGTTTCCCAGGTCTTGGCATTGGCCCCGGCGATACCGGCGTTGTTGACGAGAATATCGATGCGGCCGAGCCAGGCGATGGTGGCCGCGTGCGCGGCGGCGACCGAAGCGGGATCGGCGACGTCGCAGGCGATCGCTCGGACCTCGCCGCCGAAGGCGGCCGCCGTCTTCTCAGCCAAGGCCGTGTCGCGGTCCCAGATGGCAATGCGCGCTCCCGATGTGAGGAAGCGGTCGGTGATCGCCTTGCCGAGGCCCTGGGCCCCGCCCGTCACCACTGCCGCCCGACCCGAAAGGTCGATCCTGTTGTTCGCCATGGGCGTTTCTCCTCGCCGTCGTTGGTTGCCGTCGCTCTCCCGAGCTGGCTAGCACAGATTGTTTGCGCCCGCGCCGGCTGCCGAGGCCGACCTAACTTCTGGTTGCAACCGACGCCGGCGCCCTCGGGCGGTCGCGCGTCCGGCCGGCTGCCGGGGCGGCCCTCCGGTGGCGTCGGGCGCAAGCGCCACGGCGGACCGCCCCCAGTGCAAAAGATTTGTGCGCCGTCGTGCCGGGCGATCCGCATCGAGGCGCGCGGGCCCCACGCCGCCCCGGACGCGCTGGCACACCCTGTCGCGCCCGCTACAGCAACTGGCACAGAAATGCTAAAGCCAGGGTTGCAACAGGCGCCGCAGCTCGCGAACATGCCTCGCCGCCAACAGCGCCGGGGGCCCACGCGCCGAAGGGAGGAAGCGTGCCACCGGTCGTCTTGCGCGGTCTCAGCAAAAACTTCGATCGCTTTGCCGCGGTCGACAACATTTCGCTCCGCATCGAGCATGGGCAGCTCGTCTGTCTGCTTGGGCCATCGGGCTGCGGCAAGACCACGATCTTGCGCCTGCTCGCCGGGTTCACCGAGCCGACGGCGGGCGAGATCGCCATCGGCGAGCGCGTCGTCTCGGCGCCGTCGCGGGTGCTGCCCCCCGAGCAGCGCCGGGTGTCGATGGTGTTTCAGAGCTATGCGCTCTGGCCGCACATGACGGTGGCGCAAAACGTCGCCTACGGACTTGAACTGCGCCGGCTCGACCGGGCGAGCATCGCGGCCAAGCTTACGGCGATCCTGGCGACTACGCAGCTGACAGCGTTTGCCGAGCGTTACCCGGCGGAGCTCTCCGGCGGCCAGCAGCAGCGCGTCTCGCTGGCGCGCGCCTTGATTGTGGAGCCCGACGTGCTACTGCTCGACGAGCCGCTGTCCAATCTCGATGCCAATCTCAGGGAAGAGATGCGTTTTGAGGTCCGCCGTCTGCACCAGGCCTATCACTACACCACCGTCTACGTCACGCACGACCAAAGCGAGGCCATGACCACCGCCGACCTGATCGCCGTCATGAACGCCGGTCGCATCGAACAGCTGGGCTCGCCGCGCCAGATCTATCAGCAGCCGCGCTCCGAGTTCGTCGCCCGCTTCCTGGGCGGCAGCAACATCCTTCGCGGCCAGGCGATCGACGACCGGCGGCTGATGTTTGCCGGCGCCAGCATCGAATGCCACAACGCCGCCTTCGCGCCGGGCGCCCCGGCCGCCGCCGCCGTGCGCCAGCACGACATCCGCTTGCTTGCCGGCGACACGGCGGCACAGGGCAGCAATGCGCTGAAGGGCACGGTGGTGCGCAACGTCTTTCTCGGCGCCACCCGCGACTATGTGGTCGAGGTCGGCAACGGCGTGCCGTTGCGCGTGACGACGGCGCCCGAAGCCGACTTCGCGCCGGGCGCGGTCGTGAGCCTGGTGCTGCCCGCGGCCCATTGCCAGGCGCTGATCAACTGAAACACCACGATCATGTAGAGGAGACGATTATGGCAAGCGCTAGCCTCAGCCGCCGTGCCGTGTGCCGGGGGCTCGCCACCACGGCGCTGGCGGCAACATCCTTTTCCCGCGCAGCGCCGGCGGCGCTGGCCACGTCCACCGTCACCCCGGACCTGATCGAGGCGGCGCGCAAGGAGGGCAAGGCGATCTGGTATACCGCCGTCGACCTGCCGGTGGCCGAGCGCATCGCCAAGGCGTTCGAGGCGAAGTACCCCGGCATCGCCGTGCGCGTCGAGCGCTCGGGCGGGGAGCGCATTTTCCAACGCATCGGCCAGGAGTATCAGAGCAACATCCACGCCGTCGATGTCGTCAACAGCTCCGATGCGGCGCATTTCATCGTCTGGAAGCGAGAGGGCATCCTCGCGCCCTATCTGCCGCAGGAAATCGCCAGCCATTATCCGGCCGATCAGGTGGACGGCGATGGTCTGTTTGCCAGCTGGCGGGTGTGGCTGTGCGTGATCGGCTACAACACCAAACTGGTGAAGGCGGAGGAGGCGCCGAAGAGCTTCGCCGACCTGTTGGATGCCAAATGGACGGGCAAGATCGTCAAGGCGCACCCGGGCTACAGCGGCACCATCATGACCGCGACCTTTCAGATCTCGCGCCAACTCGGCTGGGACTACTTCGAGAAGCTGAGCCGGCAGAAGGTGATGCAGGTGCAATCCTCGGCCGACCCGCCCAAGAAATTGGCGCTCGGCGAGCGCGCCATCATGGCCGATGGCAACGAGTACAACCTGTTCCAGCTCAAGGAAAAGGGCGAGCCGGTCGAGATCGTCTATCCAAGCGAAGGCACGCCGGTGATCATCGGCCCCTCCGGCATCCTGAAGGATGCGCCCAACCCCAATGCCGCCCGCCTGCTGCAGAGCTTCATGTTCTCCGCCGAGTGCCAGCAGCTGATGGTGGATGCCGGCGGTTTGCGCTCGTTCCATGACCAGGTGCAGGAGAAGGCGGGACGCACGCCGCTCAAGGACATCAAGCTGATGGCGGATGATGCGGTGGCGGTGGAACGCGAGGCCGATCAGATCAAGGCCCGCTACACGCGCTATTTCAAGGTGTAAGCTCGCCGCGCCGGACCGGGCGAAGGCGGCGGCAAGCAGCCGCCGTCGTGCTCGGCGCGGTGAACGCTTCTGGCAGTGCACGGCAAGGCCTTGGGACCTTGCCTCTCTATGAGCTTCCTCGTGCCATGACCCCCAGCTCCCGCCCGCCATTGCCCATGCCGCGCCGCCATCTCGACCTCTCAGGGCTGGTGATGGCGCTGTTTGCGGCGCTGCTCGCGCTGTTGATCGTGCTGCCGCTGGCCTGGTTGGCCGTATTCGCCTTCACCGATCGCACGCGGCATTTGACGCTCGGCAATTTTCAGGCGCTGTTCACCGATCCTGCCTTCGTCGAGCCGCTGCTCGCCACCTTCACCATTGCGCTGTCGGTGAGCGCGGCGTGCTGCGCGGTGGCCGCCCCGATGGGCTGGCTGGTGGCGCGCACCGACATGCCGTTGCGGGGCCCGATCCGCCTCTTGGTCATGGCCTCGTTCGTCACCCCGCCCTTTCTCGGCGCCATTGCCTGGGAGCTGCTGGCGGCCCCCAACAGTGGCCTCATCAACCAGCTCTATCGCAGCCTCAGCGGGGCACCGCCTGACGCCAGGCTGTTTGACATCTATACGCTGACCGGCGTGATCTTCGTTATCTCCTGCTACACGTTTCCCTACATTTTCGTGCTGGTTGCCAATGCCCTCGACCGCATACCGGGCGAGCTCGAAGACGCCTCCGCCATGCTGGGCGGCTCGGCCTGGCGCACGGCGCAACGCGTTACCATCCCGCTGGCGCTGCCGGCCCTGTTGGCCGGGGCGCTGGTGGCCTTTCTCCAGGCCATGACCCTGTTCGGCTCGCCCGCCATCCTGGCGCTGCCGGCCGGCTTTCACACCATGACCACCAAGATCTGGAGCCTGTTCCAGTATCCGCCGAAGCCGGAGCTCGCCGCGGCCGCGTCCCTGCCGCTGTTGGTGTTGACCGTGATCTTGTTGCGCGGCCAGGCGGTGCTGCTGGGACGCCGCGGCTACGTCGTGGTCGGTGGCAAGAGCGGTCCGCCGCGACCGGTGCGCCTCGGCGCCTGGCGCTGGCCCGCGCTCGGCATTTGCCTCACTGTGCTCTGCCTACCGGTGTTTCTGCCCTACGCTGCGCTGATCAACGCCGCCTTTTCCCGCATCGCCTCGCAGCCTTTGAGCTTCGATACCGCGACCTGGCAGAATGTGCGCTTCGTGTTCTTCGAACTCTCAGCCACCAAGCTCGCCATGCGCAATACCTTTTTGCTGGGTCTGATGGCGGCGACTGGCGGCACGGTGCTGGCGCTGGTGATCGCCTATCTCACCACACGTGCCAGCATTATCGGCCACCGGCTGCTTGCCTTCCTCGCCACCGCGCCGATCGCGATCCCCGGCATCGTGCTGGGCGTTGGCCTGTTTCTCGCCTATACGCGCGGGCCGATCGTGCTCTACGGCACCTTGTGGATCCTGCTCATTGCCTATGTCACCATCGAGCTGCCCGCGGCCTACCAGCAGCTGCAATCCGCCTTCCGCGCGCTGTCGCCCGAATTGGAGGAGGCGGGGCGGATCTTCGGGGCATCGCGGCTGCGCACCTTGCGGGACGTGACCGCGCCGCTGCTCGGGCCCAGCCTGGTGGCGACCTGGTGCTTCATCTTTGTCGCGGTGGTGCGCGAGTTGTCGGCGGCGGTAATCCTATTCACCTCAGAGACCAAGGTCGTGTCGGTGTTGATCTTCGATCTGAAAGAGAGTGGGGATCTCGGGGCCATCGCCGTGCTCGGCCTCAGCATGCTGATCCTGACCGCCGCGGTGATTATCGCAGTCAACCGCATCCCGGGCTTCAGCGGCGTGCGCTTGCGCAACAATTGAGGCGGTCCGCCAGACCGGCGGCCGTAGACCGCGAGCTGAGAAGGTGCGAGATGAGGTGCTTGGCGTTTCCTTAACCGCTCATGGTGCCACGTGAACCCTGCTGAGCCCTCCCTCTCCCAAACCCTGGCCCAGACCCTGGCCGAAAAAATTCTGGCGATCGACGCCGCCGCGCTTAGCCCGGCGGTCGTTGAGATCTGCGAGCGCTTGCTGATCGACGTGATCGGGCTTTGCGTCGTCGCCCGCGGCAGCGACTACGTCGCCTCGGCGCTGGCGGCATGGGCCGAGCCCGGCGGCGGCACCGCCATCGGCCACGACCGCACTTTGAGCGCCGCCGGCGCGGCCTTCGCCAACGGCACGGCGGCGCATGGCGAGGACTTCGACGATACCTTCGAGGGCGGGCCGGTACACGCCGGTGCGGTGGTGGTACCGGCAGTGCTGGCGGCGGCCGAGCAGGAAGGGCTCAGCGGCGAGGCGGTGCTGCGGGGTATCGCCGTTGGCGTCGAGAGCATTTGCCGCTTGAGCCTGGTGGTACCCAAGGCCGTGCACAAATCGGGCTTCCATCCGACCGCGGTGTTCGGCGCCATGGCGGCGGCGGCCGCGGTTGGCGCCGCGCTGCGGCTCGATCGTCAGCAGCTGACGAACGCGCTGGGCATTGCCGGCTCGATGGCGAGCGGCATCATCGAGTACCTGGCCGACGGCAGCTGGACCAAGCGCATGCATCCGGGCTGGGCGGCGCAATCGGGGTTACGGGCGGCGCTCTTGGCGCGCGCCGGCTTCGTCGGTCCAAGCACGGTGTTTGAAGGTGTGCATGGGCTCTTCAACGGTTTTGCCCGCACCCGCGCCGGCGACTGGGGGGCGCTGACGGAGGGGTTTGGGACCGTCTGGCACGCCGCCCTTTTGGCCTTCAAGCCCTATCCCTGCGGCACCATGATCCAGCCCTACGTCGACTGTGCCCTACGCCTCAACCGGCGCGGCGTCGCGGCCGAGCGCATCGCCGAGGTGGAGTGCGAGGTGGGCGAAGGTACCGTGCACCGGCTGTGGGAACCGCTCGCGGCCAAGCAAAGCCCGGCCAATGGCTACGCCGGCAAGTTCGCGGCGCCCTATTGCATTGCTTTCGCGCTCATCACTGGCGGTCTTGGCTTCGGCGCCTTTGCCGAGGCGAGCCTTGCCGATCGCCGCGTCCACGCCCTGGCCGCGAAAATCAGCTATCGGATCGATCCGGCGAACCCTTACCCCGCTGCCTTCACCGGCCACATCCGCGTCCGCCTGATCGACGGCGACATCATTGATGAGCGGCAGCCGCATCTGCGCGGCGGGGCGCAGGAACCGTTGTCGCGGGCCGAGATCGAAGACAAATTTGCCCACAACGTCGCTCACGGCGGCTGGTCGGAGGCGCAGGCAAGCGCCGCCCTCGCGCTCGCACGCCAGATGTGGGCCGCGCCGCGCATTGACCTTGGCGCCCTGCGCTAGCCGACGGTCCGGTGGAAACCGGCCGGGCCCCGACCTTGGCCAACCCCTACAACAAAGCGACCCCGACGCAGTTTGCGCCGGGGTCGCATCTGGCTCGGTACTGATAGTACGAACCCGAGCCTTAGACGGGGTGCCGCGCCAGCTGCCGGCGCCAAGGCGCCGGCGCCGCGCATCACTCGCGGTCGTCCTTGTCGCCGTCGAGCGTGTGGCGCTCGCCGAGGCAGGGGGTCGCCCATACCTGGCAGCGCTTGCGATACTGTCCGGTCAGGAATTCGCCGACCTTGCCGATGGTGCTTTCGTTGGTCGAGGAGCGCCAGCAGCGGTATTCGCCGTTTTTGGCGGCGTCGAGATCCTGATAGCGCTCGCCATGATCCGACCGCACCCAAGCGCGCCAGGCGCGCTTGGCCGAAACCAGTGCGCCGTTCTCGGTCTGCGCCTCGGTACCCTTGGCGGTCACCAGGTGCAGGCACTCGCGCTCATAGCGCTCATAGCGATCGTAACGGCTGTAGCGGTCGCGGCGGTCATAGTCCCGGTCGCGGCGGTCATAGTCCCGGTCACGGCGGTCATAGTCCCGGTCACGGCCTTCCCGCTCGCGCCAGCGCTCCTCGCCGTAGGGAACGACCGGCCGCCGCTCGACCACGTAGCGCGTGTCGACGCCTTCGGGCGGGGGGTGATGGAAGCGCGGCTGCAGGTAGGGTTTGCCGCGCCGGCGCGGATCGGCGAAGCGAAAACAGCGGTTGTTGTCGTAGCCATCGCAGCGCAGCGTCTTGCTGACGTAGTTGGCGGTGTCGGTGCCCTCGGCAAGTCCCGGCACCGGCTGCATCAAGAGCAGCAGCATCGACCCCGCGAACAGGCTCAAGGCGCCGGACGTGACGTGTGGTGGTACCTTCATGTGACCCCCTACGATGACAAGATTTGGCAAGGCGCGTGATCGCGGCCGGACATGGGTCGGCGCGGCTGCGGCCGGTGGCCGAAGGCACCAGGCGAGCGCTTGGCCGCCAGGCGTGGCGCTACGGATTTGAAAGGTCTTGCGTCGCCGAGCGCGCGCTGGTGGCTGATGCTCAGCTGTCGCCGACGGGATGCGGATATTCCGGGTGCTCCGGCCGCGCGAGCCACCGTGGCTCGGAACCCGGTCCCGTGCCCAGCCGCTCGGGCATCGATCGGTCGTCGGCACCGAGAATGACAACGCCAGTACGCCACGGAATAGAACGCCCCCCCGCACAACTAGCCCCTCACTGAACCCCTGTCCCGGCGGGCGGGCGCCACTGGTCCAGCACTCAACGATGGGTAGCGCGCGATCGCGCGGTTTGCCAATATCCGGAGGGTGCGGGCCGGGCTTTCTTGCCAGGGCAGTGTCAAACTGGCCACAAGTGCTTCTGCAAACGGTGGGATTTCCAGCCACGCGGGCCTGCCAGCGGGGCCGACCAAGCGCTCGCGCCTGGGGGCCTGCGCCGGCCGTCGGCGGCGAGCAACAGCCGCGCTGTGGGTGCTTCTTTCGTCGCCCTGGCGCACGCGCGTTTCATGATCGGCAGGATCTCAATGAGGCACAAGGCTCATGCCCCGGGCACCGATCTTGAGGGCCGCGTCGCCCTCGTCACCGGCGCCGGTCGCACTATCGGCTGCGGCATCGCTCTGGCGCTCGCCGCGCCGGCGCGGCCGTGGTGGTCACGGCGGCCGTAACCGCGACGCGGTCGAGGCCGTCGCCGGACGGGCACGGCGTGTTGGGCGTGATCCTCCATGGCGCCTTCCTGATGGTGACGTCGGCCCTAACGCACCTGCGCGCCAGCTGCGCCGGCGCCATCGTCAACATCTGCGGCGTCAGCGCCTACCTCGGCGCCTCCCGGTGCGCGCCCCATGTCGTGGTGGCCAAGCGGGCCTCACCGGCTTTACCCGCGCGCTCGCCCACGAGCTTGCCCGACAAGATCACGGCCAACTGCGTGGTGCCCGGGTTGATCGGCACCGAGCGCGACCCGAAGCTGCCGCTGCCGCAGCATCATGGCGTCAACCGCATCCTGACGGGCCGCCTCGGCAGCGTCGAGGATCGCAGCTGCGGAATGTTTTTGGCTGGTCCTCGCGCCCGATCCATCACCGGCCAGACCGTGCACATCAACGGCGTCATGTATCTGGGCTGAGGCGACAGTGCCATCGGTTGCTGTGCGCGGAGGTGCACAGGGGTGATTGGGCCATTGCGGGGTGCGGCACGGGTGCCGGTCGCTCAAGCGCATCGGCACATTGATCCTGCATGGCACGGGGCCGCGGCCATGCGCCGGCACGTTGATTAGAGCTCAGCGGCGGCCCCCCGGGCAAAGGCCTCGGTCGGGTCCTGGTCGTTGGGTTGGCGCCGGGGCACGCGCGGCGGCCGTTGCCGGCGGATCTGGGCGCGGCGCTGGTGGCTGGCGGTGGCCGCCACCGGGGTAGTGATGCCGAAGCGGGCGCGCGTTTGCGGGAGCGTCAGCGCTGCGCTGGCGTTGATGACTGAGATTAGGGCGACGCTCAGGCGGACAAAGGTTGCGGCTGTGGTCATGGGTTGGCGCCGATCGCTCTCCACGCCGGGCTCGGCGCAGTTGCACGAGATACGCACCAGCTCTGCATGTGGACCGCGGGCCCGGCCCGGCGCGCGATCAAAAGGGTGTGCGTCGGATGTGATCCCGCGCCAGTCTAGACGCCGACCCCTGAAGGTCCGGTCGGTGCGCCTATTTGCAGGTGGCGATGAGGTCGGCGTGCTCGCCCGATGCCGTCGTCATCCGTCCCAAGATCACCCAGCCATCGTTGATGGCGATGCGCCACATCTGGTTGGCGCAATTGATGCTGCTCCATTCCTTGGCCTTGCGCTCCCACCAATCCCTGGCCGGGGCGCGGACGTTGAGGAACCGGCTGAACTGCACGGTACGGATCCGGCACACCACCTCGATGCCGTCGTGGCGCGTCTGCCGGTCGAGCCAAACGCCGACTTCGGCGTTGGAGGCCTTGGCATGCAGGGTCGCCGCGGCGCAGATGTCATCGGGGGGCTGGGCGGACGCCCCGCCGCCGGCGCCCACGAGGAGGGTCACGGCGGCAGCGGCTAACAGCGGTGGCGAGCGCATGGCGTGGGCGTGGTGTGGGCTAGGGATCTTGCATCACCATGGGCAGCGATGTGGCAACAGCATGGCATTGAGGGGCTGCGCCGGATTTGGGGTCCGGCCGCCCGGCGCCGCCGGCCGACGGGGGATAGTTTTGTCTTGGGGCCGGCCCACCCCGGCGTGGCACCGCTGGCGCAACGGCCGAACCCCTTATATTGTCCGCAACGGGCCCGCCCGGCGCCACCTGTTACGTTTGTGCGCGCCGTCGGCCGGTGAGGACAATGCCCCATTCCTCCGCGACGCGCGCGAGCTGCCCTCGTGCGTCGAAACCGCCCTTGGCGGCAAGCGGAAGCAAAAAGGTCAGGCCACGTGCGGGTACTGGTGCTCGAGGATGATCGCGATCTCAACCGCCAGCTGGTGGCGGCGCTGACCGACGCCGGCTATGCCGTCGATGCCGCCTTCGACGGCGAGGAGGGCTTCTTCCTCGGCGAGACCGAGCCCTACGATGTCGTCATCCTCGACACCGGCTTGCCCAAGATCGACGGCATCAGCGTGCTCGAGCAGTGGCGCCGGGCCGGGCGCAACATGCCGGTGATCATCCTCACCGCCCGCGATCGCTGGAGCGACAAGGTCGCCGGCATCGATGCCGGCGCCGATGACTACGTGGCCAAGCCGTTTCACATGGAGGAATTGCTGGCGCGGATCCGGGCGCAGGTGCGCCGCGCCTCGGGGCACGCCCGCAGCGACATCGAATGCGGACCGCTGCGGCTCGACACCAAAACCGCGCGCGTCACGCTCGATGGCCAGCCGGTGAAGCTCACCTCGCATGAATATCGGCTGCTCGCCTATCTGATGCACCACAACGATCGCATCGTCTCGCGCACGGAACTGGTCGAGCACCTCTACGAACAGGATTTTGACCGCGACTCCAACACCATCGAGGTGTTCATCGGCCGGCTGCGCAAGAAGATTCCACCCGACATGATCAAGACCATTCGCGGCCTGGGCTACAGGCTCTCGGAGGGCGATGCGAACTAACTCCCTCGCGTTTCGGCTGTTTGCGACCGCGGCGGCGTGGGTGCTGCTGGTTCTCCCGGTCGCCGGCATGATCATCTATTCGCTCTATCGCGAGGAGGTGGAGAACAGTTACGACCGCCGCATCGGCGTGCTGCTCACGGTCATTCTCTCCGACAGCATCGATCACGGCGACAGCGAGCCGGGGGCGCCAAAGGACGTCGGCGAACCGCTGTTTGAGATCACGCACTCGGGCTGGTACTGGCAGATCAAGCCGCTCGACGGACGCCCCGGCCGGCTGCTGGTATCGCGCTCGCTGGCCGATGAGCGCATCCCGCTGCCGAGCGAAGCCAAGGTCGAACCCAACGACCGCGAGGTACGCTGGGCAACCTTGACCGGGCCGCTGGAGCAGACCGTGCGCGTGGCCGAGACCATCTACGTGTTCGGCGAGGGCCAATCGGCGCAACGCTACTCGGTGGCGGTGGCGGCGGCGCTGGAGGAGGTGGAAAACAGCCTGCTCAGCTTCCGCACCCGGCTCGGTTTGGCGCTGGCGCTGGCCGGCATCGGCCTGCTCGCGGTCAATCTGTTTCAGATCCGCTTCGGGTTGTTGCCCCTGCACCAGGTGGAAAAGGGGCTGAGCGCCATCCGCTCGGGCGAGGCGGCACGGCTCGACGCCGCCCTGCCGCAGGAAATCGTGCCCCTGCAGCAGGAGCTCAACGCGCTCTTGAAATCCAACCAGGACATCGTCGAGCGCGCCCGCACCCATGTCGGCAATCTGGCGCACGCGCTGAAGACGCCGCTGGCGGTGATCGTCAACGAGGCGCGCGACGAGCCCAGCGGCTTTGCCCGCAAGGTCTCCGAGCAGGCCGAGATCATGGGCAAGCAGATTTCTCTCTACCTCGATCGCGCCCGCATGGCCGCCCGCATCGGCGTCATCGGCCGGGTGACGGAAGTGCGGCCGGTGGGCGAATCGCTGATTCGCGCGCTCGAGCGCATCTATCGCGACCGGCAGCTGTCCTACATCATGGACTGCCCGGCGGGGACCCGCTTTCAGGGCGAGCGCCAGGACCTCGAGGAGATGCTCGGCAATCTGCTCGACAACGCCTCGAAGTGGGCGCGCTCCAAGGTGATGCTGTCGGTGGCGACGTTGCCCGCCGACAACGGCGCCCATGCGCGGTTCGAGATCAGGGTCGAGGACGACGGCCCGGGCTTGACCGACCAGCAGCTGACCGACCCGATCCTGCGCGGACGGCGGCTCGACGAAACCAAACCCGGCTCCGGCCTCGGCCATTCGATCGTTGCCGACCTTGCCCACTCCTACAGCGGTGGGCTGGAACTGTGCCGGGCCGAGATCGGCGGTCTCAGCGTGCGCCTGACCCTGCCGCTCGCCAGCTAGTCACGATGCCGGCTTCGGCGTGAGCCGCGGGTCGTACTTTCGCCCTAATCGAAGCGCGCATTGCCATGACAACTTGCGATTCGCCGAGCGCACCGGCGGTATGGCCGCGCGAGGGGGCGTGGGCTCGCCGGATGCAACGGTACGGGGGAGGGATTAATGCGACCTGCGATCATGGTGTGCGTGGCCGCGCTCGTGCTCATGGGCTGCGAGACCAAGCAGGACACGGGCACCCTGATGGGCGCCATCGCCGGTGGCGTCATCGGCAACCAGTTCGGCAAGGGCGGCGGCCGGGTCGCCAGCACGTTCGCCGGGGCGGTGATCGGTGGCATCGTCGGCAACGAGATCGGCCGCTCGCTCGATGCGCGCGATCGCCAGTTGGCCCAGCAGGCGGAATATGATGCCTGGGAGCGGGGACAATCGGGGCGCCCGGTACGGTGGCAGAACCCGAGCAACGGCCGCTACGGCGAGGTTATTCCCGAGCAGCCCTACCGGCGTGGGTCGCTCGACTGCCGCGATTATGTCCACAAGGTCTATATTGACGGACGGCCGCAAACGATGCGCGGCACCGCCTGCCGCAACCCCGACGGCACCTGGAGCCCGGTTGACGCTTAGACGGCGGTCGTCGGCCCAGTTGCGCGCGCATGCTGGCGGTACGGGCCTTGGTGGCCAGCCGCCTGCCTGTTGCCGCTTGTGTCCCCGGCGCGTGCGCACGGCGGCGGCCGCACCGACGCGGATCGCCCGCCTTCGCCCCGCGACAGATCTGCCACTGCGCGCCGCCCGCCTTGCCACGCCGCGGTCCCAGCCCTATTGCAGGGGGGCTGGCGCAGCCGGATAGAACGCATGCTCCTGTGGATCCTCTTCGCGGTGATGACGGCGGCGGTCCTGGTGGCCGTGCTCGCGCCCCTGACCCGCGCCGCCAGCGGCAGCGCGGAACGCGGCGCGGGCAGCGTTGCCGTCTATCGCAACCAGCTCGAGGAAGTGGAGGCCGACTGCGCCCGTGGGCTGATGGACGCCAGCGAGGCCGCCGCCACCAAGCTTGAGATCTCGCGCCGTCTGTTGGCGGGAGCCGGCGCGCCCGAGGCCGCCGCACCGGTCCCGCCGGCGCGCGGGCACACCAACACCGCCGTGGCCGCAGCCGTGCTGGTGCCAGTGGTCGTGATCGGCCTCTATCTCGTCTATGGCTCGCCGGAGATGCCGGGCTTTCCGGCCGCCAAGCGCCAACAGCTGGCGCTCAATGAGGCGGGCATTGGCGAACTCGTTGCCCGCGTCGAGGCCCGTCTGCGCGATGAGCCCGGCGATGGAGAGGGGTGGGAGGTGGTGGCGCCGGTCTATTTCAAGCTCGGACGCTATCGCGACGCGGTCAACGCCTATGGGCGGGCCATGCAACTCAACGGCGAATCGATCAAGCTGCTGGCGGGCTTTGCCGATGCCAGCATGCTCGCCAACGACGGCGTCGTCACCGAGGAGGCGCGTCGCGCCTATGACAAGATCCTGAAACTCGAACCCGACCGGGTCGAAGCGCGCTATTGGCTGGCGGTGGCCAAGGAGCAGGACGGCAAGCTCGGCGAGGCGGCGGCGGACTATCGCGCGCTGTTGGGCGCGGCCCCCAGCGCGGCGCCCTGGCGCGCGGCCGTCAGCGAGCGCCTCGAAGACGTGACGCGCCGCCTCGGCACCGGCAGCAAGCCGGCAGCGCCCGGTCCCACGGCCGCCGACGTTGCCGCCGCGCAGGCGCTCGCGCCCGAGGAGCGCAGTCGCATGATTGCCGGCATGGTCGATGGCTTGGCACAGCGCCTGAAGCAGAACGGCAACGACTTGGCGGGCTGGCGGCGTCTGCTCAATGCCTACGTTGTGCTCGACCGCAAGAACGACGCGCGCGAGGCGCTGGCCGAGGCGCGTCGCAACTTTGCCGGCGACGAACGCGCGCTGGGCGAACTCAGCGCCCTGGCCGCAAGCTTGGGGCTGGGCTCATGACCCGCAAACAGCGCCGTGCGCTCTTCATCGGGCTCGGCATCGCCATCCTGAGCCTCGCCGTGTTGTTGGTGCTGGTCGCCCTGCGCGACACCATCGTCTTCTTTCATACCCCGAGCGAAGTCGTTGCCAAGGGTGTCGGCCCGGGCCAGCGCATTCGCCTCGGCGGCCTGGTCGCGACCGGCAGCGTCAAGCGCGGTGCCGGCAGCACCGTCGAATTCGCGGTCACCGACACGGTGAAGACGATCGACGTGCGCTATACCGGCATCCTGCCCGACCTCTTCCGCGAGGGTCAGGGCGTGGTCGCCGAGGGGGCACTCGATGGCGGCGGGCATTTCCTCGCCGATAGCGTGCTCGCCAAGCACGACGAGGCCTATATGCCGCCCGAGGTTGCCAAGGCCTTGAAGCAACAGGGCGTGTGGCAAGGCGCGGGCAACAGCCAAGGCGGCGCGGCCAGCAGCAAGGAGCGCGCCCGGCGATGACGGTGGCGGTCACTCGCAGGCGCAGGTGGGATCAAACGTCGGCGCATCGGTCGCAGCGGCGGCAACGCCATCTGCGGCCCGGGCCGGGAAAGGCCGATCGCCGATGATCATCGAGCTTGGGCATTTTGCCTTGATCCTGGCGCTGGCGGTTGCCCTGATGCAGATGCTGCTGCCGGCCTGGGGCGCCCGCGTCGGCGATGGCAAGTTGATGGCGGTGGGGCCGCCGGCGGCGCTCGCCCAGCTCACGCTGTTGAGCTTCGCCTTCCTGGCGTTGACGCACGCCTTTATCACCTCCGATTTTTCCGTTGAGACCGTGTGGGCCAACTCGCACACCGCCAAGCCGCTGATTTACAAAATCTCCGGCGTGTGGGGAAACCATGAGGGCTCGATGGTGCTGTGGGTCCTGATCCTGGCGCTGTTCGGCGCCGCCGTGGCGCTGTTTGGCAACAACTTGCCCGATACCTTGCGCGCCAACGTGCTCTCGGTGCAGGCGACGATCGCCGTCGCCTTCCTGGTGTTCATCGTGTTTGCGTCGAGCCCCTTCCTGCGCATTCCGCCCCAGCCCGAGGGCCGCGGTCTCAATCCCATCCTGCAGGATCCGGCGCTGGCCTTCCATCCGCCGTTTCTCTATGCCGGCTATGTCGGCCTTTCGATGGCGTTCTCCTTTGCCATCGCCGCCCTGATCGAAGGGCGCACCGACGCGGCCTGGGCGCGCTGGGTGCGGCCGTGGACGCTCGCAGCCTGGATGCTGCTGACGCTCGGCATCGCCATGGGCTCGTGGTGGGCCTACTACGAGCTGGGCTGGGGCGGCTGGTGGTTCTGGGACCCGGTGGAAAATGCCTCGTTCATGCCGTGGCTCGCCGCCACCGCGCTGTTGCACTCCGCGCTGGTCATGGAGAAGCGCGAGGCGCTCAAGGTGTGGACCATCCTGCTCGCCATCCTCGCCTTCTCCCTCTCGCTCATCGGCACTTTCCTGGTG